>CAZVWG010000040.1:0-14712 GCA_964630675.1 uncultured Ruminococcus sp.
TTGGGCTACTGCCCAAGTGCGTTTGTACATACAAACGCGATGCTGGTTCTCGACGAAAGTTGAAGGATTTTCAAATTCTCCGTTAAGAACAACGCTTGTTAGAGCGTGTTGTTTTAATTTTGTCAAATCTCTTTTAAAATTTTTAATAGCCGAAATGATTTCCGTTATTAAAGTCTTCGGTTTCTCTTGTTACGATATCGCGTCTGCCGTCCAATTGATAAATACGAACATAATCAATTTCAAGATTAATTTTATCGGGATTTTCTTCCGTTCCTTCATTGGTAAGCATATCAGTAAACATAACAGCATTCTCACTCGTCGAATCCTGATGTTTTTGATTGGAAGTATACAGCACATTATCAAGCAAGAAATACATATACTGGTTAGCTACTTCGGCATCGTTTACACAATCATAATCCTGAGGATCCATACCGCTATCCTTATTATACGTCATATCGCTTGTACCAAGTATTGCATTGTCATCTTCGATTCCATCGCCGTTAACATCATAAATATATAACGTGAAATTAAACTTATCAACACCGTTTGTACTCCAATAAAAACCATATCTGCGCGGCGCTGTAAGCTGACTCTGCAATGTTTCAACATAGTTTGCGGTAACACGGCCTAACAAGTCTTTAGTATAGCGTGTATTTGTGCCATCGGTAAAGTCAAGCCAAGTAGCACTTGTACTAAAGTAATAATCCTTAGAGCCGAAATACTCCTTTTGCATTACGCCACGCGGCGTAGCAGGATTATCCCAATCTATAATATTAACCACATCTGCATTTCTTGAACCCACAGAATAAAACTTATGCACATTAAGGTACAGCCTGTAATCATAAAAACCTGTTGTTTTTGTTTTTTGTATTGTTGAATGTGCAATGCCGTTATTCTGCATAAGTTCCCAAATATCTATTTCAAAATAGTTGGTCGGAACCTGATATTTATAGGTTTTTAGATCGGTAGAAATTGGCCACGTGCTTGTTCCGTCATAAGCGTATTCGCCCTGGTTGTTGAGCTTATAAACCTTGCCGAAAAGTGACTCTGTCATAACATAATTATTCATACTGCCATGACCTAACATCCACCACGAAGCAAAAGTATGACCGTCAGAAGGCAGACTGCCATACATCTCGGCATAACCCTGCTTATAAAGCATAGAATGATTTGTCTTTATAGAACCGGAATTAGCAATAATATCTTCATCATCAATAACATCATTCAAAGCGGTTGTTCCTGTTTGATTATAAAGTTTCACATACCCCAGTCTATTTGTAGTATCGGTAGCATATTCTGCCTTTACACCGCGAGTAACAGAAAGTTTACCGTCTTCCACCCAATAAAGATTGGATATTTCGCTCTCGTTAGCTGTTTCAACATTATTATAATTGCCGCTTTTTCCTACCTCTGTTTCGGTACGCATTCGGTTAATGTTCCAAGTATCAAGCGACAACTCTGCATTTTCACCCGCTGCGGCATCCTCTTTCACACCGCTGAATTCGTCACCCCAGGCATAATACATTTCGGTGTATGTATCGGCTGTTCCGTCATAATCTGTATCTATCATAACGGTCTTAGCCTGTTTGTTTTCATCAAGTGTTGCATTTTCTACTGTGTAAATTTCACCGTCTTCAACCGTAGAATTATTAATAAAATCAATAACCGCCTGCTCTACGCCCGTGAAGCTACCGCCCTTAAACCATAAAACACCGCTGTTTGAATCATAAGTTATAGCATAATCGTTGGTTTTCAGATTGTTTTGACAATAATCGCTATAGTTTTCAATATCGCCGACAATTATTTCAAGTTCACCTGTTGGTGTGCCCGTTAAATCGTTGGAATGAACATAAACCGCTTCGCTGTTACTATCGGTACCGCTAACGGTTTTGTCTGCTGATACAATCTTTTTTATATCAACATCGGGCACCGCCGATTCAAGATAGATTTCTAATTTTCTTGCAGCGTCATAATTATCATTTTCGCCATAATAGATATTAATCTTACCAAGCTTTACATTTCTCCAAAAATTATTATTAGGATTGCTGTAATCCCCAATCATCTCATTACATAAAATCACGAGGTCAAGTATGTCGGTTTTGCCGTTGCGGTCGACATCTGCATAAAGATACTTGTATTCATCATCTAAAAGCAGTAATTGACGCAATGCAGCAAGGTCGCGCGCTGTATATTCACTTGCGTCACCGTCACCGTCGACATCTGTCAACATACGCGCTTGGGCAAAATTCTTTAGTCTGGGTGTGCTTCCGTCCTTACCGCCTACATACCATATATCCTGATTTTGACCGATATTAATATTACCTAAAGCACCGTTTGCATTATAGTATATTGTTTTTTCCTCAACAGTAGAATTGTCGTCTGCGATATAATAGCTGTTCTTAAGCACAGTTCCTCTTACTCTGCCTACTATATGGTCATCGGATTTTTTACTAACAACAAGACAATCTTCTACCGAGCAACCTATGACCTGCGCACCGATTTTTGCTTCACCTACTATTGCGCCGGCGTATTCATCACCCGAAACAAAAACGCTATTCCTAATGTGAATATTTTTAACTACTCCACCTTCAGCCAATATAGGAATAAGGCCTATCGATTGATCATCACCGGCATAAATCCCACTAACAGTATGACCGTCACCATCTAAAACACCATTAAATTCAACATATTTATATTTTTCCGAACTACTGGTTGTGATAGAATCCTGTGTAATCCAAGTAGCAGCAGACGCATCAATATCGCAGGTTAATTTGTAATACACCTTATTGTAAGCATTCATTCCGCCCGAAGCTATTGCGCGCGCAAGCTCAAATGCATTTTGAATAAGATATGGATCTTCCTCTGTGCCTGAGCCGAAAAGGCTATAATACATACCATATGTTCCTCTAGGATACGGTCCGCTAAACACACTGTATGCACCGCTACTATTGTTTTGATCGGCAATTTGCACCGCATAAGTAAAAGAATCGGATGTTTTAACATTTTCATTGTATTGCGGCATAGGAATTACACGATAGGTTGCGTCCGGAAATTTATCTACGCCATCAACAGTAGTAACCAACTGCCAGCTTGTCTTCCAATTAAGTTTTGGCATATCATACATACCGTAAGTGTCCGTTACACTCAAACGTGTTATGTCAAGCAACTTATCATACTTATTTGGATATGCATCAGTAAGGGTGGCTGGAAAATCGGTATAGCTATCATAAAATGACACCTGATAACCTTGGTTTTTGTCATAGCGGTTATAGAAAACTTCTTGACCTGAAACAAAAATCTCATCAACCGCAGGTGCACCCAGCGACACGCATCCTAAAAGTGTTACGTTGTTCATATTATGTCCACCGCTTATAATACCGCCGTATGTACTTACGTATCCGGACGGAACAGTCCCAACAGAGCCTGAACCCTGAACGACTTCACAAGAATAACCGTCAAATAAGCAGTTAGAAATTATAAGGCTTTCAGCAGTAGAGCCGGTTGAAACAACACCTGCAGCTCCGGGGGAGCATTCATAGTAACCGTCACTGTTAGAATCGCTGAGTGTAATCACACGTGTGGTTGCGATATAACAATTCTTTACTGAGATGTTTGCAATAGTTTCAATTGTTGAGTCGTTAGTATACGAACCTAAATTTGTAGTAACCATTGCGGCAGAGCCTGAACCCTTTGAGTAGCAGCTATCAAAATTAAAATTTTTAACAGTTGCAGAACCGTCAAGTTTGTAAACAAGACCCTGTCCGGTAGAAGAATACATACCGTAAATAGTAACACCATTACCATCAAGATTACCTACAAATGACTTACCGGGTTTCCAATTATTCTTTGTAGTTCCTGCAACCAATGACTTGATACCTTCAAGTGATTCGTTACCTAAAATATCGTTAAGATAGATAGCGCTAATGCCATCAGCCACTTTATAATAATAAGGCGTATAAACAGGAACATACTCTGTTGTTGAACTCTGTTTTAATATCCGGCTTGTTTCTATACCGCCGGCAACATTATTTGTAGAGTCGGTAATTTGTGTCAGAGCAAGATAAAGCTGTTCGGCAGTTTCAATTATGTAAGGGTTATCTTCTGTACCGTCACCATCGGCAAAGTCGCTTGCTGCCTTCCCGCTCCAATAAGAATATTCCGAGGTAGCAGTTGCTGTTTTTTCAATGCTATCGGAAGCCTCAACCGTAATGCCATTGTTAGCAATAAAGGGTACTGCTGCGAGCATAATAGCAGTAAGCATCAGACTAACAAAACGTTTAACCAATTTCATCGTTATTCTCCTTATTTAATCAAATTGTTAAAGCATACTAATTTCCTTATATACTATAACACAAATATGTAATTTTAGCAACAAAAAATGCTCTGCTTTTGCAGAGCATTTAAAATTCACTCAAATTCTATTGTACCCACGGGCTTGGGTGTGATATCCATAAGTACGCGACTGATACCTTTAACCTCACTTGTAATGCGAGCGGTAATGTGGTGAAGTAGCGCATAAGGAATTTCTTCAATAGTCGCGGTCATTGCATCGGTCGTGTTTACCGCGCGAATAATTGCACACCAGCCATCAAGACGTTTTCCGTCAATAACACCAACAGCTGTCATATCGGGTATGGCGATAAAATACTGCCATACCTTGCCTGCAAGACCGTTTTTATCAAACTCTTCACGCAAAATTGCATCTGCCTCACGCAAAGCGTGGAGTCTGTCACGGGTAATAGCGCCAAGGCAACGAACTCCCAGACCGGGACCCGGGAACGGCTGACGGTAAACCATAGCATGTGGCAATCCCAACGCTTCACCTACAACACGAACCTCATCTTTGTAAAGCAATTTAACAGGCTCTACAAGCTCCATATCCATATCCTCAGGTAAGCCCCCAACATTGTGATGCGCCTTAACGCCATCGGACTCAAGTATATCAGGATAAATGGTACCCTGAGCCAAAAAGCTTATACCGTCAAGCTTTGCCGCTTCTTCATCAAACACCTTGATGAACTCGCCGCCGATAATCTTACGCTTTTTTTCGGGGTCGCTTACACCTGTAAGCAGTTCAAGAAAACGGTCGGTAGCATCAACATAGATGAGGTTTGCATCCAGTTGCTGTCCAAATACCTCTATAACCTGTTCACTCTCTCCCTTGCGCATAAGACCGTGATTTACGTGAACGCAAACCAATTGCTTGCCGATAGCTTTTATAAGTAGCGCCGCAACTACCGAACTGTCTACACCACCGGAAAGAGCAAGCAAAACTTTTTTATCGCCAACCTGCTCACGAACCGCTGCAACCTGACTATCAATAAATTTATTTGCGAGCTCTATGGTGGTAATTCTTTTCATAGAATCTGGTCTTACATTTGAATTCATACGCTTATCCTCCTTAGTTTGTGTAGTTATCAAAGTAACCCTGAACCAAAACCACAGGAGTACCCTTATCACCTGAACCACTTGTCAAGTCACACAGTGAACCAATAAGGTCGGTAAGCTGACGAGGTGTAGTACCCTGAGCCGCCATATTGCCCACAAGACTGCCGTCTTTCGCTCGAATGCTTGCAGAGATTGCCTCTTTAAGCGCGTCGCCGCTTAACTCTTTAAAATCGTTATCAGCAAGATATTTAAGCTTAAGCTCGTTAGGCGTACCAATAAGACCGTCGGTAAACGCGGGTGATACAACCGGATCGGCAAGTTCCCAAATTTTACCCTGTGGGTCCTTAAAAGCACCGTCGCCGTAAACCATAACCTCTACATGCTTACCTGTTGCCTTAAGCACACGGTCCTGTACATCAAGAACCAAGTCTTTACACTCTTTTGGAAAAAGTTTAATTGTTTCTTCGGTGGATTTATTAGAACCTAAAAGACCGTATTTTTCATTATAGCCGCTACCATCAATCGCTGCATTCATAATATCGTCAAGACCGCAAACCACCTTTGCGCCCGCTTCTTTAAGAAGGCGCTTTGTTCGTGCTCGGGTATGAATATCGCATGTGAGTACGCAATCGGTATAATTCAGAATTGCCTTGGGTTGATTTGCAAATATGATTTCTACCTCGGCACCCATTTCTTTGATAAGATCACCGTAATACTGAACATAGTCAACGCCTGTAAACTCTAACTTCTGAACACCGAAAATCTCGCGGTATCTTTCAAGCGAAAGAACATCGGTATAAGGATTAATGCCCGCCGCATCAATCAGGTCATAGGTTGCCAGTGAGTTGCCCACTTCGTCAGAAGGATAACTGAGCATAAGAACTATTTTTTTAGCGCCCTTTGCAATGCCCTTAAGACAAATTGCAAAACGGTTTCTTGACAAGATCGGGAAAATAACGCCAATCGTACCACCGCCAAGTTTTGCTCTAACATCAGCGGCAATATTGTCAACAGATGCATAGTTGCCCTGCGAACGCGCAACGATTGACTCCGTCATAGCAATAACATCACGATCGTTAAGGTCAAAACCTTCAATTTCTGATGCTTCGATAACGCTGTTTGCTACTATTTCTGCAAGGTTGTCACCCTCGCGGATAATAGGACAACGAATACCTCTTGAAACTGTTCCTACTCTGCGCTCTTTTTTTTCCATATTTAACATATCCTTTCTTTTTTGCGGGAGGCTGAAATGAGAGCCACAAAACATCCTTTACAATATGTTGCGCAAAAGCGCACAACATATACCGCCTTAACAGAGTAATTATACTCTACTATGTACTCATTTTCAAGATTTTTTTATATGTAACAATGTAAAATTTCAAAAGCGCACCTATAAAATTTTTATTGAAATAGCAATAATATAGTGATATGATTACATTATAGCAGTTATTGTGAGCATTTCTCGCAACTCGTTGTAAATTTGTGAAGCCGTATGTATTGGCAATGGATTTTTACCGCGCCCCACCTCCACAGTAAATGCAGGGCGCAAATACTCAGCAATAAACCAATCCTTAAATCCGCCGCCTGTAGCAAGTCGCACGGGTACATCCAGCGCATATCCGCTGGTAGCCGCCATAATCTCTGCCATTCGCTTAGAGATTTTATTCTCGTATCCGTTGTAGTCCCAATAAATAACCTCACCCTGTGAATGAAGTGCCAAAGCGTGATGGATATTATATTCTTTACAAAGATTTACAAGCGCAACAGTTTCAGGCTCGCTATGCGGTTTTTCTCCACCAAAACGTGTGGGCGCAGGCCCTAATATACCGGATCTCCGTTCTAAATCTCGAAGCTTCTTCCAGCCTGCATCAAAATTGTGGTTTATATCCACTCCTCGCAAATTAGCATTCCAGTGTGTAAAATCACCTTCACACATTTTATATATATCCCCTACTTGTTTTCCGCAACCGAGCGCACCGTGTATGGATATCTCACAGCCGTCAGGATTTACGCAAGGCACAAATATTACACCGCGGTTTCCGAGTGCCTTTTTTACATTTATACCACTAAGCGAACTGTTTTTTATATATGCATCGCAAAACTCCTCTATAAACATAAGTAATATATTGCTTGTTATATGCTCGCTACCGTGAAAGGCGGCGGCAAACAGCACATATTCGGTATTTGAATTAATTTTGATCGCTGTTATATCGCGCCCTGCGCAACTTTTTCCGATAGAAAACGGTTCTAAAGCAGGAATTCTGCAACACAACGCATCTATAACTTTTTTCATTTCCGAAAAGTCGTAATCAATGTTTTTTATAATTCTTTCCAAAATAAGCACCCTCTAAAAACTTACTATTTAAAATATATTAAAGGCGGTAGAAAATAATGAATTTAGAAGAAAAACAATTAGGTTATGAATACAAATTTAAAGGCAGAGTTATCAATTTGCGTCAGGATACGGCATTGCTGCCCAATGGCAATACTGCAACTCGCGAAGTCATAGAACATCCTGGCGGCGTGTGTATTGCAGCACTGACAGATCAAGACGAACTGCTTTTTGTAAAGCAGTGGCGATATCCATATATGGAAGAAACACTTGAAATACCTGCGGGCAAACGCGACCGACAAGACGAGGACCCTCTTGAATGCGGCAAACGCGAACTTCGTGAGGAAACGGGCGCAGAGGCGAAAAACTATGTAGATCTATACCCACTCTATCCTACACCCGGATATATAAACGAGGTTATATACTGCTATCTGGCAACAGGACTTACCTTTGGTGAACAGGATACCGATGAAGACGAATTTTTAGATGTGCTTCGCATACCGCTCCAGCAGGCTGTAAAAATGGTGCTTTCCGGAGAAATCAAGGATGCCAAAACACAAATCGCAGTACTTAAGGTAAAAGTACTGCGTGACACAGGCAAGATTTAATTGACATTTACGCAAAAAGGTATATAATATAATCACAATATTCAGAGTAGACGGCATGGCGTTAAGTGTTGCGTGAACGGGGAGTTGTCACGCAAACGAAGGATTTTTTACTCCGCGGTTTTGCTGTCGCATCCCGCTGACAAATAATAGCCGTTTTTGTATTTATTTAAGAATACCTCCTATTATCAGTTAGTTACGGATGATAGGAGGTTTTTATTTTGACAAACAGCAAAAAACAAACAAAACTTGTAAAAATTGTTCTAACTGCGCTGTTGATTGCACTAAATCTGGTTTTAGAAAGGCTTATCCCGAGTTATAAAATATGGAGCCAAGATATCAGCTTTGGCTTTGTAGCGGTTGCCTTTGCCGCCGCCTTTTTGGGCACGCCATATGCCGTTGCAGTCGCAGGTGTGGGCGACCTTGTAGGTTCGCTTTTGTTTCCGTTTGGCGCTTATTTCCCGGGATTTACGCTTACAAACTGCGTTTATGGACTTATTCTCGCTGAATTTATATACAAAAACGCAACACCTATCAAAATTTTGATTTGCGTAATTTTAAATAAAATCACCTGCTCGTTGATACTAAATACCCTTTGGATTTCCGTTATGTATCGCGGAGGCATTGATGCATTCTTTGTGGTGCTTACAGCAAGACTTATAGGCACGGCAATTTCAGCGGCTGTCGAGCTTGTTGTGCTTTTGCTTGTTTTTTCTGACAAAAGCAAATTACGAACGGTGCTTGGTAAAGCTATTAAAAGAATAATCTAAAAAATGAAGCCCTCGATTTAAATCGTGGGCTTCGTTTTTATTTCCATTTAAAATCACTGCAAAGCAAGGTAGTTTTATCTGAAGCTACGGTAAGTATTCCGCCGCCGATTGTCGCAAGCCTTATGCTGTCGTCGGGCAATACTATTTTACATTCGCAGGGTTTTACCGCAGTGATAAAGGGTATATGTCCTGCCATTACAGCAAGCTCTCCCTCGGTACCTCGAACCACCAAAATTGCCGCATCATCATCAAACACACTACCATCGGGAGTAGAAATAATAAGTTTATAGGTATCCATTATTTACCACCCTTAGTAGCTTTGGCAACCGCCTCATCAATAGTACCGACAAACAGGAACGCCGACTCGGGCAGATCATCGTGCTTGCCTTCGATTATTTCCTTAAATCCACGAATGGTCTCGCTAATCGGTACATAGGTACCCTCTATGCCAATAAACTTTTCAGACACGTGGAAGGGTTGAGACAGAAATCGCTGAATTTTACGGGCACGACCAACAAGAAGTTTATCTTCGTCAGAAAGTTCATCCATACCCATAATGGCGATGATATCCATAAGTTCATTATAGCGTTGAAGTATACGCTGAACTTCACGAGCTACAAAGTAATGCTCTTCGCCCAAAACCTCTGCAGATAGTATACGGCTGGTCGATTCAAGCGGATCAACCGCAGGGTAAATACCCTGTGACGCTATATCACGTGACAAAACGGTTGTAGCATCAAGGTGAGCAAATGTTGTTGCAGGTGCAGGGTCGGTAAGGTCATCAGCAGGCACATATACTGCCTGAATAGATGTAATAGAACCCTTTTTGGTAGAGGTAATACGTTCTTGCAAAGCACCCATTTCGGTCGCAAGCGTAGGCTGATAACCAACAGCTGACGGCATACGACCCAAGAGTGCGCTAACTTCACTACCTGCCTGTGTAAAGCGGAATA
This sequence comes from uncultured Ruminococcus sp., assembly GCA_964630675.1. Lineage (GTDB taxonomy): Bacteria > Bacillota > Clostridia > Oscillospirales > Acutalibacteraceae > UBA737. The sequence goes on from CAZVWG010000040.1 coordinate 10,049, forward strand.
TATTGTCAATAAACAAGAGCACATCTTGATTTTCTTGGTCGCGGAAATACTCTGCCATAGTAAGCCCCGAAAGACCTACACGCATACGTGCGCCCGGCGGCTCGTTCATCTGACCGTATACAAGCGCGGTTTTCTCTAAAACGCCCGATTCCTTCATTTCATTATAAAGGTCATTACCTTCTCGTGTACGCTCGCCAACTCCTGTAAATACAGACAAACCTCCGTGCTCTTTGGCGATGTTGTTGATAAGTTCCATAATAAGAACGGTTTTACCAACACCTGCACCGCCGAAAAGACCTATTTTACCACCCTTTGAATAGGGGCAGATAAGGTCAATAACCTTTATACCTGTTTCAAGTATTTCGGTACTGGTAGACAGTTCGTCATATTCGGGAGCCGGACGGTGAATGTTCCAACGATCGTCTGTTTTGGGGGCTTCAATATTATCAACAGGCTCACCCAAAACATTAAATATTCGTCCCAATGTTTCACGACCTACAGGCACGCTTATTGCCTTGCCTGTATCGGTAACGGCTGTGCCGCGCTGTAAACCGTCGGTAGAAGCCATAGCTATACAGCGCGCAACATTGTCGCCGATATGCTGAGCTACCTCAACCGTGAGCATACGGTCACCAACAGGCATTGTAAGCGCGTTATAAATAGCCGGTAGTGCGCCCTCTTCAAAACGCACGTCTACAACAGGTCCCATAACCTGTGATACTGTACCGGTAGTTTTATTAGACATTAAATATCACTCCTGAAAATGCATAATGCATAATGCACAATGCACAATTAATCATTTAATGAAGTTTTTACTATACTTGAAAGTAATTTACTTATTTCTTTCAAATCATTATTTATACTTACAAATTCTTTATCATTTATATAATCTGTTTCGTGAAGAATATCTATCCAATATTCTGTTTCGGATGCTTCTTTTAATGCAATATTCATTTTAGCGGCAAAGTCTGCTTTTGATTGTCCTCGCACCGCTTCTTTTACATTTGCACCTATGCTTGTGCCACTTTTAAGCAGTTGTTTTGCAATAACGAATTCCCTTTATCCTGTTGTAAATACTGATATAATCTTATAACCCGTATTGCAAAATCTCTACTTTTAAGCACGATTAAGTTATCATTATCGTACATACTTTTCTCCTACACAATTATGCATTATGCATTGTGAATTGTGCATTAATTTCCACTTCCTGCTACGATTTCAGTAATTTCTTGAGTAATTGCGCCCTGACGCGCGCGGTTGTATTCAAGCTGCAACTGATCTATCATTTGCTGCGCATTTTTGCCTGCCGAGTCCATCGCCATACGACGTGCGGCAACCTCGCTTGCAAAGCTTTCGCGTATACAACTGATTATAACGCCTGACAGATATTCGGGAACAGCCACATCAAGAATTGCGCGCTCATCAGGCTCAAAAACTGCCGACGTGCTTTTTGTGTCTTCCGCTTTTACAAGCGGTAACACCCATTTGATTTCGGGCACTTGAGTCATCATTGAAATATAGTTTGTAGTAACAATTCCAAGTCGCTGGTATTCGCCCTTTTCAAACTGCTCACACAATTGTTTTGCTAATTTAAAGGCATCTACAGCATAAAATTTTTCACTTGATACAAATGGCTTTTCATACCTTTCGCAAGCACGTTTACCAATTGGGATGATTTCAGCATCAGCAAAGTCGCGCACAGTACGAAATACATTTGCGTTGTATCCACCTGCAAGACCACGATCACCGGCTATTACTATAAGCTTGGTTTTACCGCCGTCTTTATATTCTCGCATAAAAGGACTGCTTTCACATTCGGGCACGGCGGTCAACAGGTCAACCACATTCTGAACAGCCGACTCATACTGTCTGCCTGCCTGCATTGCAAGATTTGCCTTGCGCATTTTAGACGAAGCCACAAGCCCCATCGCCTTGGTAAGATGAAGTGTTGAATCAACGCTTTTTATGCGCAATTTAAGTGTTTTGGTGTTGGCAGACATTTACCATCACCTCGTCATTTCTGCGAGTGTTTCTTCAAGTGATACAACATCTTCATCCTCGAAGAATCCCTCTTCAAATCGGGCAAGCAGCTGCGGTTTTTGATTTTGCAATTTTTCAAACAAACGCTCTTCAAATTTATGAACATCTGCGACCGCTACAGTATCAAGCCAGCCCTTTGTTACCGCATAGATAATTGCCACCTGACAACCCACGGATACAGGACTGTTGCGGTTTTGCTTTAACACCTCAACTATACGCTCTCCAAGAGCCAGACGCGCCTTTGTATCCGCATCAAGATCACTGCCAAACTGTGCAAATGCTTGAAGTTCGCGATACTGTGAATACAAAAGTTTAAGTTCACCCGAAACCTTTTTCATACTCTTTTTCTGTGCGGCGCCACCAACACGGCTTACCGAAATGCCGGGGTTGATAGCAGGCATAATACCTGAATGGAAAAGCTCGGTTTCAAGGAATATCTGTCCATCGGTGATTGAAATTACATTGGTAGGAATATATGCCGAAACGTCGCCCGCCTGTGTTTCGATTATAGGCAACGCGGTGATTGAACCGCCGCCGTATTCGTCGGCTACACATGCCGCACGCTCGAGTAAACGCGAATGCAGATAAAACACATCACCGGGGTATGCCTCGCGACCGGGTGGACGACGGATAAGCAAAGACAGTGCACGATAAGCCACAGCGTGTTTGCTTAAATCGTCATAAATTATCAATACATCCTTACCCTGCGCTCTGAAATATTCAGCCATAGCGCAACCCGAATAAGGCGCAATATACTGAAGCGGTGCACTCTCGGATGCAGAAGCAGAAACTACTATTGTATAGTCCATAGCTCCTGCTTTTGTAAGTGTGTTAACAAGACTTACAACCGATGTGTTTTTTTGACCGATAGCTACATATATACATATAACATCGGTATCCTTTTGGTTTATAATCGTATCTATCGCTATTTCGGTTTTACCGGTCTGACGGTCACCGATAATAAGCTCACGCTGACCGCGACCGATGGGTATCATACTGTCGATAGCCTTAATGCCCGTCTGAAGCGGCACCGATACGCTTTTACGCTCGATAATACCCGGCGCTTCTGCCTCAATCGGATTGAATCCGCTGTATTCGATAGGTCCTTTGCCATCAATAGGCTCACCCAAAGCGTTCACAACGCGACCTAGCATTTTTTCGCCAACCGGCACCGACAAAACCTTACCCGTGCGGCGCACAACCGTACCCTCGCAAATATTGTTGTCGTCTGAAAGCACAGCAACCGATACGGTGTCTTCTTCAAGGTTTTGCGCAAGACCTGCCGAACCGTCTTCAAACTCTAAAAGCTCGTTTGCCATACAGTTTGTAAGACCGTAAACGCGCGCAATACCGTCACCGACAAGAATTACCCTGCCCGTTTCTTTCATTTCGATCTGTGAGCGATAGTTTTTTATCTGCTCTTTTATGATATAACTTATTTCTTGTTGTTTTTCGCTCATTCGCTAATCACTTCCCTTGCGCGTTTTAGGTTATTTTTAACGCTGCCGTCAAAAATCTCACCGTCAATTTCAACCTGAATACCGCCAAGCAAAGCAGTATCAATGACGCATTTAAGCGCAACGCTTTTGCCTGTGCGTTTTTCAAGGCTTTTAATAAGACCCTGTTTTTGATTTTCACTTAACTCTACCGCGGTTTTTACAACAGCCTCTACAGCACCCGAAGCCCACTCACGCAAACGTTCGTACTCGGCTACACATTCGCTGAACTGTTCTGCCTTGCCGTGTTCACAAAGCAACTGCAAAAAGGACAGAATATGCTCGTTCACTTTGCCACTGAAAGCGGCGGCGAGTGCCGACGTTCTTTCGGATTTCGGAATGCTTGGCGTTGATAAAAATTGCAAATATTCGGGCATATCATCAAAAACTTTTTCAGCAAATTTTAAGCCATTATAAAATTCTTCAACCAAATTTTCCTCACGCGCCAACATAAACAGCGCCTCGGCGTAGTTGTTACCTGTCGCTGTCATCGTTTTCACCTATTTTATCAATAAAATCATCTATCAGCGCTTTATGATCGTCTGCATTAATCTCACGCTCTAACATCTTTTCGGTAAGCGCTGTAGAAACATCTATTATCTGTGTCTTTATAGCAGCCTCGGCACGCTTTTTCTCAAGTTCTGCCTCGGTTTCGGCCTGACGGATGATCCCATCTGCCTGTGCCTTTGCCTCCTCAACAATCTTGTCACTGCGAATTTTTGCCATATCGGCAGCCTCTTTTACAATACCCTCAGCCTCTGCCTTTGCGTTAGAAAGACGGGCGGTAAGCTCGACATCTTTAGCCTCGGCGCTCTGCTTGGCATTTGCCGCATCGCTGTACTCTTTATCAATCTGAGCGCGACGTTCTTCCAGCATTTTTGTAACCGGCTTATACAAAAACTTTTTAAGCAGTAAAAACAAAATTGTAAGGTTAGCAAGAGAAATGAGTATCTGCCATAAATTTACGGATATAATACCCAGATTTTGCATACTTTTCCCCTAACTTATTACATTGCGGATTTTAAGATGTTTACAAAAATATTGGGCGCAACGAAAATAAGCAGAATCGCAACAACAAGTGAGTAAATACCTGTAGATTCGGTAATAGCACAACCCATGATCATTGTA
>CAZVWG010000041.1:0-14674 GCA_964630675.1 uncultured Ruminococcus sp.
GGTAATTTAGCTTTAAGGTTTACACTTTATCTTATATTTATCCGCGCCGATTTTTCTAACAAGCAAAAGTCTTAATTCCATCGACGACGCACCTTCAAGCGTTGATTTTTCAACGATATATGCGCGCAGCGGGTCTATGTAAATATAGATAAATTTATCTGTTTCATAAACGCGCCAAATAGTATTATAGGCAAAATTGCCTGAACTGCTTGTGTTAGGACCTTTTTGACTTAGACACATTTTTTCTTCGGTAAACAAAATTTCGCTTTCGACATCCCTAGTTAGATTGTCTTTGCTATATTGCTTTTTCGGCAAAACCCAAAAGCAATACAACGCACCAAAAGAAAGCAAAGCAAAAACACCTGTTAGCAATGCAAACTGTAAGGTCATTTCACCCAACGCCAGCATAATAACAAACGCCAAAAGCACACAAACAGCTGTTATAATCCATATAACAATCATTGCTTTGTGGCGAACAAAATTGTTAAAATTATTAAACGTCTTAATTGTTTCCCAATCATATTTAGACGATGCTTTTATTTCCATATTATTCACCCACAAGCTTTTTAGCAAACTCGGCAAGTTCTTCATCGCTGTAGAATTCTAAAGTGATGGTGCCCTTACCCTTTCCTTTTGATTTTATATCTACCTTTCTGCCGAGCTCGTTTTTAAGTGAGATTTCTACCTCACTGTAGAAATTGTTTTTTGCTGTAGGCGGAGTTTTCTTTGCGGTAACAGGTTTTGCCTTTGCCATTGCCTCAAGCTCACGAACAGATGCGCCTGTCTTTGCAGCTTTTAGCATTTCTGCGGAAAGCTCTGCATTGTCAGCTGCCAAAATCGCACGCGCATGTCCTGCAGTAATATCGCCGTTTTTTAGCGCGTCAAGTGCGGCTTCATCTAGATTTAAAAGGCGTAATGCATTTGTAACGGCGCTTCGCGATTTACCAACGCTTTCGGCAACCTGCTCTTGTGTAAGACCGTAGCTATCAATAAGTGTGCGATAGCCTTGCGCCTCTTCAACGGCGTTAAGGTCTTCACGCTGTAAATTTTCTATAAGTGCAATTTCGTAATAATTTTGGTCATCAAGCTCTTTTATAACAACCGGCACTTCGCTAAGGCCTGCCATTCGGCAAGCGCGCCAACGGCGTTCGCCTGCAACTATCTGATAAACTCCGCTAGAGGTTGGGCGAACAACTATTGGCTGAATAAGGCCGTGCTTTTCTATGCTTTCGGCAAGCTCTGCGAGAGCATCTTCATCAAAATTTGTTCTCGGTTGGTTACGGTTTGGCTCTATTTCTGTAAGGCGTAGACTTACAACGCCCTTTTCATCGGTTGCGTTTTCGTTAAAAAGCGCTTCTAAACCGCGGCCTAAACCGCCTTTTTTTGCTGCTGCCATAATTTAGCCCCTCCTGTTTCTCTTTAAAAATTCTTTTGCAAGGTCGTTGTACGCGATACAACCCTTTGAGCGTTTGTCATAATATTGTATCGGGCAACCGTAGCTTGGTGCCTCGGATAAACGAACTCCGCGCGGAATAACCGTTTTATAAAGCTTGTCCGCAAAAAACTTTTTAATTTCACCTACTACCTGCTGAGTAAGATTGAGTCTGCCGTCAAACATTGTAAGAACGATCCCCTCTATTTCAAGCATGGGATTATAAAGTCTTTTAACCTGACGGACCGATGCCATAAGCTGCGAAAGTCCTTCGAGGGCAAAATATTCACACTGAATAGGAACAAGTACCGTGTCACCAGCATTGAGAGCATTAATAGTTATAAGACCAAGCGATGGCGGGCAGTCAATAAATATGTAATCATAGTTTTCTCTTATTGGTGCTAAAGCATTTTTGAGAGCCGCCTCGCGATGCTTAACCTCTATCAAATCCACCTCGGCTGCCGCCAGGTCCATAGAAGCGGGAATAACATCAACGTTTTTAAACTGCGTTTTTATTATAGCGCTTTCTGCTTTAGCCGTGCCGATAAGAAGCTCATATGTAGTGGCGGCAGTTTCTTTTTTGCTTATACCGTAGCCGCTGGTAGAATTTCCTTGTGGGTCAGCATCTACAAGCAAAACCTTCTTACCTGCAAGACCGATTCCTGCCACAAGATTTACCGCGGTGGTGGTCTTGCCAACGCCGCCTTTTTGATTAACAACAGATATGATTTTACCCAAAACAATATCCTCCGTATTTTGTATTTAATATGAAAGTATACTAAAGTTATAATATATAATATATAAATATTGCTTTTAGCATTAGCGTACCCGCCTCCCTTGTACAAAAGGTGGTATCGTCATTGGCTGACAATTGGATATGCTTTTGTTTTCGCAAACAAAAAAAAGCAAAGACAACAATGTTTCACGTGAAACATTGTTGTCTTTATTATACATACAAAAGCGCGGATTGTAAATAAAAATATTTGTTTTTTGTTATCTGTCGCCCGACCTGAAAATTAAAGACATTACAAATCCAAAAAATATTGCAGCCGTAACTCCTGCCGCGGTAGCAGTCAGACCTCCGCAAAAAATCCCGATAAACCCGTATTGATCGACGGCTTGGACAACCCCATTTGCAAGCGAATAACCAAATCCCGTCAGCGGAACGGTAGCACCTGCCCCCGCAAAATCTACTATTGGTTCGTAAACACCGATTGCAGTTAAAAATACACCGCTTACTACGTATGTCACAAGTATCCTTGCAGGAGTTAATCTAGTATAATCAATAAGCACCTGACCTATTGTGCAGATAAAACCGCCAACCAAAAATGCCCAAAGACACTTAATAAATAAATCCATAGAGCCACCCTCTTTTAATGTTTCACGTGAAACATTGTTTAAATTTATTATTTGTATCTTTGGACAAAATATTCAGTAGATAAAAAATGTTTCTGCTATTTTTTTACTTACCTCTTTAGCGTTCAGGTTTTTAACGCGCACACTGTCAGCGTTTTCACTTCTTACCGTTAATTTAACTTTACAGGTACCAAATTTTCGGTCTGCGGGAGTCTGTGTGATTTTTATTACCCCTATTCGCCTCTTTTCACAGTAAAGCTCTCTTATTGTAAAGCCCGCTGAACCCGACGCAAAAACACAATCTTCAAAACAAAGATTACCGTATTTGTAGTTGCGATAACACACGCTTGCGTAATAAATATCAATAATTATTGCTATGACGGTTAAAAACAATATCAGGCTTTCAAAATACGGAAATACCATACCAAGACAAATTTCCACCGCTATTATGATCATAAGTATTATTGACGGAATATATAAAAATCGATTGAGATTTGTGGTCGAACGCTGCGGCTTAATTACATTTTCACCCGTTAACGACATTGTAAAGTGTGTTTTAAATTGTTTTTCTATTTCGTCGTGGCTCGCCACAGGAATAACCACCGCTTTTTCTCCGCGTGAGTCACCATAGCCCCCTATTGACGCTCGCATAGAAAATTTTTTAAATATTCTAAGTAACGGAGTTTGCTCAAGACAAATGTTGTTTACCTGAGATTTTTTAAACACTATCCTTTTTCTTATTATAACACCGGAGTGTATATCCATAGAATTTTTTCCGCTTTGTAGCTTAAAGTTTACATTTTTAAAAAACGAGAGCAAAAATGAAACGCCGTATGCGGCAAGCAATATTATTGTAATTGTATTCACTATCGGCGGAAAAATATTATTAAATTGCGAAGATACATTGTTTATCTCATCAAGCAGCATATCTGATATGGCTATTCCCAACAGATCGCTTGCCTGATTAACAACCGGAACGCCTACGATAATTCCTGTAGCCGCCGAAGATGTTGTTGCGGCAAGCAACGCTATTTTAAAAGGCGAAATTTTTATCGTTGTTCGGCTTTCTTCACCATATATCAGTTCAAAAAGTCTTTTTGCATCGTTTTTGTGCATTTTAAAACTAAAATCGCTCTTTTTAGGTCGTCCTGCCTCGGTATTTATAGAGCACTGCACACTTTGTGCCATTATGTCAATCGGACCCTGTTTTAACGAAACGCTTGAAAGGCGTGAAATTTCTATAACCGCATGACTTTTAAATATAAACCCCTTTTTAACAGTGAGACGCCGATCGTTTACAGTAATACTGATAGAACGCCAGTTTAAAACTGAAGTGGTCAGTATAAAAGCAAACGCCACTATTTCGAGGGCAAGCAAGCCGTCTATCTCGCCAACCGTAAGATACTGTATCAAAGCTCGTATGAGCGGTAATACAAGCACAAACAGATATGGCTTCATCAAGCTTAAAATCATTATCGGGTGAGCCTTAAACTCTGTTTTAATCATTGGGCTTCACCTTCAGATTTTCAAGCAGGTATTCTGCTTCTTCGTTTTTCATTTCAGGTATAAGCATCCAACCGCGAGCTGCCTTTAAAATTATGCATTTTAAATGCATGGCAGATGCTATCGGCGAAGTAAAGCTCTGAGCGAACACAAGACGTGGAAAAGGCATTATCTGCGTTGTTTTTATAACAACGCCTTTTGAAATACATATTGCGTTTTCATCCACAGCAATGGCAAAACTTTTGAAATAAAAAGGAATGTAAACAAACGCAGCCAAAAGACCGATTGCAGCAATTATGGCAGCGGGCAATAAAAACCATAGCGTAAACCTACTGAAAAAGGCGACCGCTGCGCAAAGCGCCAAAAAAACAATAACAACCCTGAGCTGCCATAGGGTTCTCGTCTTTTTAGGTAAAGAAAAGGTCATATTAACACCTCTTTATTTATTCTTTATTCTATCCCAATACTCCTTAAAAGATTGTTCGTTTTTATTATCGCCGAATTCATAATAATTTTTGTTTTTTATGTCATCGGGTAAATATTGTTGGTTTACATAATGCATAGGATATAAATGTGGGTAAAGATAATGTTGACCCTTTATTTCGGCATCTTCACCATCACAGTGCTTATTTTGCAAATGCCGCGGTATGTCGCCGCCGATTCCCTTTTCAACATCTTGCATCGCCGCATTTATGGCATCGTGCGCAGACACCGATTTAGGACTTGTTGCTACAAGTATTACAGCGTTTGCAAGAGGCAATCTCGCTTCGGGTAAGCCTACCGTCATCGCGGTATCAACAGCCGCCTTAACAATAGGTATTATCTGGGGATAAGCCAATCCTACATCCTCGTTTGCGCAGACAAGCAGTCTTCGGCAAGCGCTTGGCAGATCACCCGCGGCAAGAAGCCTTGCAAGGTAATAAATTGCAGCATCGGGGTCTGATCCGCGCATAGATTTCTGATAAGCAGATACTATATCATAATGCTCGTCGCCTTCACGATCATAGCGCACTGAATTGCCGGCAAGAGCCTGTTCGACAACATCCTCCGACACTTCCGGTCGATCGTCATTTAAAGTTAACATAACGCATAATTCTAGCATATTAAGTGCGCGACGCACATCACCTCTTGCCGCGCGTGCAATTTTATTTATGCTGTCCTTGCTTGCTTTTATGTTTTTACCGTTTTCTTTACACAAAATGCCTATAGCACGATTTAGAACAACCTCGACATCAACACTTGAAAGTGTTTTAAACTCAAACACGGTAGAACGGCTGAGTATCGCGTTATAAACATAAAAATATGGGTTTTCAGTAGTGGAGGCAATAAGTGTTATTTCGCCATTTTCAATATAGGATAACAATATCTGTTGTTGTTTTTTATTAAAATACTGGATCTCGTCAAGATATAAAAGTATGCCGCTCGCGGCTTCCATAGTGCCGATTTCGCCGATTATTTCTTTTATATCGGCAGTAGATGCGGTAGTGGCATTAAGATAGCAGAGTTTTTTGCCTGTTTGCGAAGCAATAATTCTGGCAATGGTAGTTTTACCTACACCCGACGGACCGTAGAATATGAGATTCGGTATGTTGCCCGATTCAATTATTTTGCGCAGTATCTTACCCTCGCCCAAAAGATGACGTTGCCCTGCAACCTCATCAATGCTTTGCGGTCTTATTCTGTCTGCAAGCGGTGTCTGCATTGTATACCATTCCTTAAACAATTAATAATATCATTTTACATCAAAATTTATTCTTTTTCAACCGTAAAACACATAAATATAGCATTGGGTGAAAATATGAAAAAAACGGTCTTTATTAAAAATGCCGCAATCCTTACCGTATCGTCGCTTGTTCTGCGGTTTGCGGGTATAATTTTCAAGGTCTGGCTTGCCGCAAAAATAGGCGCCGAAGGTATTGGACTTTATCAACTAGCGTTTTCGGTATATATGTTTGCCGCCACCTTTGCTACAAGTGGTATATGTACCGCAGTAACGCGTATGACAAGTGAAGAGCTGGTAGTCGGAAGCAGGCAAGGTATCAAACGAATATTAACCCGTTGTATAGAACTGTCATGTATAATAGCCGTCGTTTCAATAATTATTTTATTTTTTGGCGCAGATTTTATTGCAACAAATATATTGTGCGACGCGCGTGCCACGCTTTCACTTAAAGTTCTTGCGTTTTCTCTGCCCTTTATGGGTATATGCAGCTGCTTTAAGGGTTATTTTATGGCACGTCGAAAGGCGGCTCCCTCATCAACCTCGCAATTACTTGAACAGGCAGTTCGCATTAGTGTGATTGCACTTATTATCGGCAAATACGACGATATGAGTCTTGAATATGCCTGTGCCTCCGTGTTTTTTGGCGATACATTAGCAGAGGCAGTCTCCTGCCTCTATGTATATTTGCGATACCGCACAGATTTTAAAAAGCTTACAATAACCACGACTATCACGCGAAAGCCGTATAAATTAATGCCCGTAATATCGCATATCGCCCTACCTATTACATCAGGCAGATATTTAAATTCTTTGCTACGTATGATAGAAAATATCTTGGTGCCGATTTGTCTCACAAGCTCTGCCATTGGCGGCAACGGAATATCTCTTTTTGGTATGATAAAGGGTATGGCGCTACCAATACTGTTTTTTCCGTCAACATTACTTAGCGCCCTGTCTACACTGCTTTTGCCCGAAATGTCCGAAGCCGCAATCAGAGGCAGAAAAGCAGTAGTACAAAGCATTTCTTATCGGATAATAAAAATCACAATCATTATATCTATTATCTTTTCTGCACTGTTTTTAGTAGGCGGCATGCAAATAGGCCGACTCATTTACAATAGCAGTGACGTAGGCTTTTTATTACGTGCGCTGTCGCCCATCGTTCCGTTTATGTATTTAGATGCTATCTGCGATGGAATTTTAAAGGGTCTTGATCAGCAAAAATTTACATTCCGCACATCTGTGTGCGATTCTGCAATAAGAATTATTCTTATTTTGCTGTTTTTAAAAAAATGGGGGATTTATGGTTTTATAGGCATTATGTATTTTTCAAATTTTTTGACAGGAACTTTAAATGTCAGACGACTAGTGAAAGTCAGTAAATTAAATTTTAATTTAACACACACAGTTTTATTGCCATTGCTTGGCGCATTTACAGTATGCATTTGTGTTAATACACTGTTAAAATCGCTTTTTAGTATGTCGGATTTGATTTATATCTTAATTCTTTGTGTGGTATGTATTACACTTTATCTGATTTATCTATTTGTGTTAGGAATTATCGACCGTGACGACATAAACTTTATAAGGCAAAAGTAATCAAACAAACTACAAAAAACAGTAAAAACACAGGGGCGATGCCCACCTTCGTCGGTTTGCTCATTTAAACTCCGACATTCGATGCGGGTATCGACCCCTACAATTTATATGCTTTGTTTTACCACAAAAACATAAATATACTACTCATTATCCTCTTGCATATTAGTCAAACCTTTATTAATATTCTTTATTATATTATTTTTATACGTTTAAATTTTTTTGAGATAAACTCTGCTAAAAATACCAATATAAAATCCTTTGCCAAAAAAGGTAGCGAGGCGGTAACAATGCCTGCCCAAACATTCACCCCAGACACAGCACAAAACTGTATAACACCTACCGTATGACACAATAAAACCGCCAACATCATCAACAAATATTTTAATACTCTTTTATTTGTGATTCCCGCCATACCGCACAAAATTACAGTCGGTAAAAATCCCCATAAAAATCCGCCTGAAGCACCAAATATTATGCCGATACCGCCCGTAAAGGATGAAAAAACAGGTAACCCCACCGCGCCTATGGTAATGTAAGCGGCAGTTGATGCGCATCCCCACTTTACACCCAGACAAAATCCCGCAAAACATACTCCGAACATCTGAAGTGTAAGATTTACACCAAACGGTGTTGGCACCGAAATCCAAGCAGTTGCCACAATAATTGCTGTAAAAAGAGCAGAAATTGCTGTTTTTTTAATTTTCGATTTGTTCATATTGTAGGTTGCTCCATCCCGACAATCTGTATCTCTCCGTGTGATAAAACATCGGTTTTTCCGTCTTTGTTTACAATAAGCCGCGCATTATCATCAATGCCTGTAACCTTTGCATTATATGTCACGCCGTCTTTTGTGTATGTAATATCCTTGCCCGTTAAAAAAGAACGTTGCTGATATTCCTTTATATATTTTTTATGTTCTGATTTATTGTATAAAGCAAAGAATTTATTCGCAAACTCCACGATAAGCTGCTCTTTTATACGATTCTTAAACAAAATCTTGCATTTTTTATCAAAAACGCTGTCTGCAAGCGGCAAATAATCTGGAAAGTCACCCTTTGGCGCAAAAAGATTTATACCAACACCAAGTATAGCATACTCAAGAGTGCCTCCTGAGTTTATTTCCCCTTCGGTAAGAATTCCGCATACTTTTTTTTCTTTGATATAAACATCATTAACCCATTTTATCTCGCATTTTTTATCGGATATACTTTCTATTGCGTGACATACCGCTATAGCCGCTGCAACGGTGATAAACAGCGTGTCTTCTACCGTTTTTTGTGGTCTTAAAACAATTGAAAAATAAACTCCGCCTTTTTTTGAAAAAAAAGAACGCCCAAGCCTGCCCTTGCCATTTGTTTGTTCCGTTGCAACAACAAGCGTACCCTCTTTTGCACCGTTTAAAGCAAGCTCTTTAGCAATAATATTAGTAGAGTCTACACACTCATATCCAATAACCTTGATTTGTTTTGCTTTTTTTTCAATTTTTTTAGCACTTAACTTCATAAATTACTCCTAATCATAAAAAACGCCAACCTTTCGGTCGGCGTTTTGGTCGAGATGACAGGATTCGAACCTGCGGCCTCTGCGTCCCGAACGCAGCGCTCTACCAAACTGAGCCACATCTCGCTACATTTTAATTAGCCTAATTATTATATATAACCCGAAATAAAAAGTCAATATTAAAATTTTAAATTGAACAAACAGTTTTTTATTAGTTTTATATTAATCTATCAAATTTTTTATATTTCGGTGTATAAGCTCCTCACCGCGCCATATGTAAGCTCGGTTTTTGGTATCCTCTCCAATTATATATTTATCACGATAACCGATTATAAACTCCAACATATCTGTGTTTTTTGCGGTTTTATTATGTGGACAAGTATTTTGGCATATATCACATCCCCATAAAATGTTATGTTTTTTTAAAATTTGCAATTCTTTATCGGAAAGTTTCTTTTTTTGACTTATTTTTGAAAGACATTCTGATTTTTGGAGTGCTATCGGACATTCTAATTTACATTTACCGCAATGACTGCATTCTGCATAATTATTTTTGCACTCTATCTCAAGGTCGGTAACAACTTCTCCCAAAAAGACAAAGCTCCCGTAATCTTTTGTTATAAGCAGTCCGTTATCTCCTTTTATCCCCAGACCTGCTGTAGATGCGGTATATACCTCAGGTATAGGCGAATTATCACAAAAATATTCAAATTTATTTTCGGGATATTGTTGTTTTAATTTTTCACAAATATCGTTTAATATTTTACCGCAAATTATATGATAATCTGTCACAGAAGCATAACGGCTTAAAAGATAAGGTTCTTTTTCCTTTACCTTATAAGGAAATGCGCACATTATAATTGTCCTAGCGTTTTGAGGTATACGAGATTTTGCATTACAATCAATCAAATGCTCTTTTACTTTGTAAAAATCACAAAAACCGACATTTTTAATGCCGTTGTTATTAAAAATGTCGGTAATTGTTTTTATCATTATTTCCTTACTCCCTTAAAAAACTCAGTAAGAATTTTTTTACATTCGTCTTCGCGTATACCACTGTATATTATAGTACCTTCTGCAAAAGGCAATGCAGCTATATTAGTAACAGAATCCATACAGCCCGTCGTAAGATCGTAGGCACCAAAAACTACCTCTTTTATTCGAGCGTTAACTATTGCGCCTGCGCACATGGGGCAAGGTTCAAGCGTTACATATATTGTGCAATCATCTAGACGCCAATCACCTAAATGATTACAGGCATCATTTATAGCTTCTGTTTCGGCATGGGATAATGCATTTTGCTTTTGCTCCCGCATATTATAACCCTCGCCTATAATTTTGCCGTCTTTAACAATAACTGCTCCAACCGGGACCTCGCCATGCGATGCGGCAATTTTTGCAAGTTCGATTGCTCTTGACATAAAACGGCTTTCCATTTATATTCTCCTAATTAATAAAATAGGTAAGTGACTCAATAAAATTTAATATTATAAATATAATTATCGACCACGAGGTAAAAAAACTTTTGTATTTTTCTTTTGTTGTAATGATATCCTCTTGCTTTTTGAGCGAAAAATTTTCGTTAGAATTTTCAGCAGACAGTAACACTCCTATTATTGCGGCAAGCAAACTTATAACAATATACAAAAGATAAAGAATATTTTGCATATTTACAGTCATTGTATTTGCTAGATAGCTAAATATTACAGATACCGTATTGTTAACACAATGCACTATAACACTAGTCCATATACTGCCTGTCTTTACATAAATATAACCTAAAATTAACCCAACCATTATAGCAAATGGTATTTGTTCAAAATTTCCGTGCATTATACCAAAAACTATTGATGAGGTAATTATAGCAAAACCCTCTCCATACTTTTTAAGGAGTCCTAACACAATTCCTCTGCACGCAAATTCTTCAACCAAAGCAGGTACAATTGCTGTCGAAATAAGAGTAAGCAAAAAGCCAAAAAATCCGCTTGGGTTTTCACCATAATCTACATTATATTCTATACCAAAGTTTTGAAAAATACTTGAAGCATAATTCAAAGCAATATTTGCAAAAGAGCAAAAGCCAATACCAAATAATAAAAAAGGTAAAAAAGTTTTTTCTTTTGGTTTTTCAAATTTTATTGTCTGATCTATTCTAACACCTGTGCATTTTGCAGCGATTGTAAAAGGCAACAAAAACATAAAACAGGATATAAATATTTGCAATATTTGTTGTACAGCAGGGTTTTGTGAAAATTTAACAGCATCATATGTTGTCATTCCTGCAATACGCACTGTAAAAAACAAATAAACAAACGACCATAAATAACCTACTAAACATAAACAAAGTGACGGTATACCAATTACTGCCGCCGTTCGACGAATTTCTCGTTTTTTGCGATATGTTTCAGGAATATGGCAGTATGGATTTATAGGCTCTGCAGGTATTTCTACCTGCGGAGCCTGACTCTCATCTTTTTGCTCAGTTTTATCAAAATAATTATTATTTTCTTCAAACATAGAAATACTCCCTTGAATATTTCCTCAAACCAAATTTATTTTTTAGGGACAGGCTACGGTCACTATTTTTTCTATATTGATCGTATCGTAATATCTATATAAAGATAAATTTCGGCCCGTCCCTGCATAATTTTATGATTATTTATTCGCCCTCTACTAATCCGGCATCAGCATCAGCCGCCTCCGGAGCGTCATTTACTTCAGCTTCATCGTGCTCAGCCTTTGCAACCGAAAGAATTCTTTCACCCTCAGCAACTCGCATTACACGAACACCCTTTGCTGGACGCGCAAATTCGGATATAGTATCACCGAATATACGGATTACTATGCCATTAGAGGCAATCATAATGATATCTTCGTTTTGTTCAATAGGCAGAACTGCGGCAACATCACCGTATTTTTCTACCTTGTAGTTGGTAAGTCCCTTACCGCCGCGTGACTGCAAACGATAATGAGAAATTGGACTAATTCGTCCGTAGCCGGTCTCTGTTACAGTAAGAATACGAGTATCTTCTTTACAAAGAGCCATATCCACAACAATATCATTTTCAGCCATATTTATAGCTTTAACACCGCGTGCTGTACGTCCCATAGAACGCACCTGATGCTCATTAAAATGAATCGCCTTACCCTTTTTGGTAGCAACCAGCAGATTGTTATCTCCATCGGTCATTCTAACATGAGCAAGCTCATCATCCGCGTCAATAGATATTGCAATAATACCACTCTTACGTGTATTTTTAAAGTCAGAAAGCTTTGTACGCTTTACAACACCTTGACGGGTAATCATACAAATATATCTTTCTTCCTCATCGGTGGCGGTAACTGGTATAATTACATTTATCTTTTCACCCGGCATAAGCGGTACAACGTTTACAAGATTCATACCTTTTGAAGTACGTGAGCCTTCTGGAATTTCGTATGCTTTTATGCGATATACACGACCAAGATTGCTAAACAGCATAATACGGTCGTGTGAAGAGCAAACAAACATATTTTCAACACTGTCTTCTTCACGAGTTGTCATTCCTGTAATACCGCGACCTCCACGATTCTGCACATTATATGTATCAGAAGGCAGACGCTTGATATAGCCGTTAACAGTCTTTGTAATAACACACTCTTCAAGAGGAATAAGGTCTTCAATATCAACCTCGCCCGCAACATCGGAAATTTCAGTGCGGCGCTCGTCGCTGTATTTATCGCGAAGATTTAAACTCTCGGTCTTAACAATATCAAGAATTCTCTCACGTGAAGCCAAAATAGCATCACATTCTTTGATAAAGTCGAGTTTTTCCTGCAATTCATCAAGAATTTTTTGTTTTTCAAGACCCGCAAGCTTACCAAGCTGCATCTGAACGATAGCGGTGGTCTGAATATCATCAAAACCAAAACGATCGGTAAGAGCCTGCTTGCTTTCAGCAATAGTTTTGCTATTACGAATAATAGCGATAACCTCATCAATAAAGTCAAGCGCGGTTTTTAATGCTTCAAGAATATGCGCGCGTTCAGCCGCTTTTTTACGCTCAAACTCGGTACGACGACGAATAATATCATACTGGAAGTCAATGCTGTTTTGAAGCATTTCTTTAAGGGTGAGAATTTGTGGCTTGCCGTTTACAATAGCAAGCAAAATTGCACCGAATGTTGACTGCAATGCTGTGTAACTGTAAAGCTTATTAAGCACTACCTGTGGGCTCGCATCACGCTTAATGTCTACCACAATTCTGATACCGCCATCACGCTTTGATGAATAGTCAACAACATCATCAATGCCTTCTATTTTCTTTTCGGCGGCGAGATCATATATATGTTTTACAAGATCTTTTTTTCGTACTTTGTAGGGAATTTCGGTAATAACTATGCGAAATTTACCGTTTTTTGTTTCTTCTATCTCAGCTTTGCCGCGAACAACTATTTTTCCTCGACCTGTAGCATAAGCCGCACGTATACCGCTGCGACCCATAATAATACCGCCTGTAGGAAAGTCAGGTCCCTTTATATGCTCACAAAGTTCGGGTAGGTCAGCATCAGGATTATCAATAAGACAACACATAGCATCAATAACCTCTCCCAGATTATGAGGAGGAATTTCAGTCGCCATACCAACCGCGATACCACTTGAACCGTTAACAAGAAGTTGTGGAAAACGAACAGGTAATACCTCTGGTTCTTCGAGACGGTCATCATAGTTAGGTACCATATTTACGGTATCTTTTTTGATGTCGTCAAGCATACTGTATGAAAGACGGTTCATTCTTGACTCGGTATAACGATAAGCGGCTGCTGGATAACCATCTATATTACCAAAGTTTCCGTGACCGTCAATAAGCGGATAACGGAGTGAGAAATCCTGTGCCATACGAACCATTGCGTCATAAACACTGGCATCACCATGTGGATGATATCTACCCAAAACTGTACCAACAGTATCTGCGCACTTGCGGTATTTACTGTCGGGGGTAAGTCCGTTTTCATACATAGTGTAAAGAATACGACGATGAACAGGTTTTAAACCGTCACGCACATCAGGAAGTGCACGACCTACAAGTACCGACATAGAATACTGAAGCATACTTTGTTTTACTTCATCTGTAATCTCAACAGGAAGAATATTTGTTTCTTCACTGCTGGGCCAATAAACTTTTTCTTGTTTTGCCATTTTTCTCTCTCCTTTCCTTAAATATCCAAGTCAGTCGCATAAATTGCGTTTTCTTCAATAAATTTACGTCTTGGCTCTACCTCTTCACCCATCAAAATAGTAAAGGTTTCGTCAGCCAGAGCTGCGTCTGCCATAGTTACCTGTAAAAATGTTCTGCGCTCAGGATCAAGGGTAGTCT
Source organism: uncultured Ruminococcus sp. (assembly GCA_964630675.1). Classification (GTDB taxonomy): domain Bacteria; phylum Bacillota; class Clostridia; order Oscillospirales; family Acutalibacteraceae; genus UBA737. Next base: position 14,471 of record CAZVWG010000041.1, read on the forward strand.
CCCAAAGTTGCTCAGGGTCCATTTCACCGAGACCTTTATAACGCTGAACATCTACGCCTGCGCCTAGTTCTTCTACCTTAGCAGCCTTTTCTTCATCAGTAAATACATCAAAGTGCTGTTTACCCTTTGAAATACGGAAAAGGGGTGGCTGAGCAAGATATATATGACCTGTTTCAATAAGCTCGGGCATATAACGGAAGAAAA
>CAZVWG010000042.1:0-13741 GCA_964630675.1 uncultured Ruminococcus sp.
TAACCCCGCCCGCTACAGGCACCGATGTACCAAGTATGAACTTCGCCGTTCGCAACGCCACACTGTCCGACGCTGAATTTACGGCTGTCTGAATACCTAAAATTCCTATAAAAAGGGTGCCCAATAACGACATTATCCACATCGAAAGCTTTTTAATGCTTTCAACTATTCCAGAACTATTTACAAGCGGCGATACGCCCGAACTGATACTAAGCGCAAGATATCCGCCCATAAGCGGCAGTACCGCAAACGAAGATGCAAACGACACGATTTCGGTAGCGCCAAGTAACAGCGCGCTCATTGCCGACGCTGTAACAGTTTTACCCGAAAGAGCCAAAACACTTGCAAAAACAGGTATAAATGACAGCATAAACGAGCTGCATCCCTTTACTGAATTCACAGCAGCATACACACTCTCCCATATATCTCCTGCAACAATCGCACTTATACCAAGCACCGCAGCATAAATAGCCGTTTGATAGTGTGGCACACTGCCAAACGCTGAAAGCGCCGCCGTTAAAAATATAATGCTCGCAACCAAAACTCCGCTCTTTAAAGGTGTCACTGCTCCGCTTGTAACAAATTCCCATATGTGTGCAAGCACACTACTGCTTGTAAGTCGATTAACCCAGTCGGGATTGTTAGCGTCTATACCGTTTTCGGAAAAAAATTCTGAAGTTTTTTCATCAAGACTGTTTTCCAATGTGTCAGCGCCAACATTCTCGTATTGTGTACTATAACTGTCCTCAGCACAAACAGGAAATGTCATTATGCATATCAAAATCATAAAAACAATTATTTTTTTCATAATCCTACAAACTTTAAAACAGCATCAAGCAGGCTGGTCATCAACGGCAGACTCAACACAAATATTGTCGCCTTGCCCGCAATTTCAGCCGATTGTGCCAGCGAACTCATACCAAAATCACGGCAAGTATCGGCGGCAAAAGCGGTAACATACGAAACTCCAAGCGCTTTTAACGCCGTCGTAAAATAGACACCTGCAATATCACTTTTTTTAAATAAATCACTAAGAGTAGAAAATGCATTAAAAAGATTTTCAAGTACCGCAATCATTATGACAGCAATAACCGAAAGGATTATCAACAACGAATACTCCCCTAACCGTGTGCGTAAAGCGGTTATTAAAACGGATGCAATCAAAACAACTGCAACTACCTTAATCAGTTCACCGCTCACAATCCGAACAATCCCTTTACAGTACTGAACAAATCTGCTATCGCACCAACTACCATAAGCAGCACCACCACAAGTCCTGACAATGTCACAAGCATTGCCTGCTCCTCACGTCCCGAGCGCACAAGCAACTGATGGAGCACCGTTACGATTATGCCAATTGCCGCAACCTTGAATATAAAATCTACGTCCATTTTTGTACCTCTAAATCAGTAATATTCCTATTGCCAGTCCTATACAAATTCCAAAGGTTTGATATATTTTACATTTTTGTACCATTTCTTTTTCTGCCTCGCAATAATATTTTTTGAATTTCAGATTAAATTGACTTATACGGTCGCATTCCGTCTTTTTTGCAGATGTCCCAAGCCTTTTAAAAAAATCATTAATTTCCGACCTTTCATTTTTTAAATCTATGTCATCGCAAAACGGTTTTCCGCATTCAAAAATCAGGAAGTCACATTTATCAAAAGAATTTTTGACAGCCCTTTCAATTTCACAACCGCTTTGTTCGATATACTGATACAGCATATCAATCCCCTCACAAAAAAGCGATAACTTTTTACACCTTGTTTTAAGCGAAAAACTCTTTAAAAAACCTGCTGTAATACAAGCCGCAACAATTAAAATAATTCCAAAAAGTTTAAATGCACCCAATTTCAACTAACTCCTTAACATCAAAAATCCGAGGCATCATACCTATCGTTTCAGAAAGCAGTGCAATATGTGCTACAGCAGCGCTTTTTATAATCTCGCGCGTAATATCACGTTGCAGAATATCCGTTTTATCACGGCAGTGAGCAGTCGTTATAACATCTACTCCGGCATTAAAGCAATTTTTTACTCCTTCAAGTTCTGCTACCGTGCCGATTTCGTCAAAAGCAATAAAATTTGGATACATTGTGCGAAGTGCAATATCTGTGCCGATTGCCTTGTCTTGCATATATAAAATATCGGTATTAACACCCAAATCAAGAGCACCGCCGCCCGAAATTTCACCACGGCTATCGATTACCGCTACGCGATAATAACAGTCAGCAAAACCGTTTGACAAGAGCCGTATCAAATCACGTAGCATTGTGGTTTTACCACTTGCCGGCGGTCCTGCTATCAGTAATCCATCTTTTGCATACGGTAACAAATTGCACGCACAGCCAAAAATATGTCGCGCTATCCTGATATTGATAGATGTAACAGATACCAACATTCCTTCGGCATTAAACACACCGCACACACCTGCCCTGCATCCATTCAGCATTGACACAAAACCCTGCCTTATCTCATTTTCGTGCAAATAAACAGATCTGTTACAAATAAGCGACAAGGTTTGCTCTATATCATCGCGCGTTGTGATAAGACAATTTTTAGGTAATGTATCACAAAGCATACTGTTTTCACAGACAAAAAGCACTTTTCCTCCAACCGTCAAACACACGGGAAGCTCTGCGCGAAGTCGTATTTCCTCACATTTTTCTTTCACTTCCTGCGGTATAAATGTCAATACTCTTTTTAAATTGTCCGCAATTTGCAAAATCGTATTATCAAATTCTATAGACATTTTTCACTATCCTTGTCCATTAACTTTATTTAAGTTTATGAAACCCCCTCGTTTTATAGAACAAAAAAACAACCATAAACCCAAAAGAGTTTACGGTTGTTATAATTTTAAATATTAATCTTCATCCGGCATATCCCAGTTATGCCATATTGCCTGAACATCATCATTATCTTCCAGCATATCAATAAGCTTTTCCATTTTGGTCTGAAGGTCTGGGTCATCAATCGCTGTCATTGTACCCGGTATATACTGCACCTCGGCTGAAAGGAAGGAGTAACCCTGCTCTTCCAAAGCATCTCGAACAGTACCTAAATCATTAGGTTCAGTGGTAATTTCAAACACATCACCATCAAAACTAAAGTCGTCTGCACCCGCCTCAAGCGCCGCTTCCATAACGGTGTCTTCGTCAAGTCCTTCGCCCTCGATAGCAATTACGCCCTTGCGTTCAAACATAAACATTACAGAACCCGATTGACCAAGATTGCCGCCGCATTTATCAAAATAGTGACGCATCTCACCGGCTGTTCTGTTGCGATTGTCGGTAAGGGTTTCTACAACAACTGCTACCCCGCAAGGACCATAGCCCTCATAGATAAGTTCTTCATAATCGTTGCCGCCTGCTTCGCCCGCAGCCTTTTTGATAATACGCTCGATATTATCATTAGGCACATTGTTTGCCTTAGCTTTAGCAATAGCGTCTTTAAGTTTGCTGTTTTCCTGCGGATTTGGTCCTCCGGCTTTAACAATAACCGAAATTTCACGACCGATTTTCGTAAAAATTTTTGCCTTTGCGGCATCGGTTTTTTCTTTTTTGCGCTTAATGTTGTTCCATTTAGAATGTCCTGACATAAAGTTACCTTCTTTAAAATTTCATTTTTAACCTTGATATTCTATCACAATTCTTTATTTTGTTCAATAGCTTTTTCAAAAATTAATTCTATATCCTTAAGTGACGATATTTCTCCACACATACGCCGCAAGCTTGCCGAACCGCGAAGTCCCGTAAGATACCACGCAGTATGCTTTCGCGACTCAAGTATTGCAGTACGTGGTTCCTTGTATTTATGCATAAGTTCTATCTGACGAAAGCAGGTTTTAAAACGTTCTTCCAAAGCAGGCGGTGTATAATCGCGCCCCTCAAAAAAAGCATTTATCTCATCAAAAACAAAGGGATTTCCCTGAGCACCGCGCCCTACCATTACATAGTCACAGCCCGTATATTCGTACATAAATTTTGCGCTTTTTGCGTCTGCCACATCTCCGTTAGCAATGATTGGAATTTTTACCGCACGCTTTACCTCCCGTATAATATCATAATTTACGGGCGGCGCATACATTTGCTTCCGTGTTCTGCCGTGTACGGTAATTGCCGCGGCACCCGCCGCCTCACACATAAGCGCCAATTTCACAGCATTAAGACTGTCGTTATCCCAACCTGCGCGCATCTTAACCGTAATCGGTACGTGAGCGACACGCACCACCTCTTGTACTATTTTAGCCGCAAGCTCAGGCTCCTTCATAAGCGCGCTACCACCACCGTGACCCGCAACCTTGGGCGCGGGACAGCCCATATTTATATCAATAAAATCAGGGTTTAATTCCTCGGCTCTCAAAGCGGCAACTGCCATTATATCGGGGTCGCGGCCAAAAAGCTGTGACGCGCATACTGCATCGCTATCAAAGCACTCTAGCAGTCGGGCAGATTTTTCATCACCCTGCATAACGCCTTTAGCGCTTGTTAATTCGCCTACCGTAAAGCCCGCGCCATGTATCACACATATTTCTCTCATAGCCCTGTCGGCAACGCCTGCCATCGGCGCGAGAGCCGCAAATCCCTTAATTTCAACATCTTTTATCTTCATATCAAAACCGATTATACAGGAAAATGAACATTCTGTCAATTTTTAAAATTTTATGGTGACAAATTGATATTTAGATGCTATAATAATTATAGTTATATATTAAAAGGAGTAATAGTGCTTTGAAACTGCTTGCAATCGACGGAAACAGCATAATAAACCGCGCTTTTTACGGTATAAAACTGCTATCTACCAAAGACGGTCAGTACACCAATGCCATTTACGGTTTTATAAACATTTTTAACCGTTTGCTAGAACAAGAAAACCCCGACTGCGTAGCAGTAGCGTTTGACCTGAAGGCACCCACCTTCCGCCACAAAATATATGATGCATACAAGGCGGGACGTCGCGCCATGCCTGATGAACTGCGCGGACAGTTCCCTGTTCTCAAAGAATGGCTGACACTTGCAGGCTATAGTTATATTGAATGTGAGGGCTATGAAGCTGATGATATTTTAGGGACTTTAGCGGATACAGCTCATAAAAACGGAGACAGTTGTGTAATAGCTACGGGTGATCGCGACTCACTGCAGTTGGTATCAAACAGCACACGCGTTCTTCTTACCGTTACAAAAATGGGTCATCCGGAAATTACCGATTACACGGTGGATAAACTGTTTGAAGATTATGGAATGACGCCTCCTGAAATGATAGAACTTAAATCTCTTATGGGTGATTCGTCGGACAATATACCCGGTGTTACGGGTATCGGTCAAAAAACCGCAACCGACCTTATAACAAAATACCACAGCATTGAATATATTTACGAACATTTACAAGACCTTGATATCAAAGACGGAGTTCGCGCAAAGCTTGCCGCTGACAAAGACAATGCTTTTTTGAGTCGAACACTCGGCACCATAAGTTGTACTGCTCCTATTGATACAAATATTGAAAACTATAAAATAAAAGCGGCTAACAAGGGTGAGCTCGCACGTCTTATGACACAACTGGAATTTTTTAAGTTAATGGAAAAAATGGGCATCACCCCTTCTTCTGCCATTGCTACCGATAAAAAAACTGATTGCGACACTTGTTTTAAAATTGGTACCACGGCCGACATCAAAGAAAATGTTGATATTTATATTAACGAAGGTGGTATGGCAGCCGTAAGCAAAAATGTTGTTTGTTGTCTTAACGAGATTGAACTTCAGGCTATTTTAGAAAACAAGTTCATAGTGAAACGCGTTTATGACTATAAAAATCTTTATAAAAAATATCCCCACATTAAATCGGTGAAGTTTGATGCTATGCTTGCAGCATATCTATGTAATCCGTCAGCATCTGACTATTCCCTACCGCGTCTTATCGCAGAATACGGCGCAAAAGCACAAATACAACTTTGCAATGATGAATTGCTTTTATCCGCAGTGCAGTTTACTACCTGTTGCGACGGTCTTACAAGATCCCTTGAGCAAAGCGGTCAACTTCAATTGCTTTACGATATTGAGGTACCTTTGGCTCAAGTCTTAGGAAGAATGGAAACCGTTGGTTTCCTTGCCGATTTTGATGGACTCAGCGAACATTCAAAACAGTTACAGTTACGTATCGAGGAACTGACCGACGATATATATAAACTTGCTGGTGAAAAATTCAACCTTAACTCACCCAAACAACTGGGTCAGATTTTATTTGTAAAGCTGGGACTTCCCGCTAAAAAGAAAACCAAAAGCGGTTTTAGCACCAACGCCGATGTGCTCGAGGAATTGCGATACGATTTTCCAATAGTGGATATGATTTTGCATTACAGACAGTTGGCAAAACTAAAATCAACCTATTGCGACGGTCTGCTTGAATGTCGAGGTGAAGACGGCAGAATACACTCCACCTTTAACCAGACAGAAGCAAGAACCGGAAGAATAAGTTCGCTTGAACCAAACCTACAAAACATACCTGTACGCACTGAGGAAGGCAGAATTTTACGTAAATTTTTCACATCACGAAGCGGTTATACTCTTTGTGATGCCGATTATTCACAAATCGAGCTTCGTGTTCTTGCGTCTATGGCAAACGATGCCGTTATGATAGATGCATTTCGCAGTGACACCGATATCCACACCGTTACAGCGTCACAAGTCTTTAACATACCGATTGATATGGTGCTGCCCATTATGCGTAGCCGCGCAAAAGCCGTTAACTTTGGTATCGTTTACGGCATAGGCGCATTTTCACTTGCAAAAGATATAGGGGTCAGCCGAAAAGAAGCCGATACCTATATCAAAAACTATCTTGATACCTACAAGGGTATCGCCTCTTATATGGAAAATACCATAGAACAAGCAAGGACCGACGGATATGTAACCACTCTTTTTGGCAGAAGGCGTTATCTGCCCGAACTTTCTGCCTCGAACGGTATGCTTCGCGCTTTTGGTGAACGTGTTGCGCGCAACGCGCCCATACAAGGTACCGCCGCGGACATTATAAAAATTGCTATGATACGGGTAAGCAACCGTCTTAAAAATGAGATACCTACCGCCGAACTCATACTTCAAGTACACGATGAACTTATAGTTGAGTGTGAAGAAAAAGACAAAACGGCTGTGTGTAAAATTTTGGAAGAAGAAATGTCACATGCCGCAAATTTGGCTGTAGAACTTAAGGTTGATGCTCATAGCGGTAAAAATTGGCTTGAGGCAAAAGAATAATGAATATAATTTTTGTATGCACAGGTAACACCTGCCGCAGTCCTATGGCAGAATATTATTTGAAATCTAAAAATATAAAAAACATTTCTGTAATAAGCCGTGGTTTTAGCGGCGGTGAAGCTGCTAATCAAAACTCTGTTAGGGTTATGAATGAATCCAACATTGATATAAGCAGTCATATTTCAAAACAAATCACTGCCGACGATATAAATTGGGCTGATACCATAATTTGTATGACCGAATCTCATAGACAACTTTTGATAGCGTCAGGTGCAAATCCAGACAGTATATGCGTTTTAGAAGATGGCATCAATGATCCGTTTGGCTGTGATATTGATACTTATCGAAATTGCCGCAACAGCATTTTTCACGGCATTGACAAGCTTATAAAAGCAGGTTTTTTTAGTAACCTTAAGGTAAATATCGCGACCCCTGACGATATATCCGATATATCAAACATTGAAAATCAGTGTTTTTCTACCCCATGGAGCAAAAACGCTATACGCGAATCAATGCTTGCGGGCACCATATTTTATATAGCGCGCATAGGCAAGGCTGCTGTGGGATATATGGGACTTTCAAAAATTGTGGGTGAAGGCTATGTGACAAATGTTGCAGTACTGCCCGAATATCGACGACTGGGGATTGGCAAAGAAATTCTTGACTTTGCAATAAACGACTCTAAGCAAGAACTTGAGTTTATATCTCTTGAGGTGCGCGTGTCAAACGAGGCTGCTATTTCGCTTTATAGCGGATTTGGATTTGAAAATGTAGGCACACGCAAACGGTTTTACACAAATCCTATAGAGGATGCTTTCATTATGACAAAGAATTTTATATAAATTTATTGGTGATTTAATGATAATTTTAGCAATTGAATCGTCTTGTGACGAAACCTCGGTAGCAATAACTGAGGAACGTAAAATACTTTCAAACATAGTATCAACACAAATTGCCGAGCACAAAATCTACGGCGGTGTTGTGCCCGAAATCGCTTCTCGCAGACATACCGAAGCTATAAGTCAAGTATGCGACGAGGCATTAAAGGTCGCGGGCATTACATACAGCGACATCGACGCCGTGGCAGTTACCTTTGCGCCCGGTCTTATTGGTGCACTGCTTGTGGGTGTCAACTTTGCAAAGGGGCTATCCTATTCTCTTGGCGTGCCGCTTATTCCCGTACATCATCTGCGCTCACACATTGCCGCAAACTACATTGACACCCCCGAATTAAAACCGCCTTTTATGTGCCTTACCGTGTCGGGCGGAAATACCATTATTACCGAGGTTGCCGATTACACAAAATTTAATCCTATCGGCCGCACTACCGACGATGCCGCAGGCGAATGTTTTGACAAAACCGCACGCGCTTTAGGTCTTTCGTACCCAGGTGGCGTAAATCTGGATAAAATTGCAACCGTGGCTGATACTCAAAAATATCCCCTACCCACACCGCACACCGAAAACGAATTTGATTTCAGCTTTTCGGGACTTAAAACCGCTGTTGTAAACCTTGTACATAACAAGACTCAAAAAGACGAAGAGATTGATGTGCCGATCCTTGCCGCTACCATAAGGCAAAAGGTATGTGATATACTCATTCATAAAACATTATCCGCTGTTAAAAGCAAGGGCTATAAAACACTTGTCATGGCAGGCGGTGTCTCGGCTAACTCTGAACTTCGCGAAAGAATGCAGCAAGAGTGTGATAAAATCGGCATAAAACTTTATTATCCCGAATTAAAATATTGTGGCGATAATGCCGCTATGGTTGGTGTGCAAGGATATTACGAGTATCTTGACGGAAACATATCCGACGCTTCGCTAAACGCTACGGCAACACTACCTATTAACTATAGATAATCAGGAGGTTTTATATATGAAAAATAAAAAACTTCTTATCATAACAAATCCACGTTCAGGAAAAGCAAAAATAAAAAACGATTTATTGAAAATCATACAGATTTTTTCTGATGCAGATTTTGATGTAACAGTTTATCCTACCAAACGTCAGGGTGATGCAATACTCAAAGCGCAGTCGCTGGAATCGGGCGAATATGACCGAATTGTAGTGTGCGGTGGCGACGGAACACTTAACGAAGTTATAACAGGTGTTATGCGCAAGGGACTTGTGTGTACCTTAGGCTATATCCCGTACGGCACGCTTAATGAATGGTCATCGGGTCTTAAAATTTCCCGCAATCCAGACATTGCGGCGAGTGACATTGTAACAGGTGTCGAAACCGACCTCGATATAGGCAGATTTGGCGATAAGTATTTCTCCTATACCGCGTCATTCGGTGCTTTTACAGAAGCGTCATATTCTGCCCCACAAGAGATCAAAAACGTATTGGGTCAAGCGGCATATTTTTTTGAAGGCATTAAAAGTCTCAGCAATATAAAACCCATTCACTTAAAATTCAAGTGTGATGACCGCGAAATTGAAGATGACTTTTTGTTTGGAGCGGTATCAAACTCTATGTCCGTGGGCGGAATTGTAAAATTCACCGACTCGGTAGTAAATCTTAACGACGGAAAATTTGAAGTTTTACTTATAAAAAATCCAACTACTATAATTCAATTTCAGTCTATCGTTGACGGTATTTTGCGTAAAGATTTAAATCGCGACGGTATTGAATTTTTTCACACTCGTGAAATCACTGTTACGGGCGGCGCAAATGTACCATGGACACTTGACGGTGAGTTTTCACAAGGCAAAGACAGTATCACGCTTACAAACATACCGTCTGCTTTGCATCTCATAGTTCCGAGCGATAAAAAAATCAATTAACTTTAAGGAGTATATATATGTTTACAAGAGATATAGGTATAGATCTGGGCACTGCCAATACTTTGGTTTGTGTTAAGGGCAAAGGAATAATAATGAGAGAACCGTCTGTTGTAGCTTATGACGTGCGAAATGATGCCGTGCGCGCCGTGGGTCGTGAGGCAAAAGAAATGATTGGCAGAACTCCGGGCTCTATCGTGGCAGTACGGCCTTTAAAAGACGGTGTTATTGCCGATTTTGACGTAACTGCCGCAATGCTCAAGCGTTTTGTAAACGAAGCACTCAAGGGCTCGCTTTTTTCACGCGTACGTATGGTTATTTGCATACCAACAGGCGTTACCGAAGTTGAAAGCCGTGCGGTTTTTGATGCCGCAAAGCAAGCAGGTGCTTATGATGTCGACCTTGTAGAAGAACCGATGGCAGCAGCCGTAGGTGCCGGACTTCCCGTACAGGAGGCTACAGGAAATATGGTAGTAGATATAGGCGGTGGTACGAGTGAAATCGCAGTTATTTCACTCGGCGATATTGTAACCGCACAGTCACTGCGAATTGCGGGCGACGACCTTGATGAAGCTATTATTAACTATATGCGAAAAAAGCACAATCTGCTTATAGGCGAACGTACTGCCGAACAGATTAAAATAGATATTGGCTCTGCAAAGCCGTATGAAAACGAAACATCTATCGAAATTAAGGGCAGAAATGTAGTTGACGGCTTACCTAAAAACGTTACCATAACCTCTGCCGAAGTGCGTGACGCTATTCTTGACACAATAACGCAAATAATTGACGCTATTCGCATAACCCTTGAAAAAACTCCACCAGAGCTTTCCGCTGATATTATAGACAGCGGTATTACCCTTACGGGTGGTACGGCATTGCTGCGCGGACTTGCCGAGCTCATTGCAGAAGAAACAGGTATGCCCGTAAGCATTGCGGCAAACCCGCTTGACTGTGTGGTTTTAGGTGCCGAAAAACGCCTTGAAGGTGATATAGGCTTTGCAAACTATACCTTCCGCAGAGGAAAAAGATTTAGATAGGAGAAATATAAAATGCGATTTTTTCTTCGCAGCCGTCAGTTCAAGATAATAGCTGCCGTATTCATTGCGGTTATATTACTTACGGTATCCTTCGCTGTAATCGGTCGCCGTATGTCTCCCCAAACGGATATAGCCGGCACCGTTACTGCACCCATCAGAACCCTATTAGCAAACATATCGGATGTCGTTACAGATTTTATTGATAGTTATAAAAGTGGTAGTAAGCTGAGTCTTGAAAACGCAGAACTAAAATCAGAAATTGATTCCCTACGTCAGCAAATCGCTGATTATCAGGAAATTTCAGAGCAAAATAATTTTTACAAGGACTATCTTGGTATAAAGGAAAACAATCCCGATTTTTCATTTACAGACGCAACTCTTATCTCACGCGACAGCGATGATCCGTTTGGTAGTTTTATCATAAACAAGGGTTCGACATCTGATATTGAAAAATACGACCCTGTTATCACCGACGCCGGTATTGTTGGTTATGTTACCGAGGTTGGACTCACATCATGCAAAGTTACCACAATACTCAGCCCTTATATAACACTGGGAGCGCTTGATAACAGAACAAACGACTCGGGCATCGTAACAGGCTCGCTTTCCTCTGCAGAAAACGGATTTTGTCAATTTGCTAACCTTTCCCGCTCATGCAGTGTTGCTGTTGGCGACTATGTTATTACATCGGGTGAAGGAATATTCCCCGAGGGGTTACTTATCGGTTCTGTCGACAGTATTGGAATTGACGAGAATAATAATTCAATTTATGCCGAAGTAAAACCCTTTGCTGAAATATCAGAACTGCGTTCGGTTATGGTCATAACCTCTTTTGAAGGACAAGGCGGAATTAATATCGAGGGTGGTAAATAGCCCTATGACAAACCGAAGAAATATCTTTAAACTACGTCTTATTAACACGTTGTTATTCGTTGTTTTATTTTTTATCCAGTACAACGGTGTTTTTTCAATTAAAATTGCCGCAGTTAATCCTATATTGCCGATAGCCCTATTAATTCCTTTATGTATGTTTTGCTCGGAATTTACGGCAGCAATGTCAGGTTTATTGGTTGGGATTTTTATGGATTCTACAGCCGCTACACCGCAGGGCTTTAACGCAGCCGTATTAATGCTGTTAGGATTATCCTCTGCGCTTATTATAAGGCACCTTTTTAACAACAATATTTTATCCTGTATTGCACTTTGTGCTTTATGCACTACCGCATATTGTTTGTTGCGTTGGATTTTTTGCATTGCTTTTTTCGCAACACTTACTGAAAATCTTACCTATCTTATGCAGACTGCATTTCCGTCTGTATTATACACGTCGGTAATTGCGGCTCCTTTTTACTATCTTGAAAAGATGCTCTACAATCATTTTTATCAATAAATAAATTTTATTTCATCAAAAGGCAGGTGACTTTAAATGCCGTTTACAAAAAAACATCAAACCACACTTACTGTGTTGTCTATACTGCTTGCTATAGTTATGGTTTTGTATACCGCAAGAATATATTCTATACAAATTATAAATTACGACAAATATTCGTCTAATGCACAAGGCAGTACCTCTTCACGTACGGCTGTTATTAAAGCACCTCGCGGCGAAATACTTGACTGTTACGGCAGACAGATTGCCGCAAATCGAGACGGATATAATATAGTTTTTAACAAAGCTTATGTTAAAGACAATCTAAATAACATCATTTTAAGTCTTGTTACACTCTTGGACGAAAAAGGTGTTGAGCACAAGGACAAGCTCCCGCTTCAATACGATGCTCCTTACAATTTTAAAGAGGGAGAGTCTACCCAAAAGCTTATAAAAACACTGGAGCTAGCCGATTATGCCTCTGCAGACAATTGCTTTACGAGGCTCATAGAACGATATGAGTTGGAAAATTATTCAGCAGAGGAACAACGAAAAATTATGGGTGTGCGCTACAGTATGGAAATTGAGGATTTTTCAATTTCTTACCCATACACGTTTGCCGAGGATATTCCAACCGAGCTTATGCGCAAAATTTCAGAATCACATTTTATTTTGGACGGTGTATCGGTTGAGGTTGTACCGTTCAGATACTACCCCGACACTTCCCTTGCCGTAAATCTTATCGGCACCGTAGGTCCGATTTTTGAGGAGGATTGGGCTGAGGGCGAAAATTACAAGGAACGCGGCTATTCTTTTGATGACAAGGTTGGCAAAAGCGGCATTGAGTATTACGCAGAGAATTATCTGCGCGGCACTGATGGTGAAATAACCTATTATCTTGATGATGAAGGAAATATAATAAGTAAAGAAATAACCAAAAAGGCTGTAGCGGGCAAAACGGTAATGCTTACAATCGATGCCAAAATGCAGCGCACCGTGCAGGATGCGCTTGCCGAAACTGTAAAAGGCTTGCAAAGCAGCGGAGGTACCGCACGTGCAGGCGCGGCGGTTGTTATTGATATTAACACAGGCGGTGTTATCACTTCTGCAAACTACCCGACATATGACACAGCCACAATGTCAGAAAATTATGATGCACTACTTGCCGATCCGACCAATCCTCTCACCGACCGAGCATTTCAGGGTGTTTATCCTATCGGTTCTACAATAAAGCCTATTGTTGCGGCGGCGGCACTTGAAAACAACCTTTACAACACTGGTGAAA
>CAZVWG010000043.1:0-13613 GCA_964630675.1 uncultured Ruminococcus sp.
TAAAACTCGTTCAGACAGGTTGTTTCGGTCTTTGCGCATTGGGTCCTGTTGTTATTGTTTATCCTGACGGTACTTTCTATAGCCGTGTTACCACAGACGACGTAAAAGAAATCGTAGAAGAGCATCTTCTAAAAGGTCGTCCTGTTGAACGCTTGATTTACAGCGATACAGGCGCCGAAGAGGTTGTAGAGGCTGCAAGCGTATCACTTAACGATACAGCATTCTACAAATCACAAAATCGTGTTGTTCTTCGCAACTGCGGCGTTATCGACCCAGAAAGCATTGAAGAATACATTGCTATGGACGGATATGCCGCACTTGGTAAGGTTCTTACCGAAATGAAGCCTGAGGACGTTATCCAGACAGTTCTTGACTCAGGTCTTCGCGGTCGTGGTGGCGGCGGCTTCCCGACAGGTCTTAAATGGAAGTTCTGCGCTCCTAATAAGGCAGCTCAAAAATATGTAGTATGTAATGCCGACGAGGGTGACCCGGGCGCATTTATGGACCGTTCAGTTCTTGAAGGTGACCCACACTGTATTATCGAAGCAATGGCAATCGCAGGTTATGCAGTTGGCGCTACCAAGGGTTACGTATATGTTCGTGCCGAGTACCCAATCGCTGTTGCTCGTTTGCAAAAAGCTATTGATCAGGCTAATGAATACGGACTTCTCGGCAAAGACATCTTTGGTTCAGGCTTTGACTTTGACCTTCAGATTCGTCTTGGTGCAGGCGCATTCGTTTGTGGTGAAGAAACTGCGCTTATGACATCTATTGAAGGTAACCGTGGCGAGCCTCGTCCACGTCCTCCGTTCCCTGCTGTTAAGGGTCTTTATAACTCGCCAACCGTTGAAAACAACGTTGAAACCTTTGCAAACATTCCTCAGATCATCCTTAAGGGTGCTGACTGGTTTAAGACAATGGGTACTGAAAAAGCACCCGGTACAAAGGTATTTGCTTTGGGTGGTAAAATTCAGCACACAGGTCTTGTAGAAATCTCTATGGGTACTACACTTCGCCACATTATCGAAGACATCGGCGGCGGCATTCCTAACGGAAAGAAATTCAAGGCTGCTCAGACAGGCGGTCCTTCAGGCGGTTGTATTCCTGAGTCACTTATTGATACCGAGGTTGACTTTGATAACCTTACCGCTATCGGTTGTATGATGGGTTCAGGCGGTCTTATCGTTATGGACGAGGACAACTGTATGGTTGATATGGCTAAGTTCTTCCTTGAATTTACCGTTGACGAATCTTGCGGCAAGTGTACTCCATGCCGTGTTGGTACAAAGAGACTTCTTGAAATGCTCGATAAAATTACCGAGGGTAAGGCAGAACTTGAGGATATCGACAAGCTCGAAGAACTCTGCTACTACATTAAGCAGAACTCTCTTTGTGGTCTTGGTCAGACAGCTCCTAACCCCGTACTTGCTACACTTAAGTTTTTCCGTGAAGAATATGTATCACACGTTGTTGATAAAAAGTGTCCTGCAGGTGTATGTAAAGATCTTCTTACATTTGTTGTTGATAAAGATAAGTGTATCGGCTGCGGTCTTTGTGCAAGAAATTGCCCTGTAAGCGCTATCGAAAAGACTGATTACATAGCACCCGGTCACAAGCTTGCTTCTTACGAAATTGATACTACCAAGTGCATTAAGTGCGGCGTATGTATTGGCAACTGTAAGTTTAAAGCAATCAGTAAGGTATAAGAAAGGAGCCGAAGTATAATGGATATGATTAATGTTAAAATTAACGGTATTGCAGTAAGCGTACCAAAGGGCTCCACTGTTTTAGAGGCTGCCCGCGTAGCAGGTGTAGAAATTCCTACCCTTTGCTTTATGAAAGAACGTAACGAAATCGGCGCCTGCCGTATTTGTATGGTA
Source organism: uncultured Ruminococcus sp. (assembly GCA_964630675.1). Classification (GTDB taxonomy): domain Bacteria; phylum Bacillota; class Clostridia; order Oscillospirales; family Acutalibacteraceae; genus UBA737. Next base: position 1,881 of record CAZVWG010000043.1, read on the forward strand.
GAGGTTAACGAAGGTCGCGGTTTCCGCCTTGTTACCGCTTGCGTATTCCCATGCACTGATGGTATGGAGGTTATTACCAGCTCTGAAAAGGTTCAGAAGTCACGTAAGACTACACTTGAGCTTATTCTTTCGACTCACGATAAAAAGTGTCTTTCTTGCGCTAGGTCAACAAATTGCGAACTCCAGAAGCTCTGCCGCGATTACGGTGTAGATGAGGGCGCATTTGACGGCTTCAAGCCCGTATACGAGCTTGACTACAGTACACCTCACCTTGTACGCGACAACAACAAGTGTATTCTTTGTCGTCGTTGCGTTGCAGTTTGTGAGGAGCAGTATGTGAGCGTTATCGGCGCAAATGACCGTGGTATTGATACCAACATCGGTCAGGCATTTGAACTCTCACTTAACAACACACCTTGTATCTCTTGCGGTCAGTGTACTGCAGTTTGTCCTACAGGCGCACTTGTTGAAAAAGACGACACCGATAAGATTTGGGCAGCTTTGGCTGATCCTACCAAGACCGTTGTTGTTCAGACAGCTCCTTCTATCCGCGCTACCTTAGGCGAATGCTTCGGTATGCCTATTGGTACTAATGTAGAGGGCAAAATGGTAGCAGCTCTTCGCCGTCTCGGCTTCGCTAAGGTTTTCGACACCGACTTTGCTGCTGACCTTACAATCGTAGAAGAAGCAAACGAGCTTATCGACCGCGTTAAAAACGGCGGCGTATTGCCGATGATTACATCTTGCTCACCTGGTTGGGTTAAGTTCTGCGAGCTTTACTATCCTGATATGATTAACCACCTCTCAAGCTGTAAATCACCACAGCAAATGGCAGGCGCCGTTATCAAGACATACTGGGCAGAAAAAGCAGGCATTGACGCTAAAGACATCGTTAGCGTATCTGTAATGCCTTGCACTGCTAAGAAGTTTGAAATCGGTCGTGAGGATCAATCAGCTGCAGGTGTTCCTGATGTTGATATTGCTATTACAACACGCGAACTTGGACGTATGATTGAACGCGCAGGTCTTAACTTCGCTAATCTTCCTGATGAAGACTTTGACAACCCGCTAGGCGAAGATACAGGTGCTGCAGTTATATTCGGTGCAACAGGCGGTGTTATGGAAGCAGCGCTTCGTACCGCTAATGACTGGATAAGCGGTAAAGACAACGCTGATGTTGACTATACTGCAGTTCGCGGCACAATGGGTCTAAAGCAGGCTACTGCTAAGCTTGGCGATATGGAAGTTAAGGTAGCCGTAGCTAGTGGCGCTGCTGCTGCAAAGGTTGTTATGGACAAGATGAAGGCAGGCAACCCAGACGGTTGGACCTTTGTTGAAATTATGGGATGCCCAGGCGGTTGCGTAAACGGCGGCGGTCAGCCTATTCAACCTCAGTCAGTACGTGACACAGTCGATCTTAAGGCTGTTCGTGCAAAGGCTCTTTATGACGCTGACGCTGCAAGCGCTATCCGTAAGTCACACGAGTCACCCGTTGTGAAGGCTCTTTACAGCGAATGGTATGACGGTTTTGGCGGCCACAAGGCTCACCACGACCTCCACACAACTTATATAGCTCGTAAAAAGTACAACGCTGAATAATATATGATTAAAGTCTCTGTTTTTTAAGCAGAGACTTTAGATTTATATTGATTTTCATACCTAATGATTGTATAATTTAAATATACCGTTTAGGCTATGATTTTAAAAACTACAATTGGGAGGCAATTATGAAAAAGATTTTGTCAATTTTTTTAACCTTTGTATTGCTGTTTTCATCATTGGGTGCATTTTCGACCTCGGCTGATGTAAATAACACATTTAAATACGGTAATGTAAATTCTGACGACACTATCAATAACAAAGATCTTGGTTTGCTGATGCAATACTTAAACGGCTGGGATGTTGATATAGATATTGCGGCTGCCGATGTTAACGGTGATGATGGCGTCAATAATAAAGATTACGGTCTTTTAATGCAGTATCTTAATGGTTGGGATGTTGTTTTGGGCAAACCGGTCCCCGATATCGACTACGACTGGAAAAGTCACTCCGAAGACTACAAATTATTAGCATTTACATTTGATGATGGTCCAAAGAATTTAATGGAATCTTATGTGCAGTATTTTGCAGAATTTGAGGGTGCTGGGACATTCTTTGTAAATGGTTATAATATTAAAGGTGATTCTGAATATAACAAAATGCAAAGCGCCATAAACTATGGTTGGGATATTGGCAACCACGGCGACAAGCATCTTGTTGCAACAATAGGCGGAGAAAATGGCGGCGAGGCAACCTACGATGAGCTGAATGCGGATATAACCAACCTTATACACAAACTTGAAGATAATCTCAAATTCCGTGACGGCTCTCCATACGAGGTATCCCTTTATCGTCCGCCCAACATTAAGCCTACCGAAAATACGTTTAAAATCTGTGCCGAAAATAATTTAGCGGTTATCTGGCTTAAACATGATGCGCTTGATTGGGGTAGCAACTCTAAAGAATCAAGTTATAACGTGTTTAAAACCGGTATAGGAACATGGCAAGACGGCGACGTTATTCTTTGCCATGAGACATCTCAAAACACATATGACATCATCCAAGAAGTATTACCTGAATATTACGAAGCAGGTTATCGTTTTTGCTCTATAACCGAGTTTATGGAGTTGCGCGGTATCACAATAGATCAAATATCAGGCAAGCTTAATGAAGTTAATGGTAACAGGGGTATGGTTACTAATATTTTAGATGCTGTAAAGGCAGGTAATAAATAAGAGAGAATTTCAGTGTGTGCAACTTCAATCGTATATATTTTTCAATAAAGTGGAGGAAACTTTATGAAAAGATTATTATCAATATTTTTATCATTAGTATTGCTTTTGTCATCATTAGGGACGTTCTCGATTTCTGCAGATATTTCTGTCACAATCAAAATTGGTGATGTGAATGCGAGTGGTACAATCAACAATAAAGATTTAGGCGTTTTAATGCAATATCTTAACGATTGGGAAGTTGACAATTTCTTTGTTTCCGTTGCTGATGTCAATGTCGACAATAGTGTGAATAACAAGGATTATGGCTTGCTTATGCAGTATCTTAATGGTTGGGATGTTGTGCTTGGTTATAACTCCAATAATTATCGCGGTACAACAGTTGTATTTGCTACAACCATTCTTTCTGAACATGACGTATCAGGTCCCGTTATCGACAAGTTTGAGGAGGACTACGGTATCACAGTTAAGGAAGTTCTTGTTGGTGATAACGTAAACGAAATTGCGGGTCTCATTGCTTCAGGCATAAACGTTGATGTAATGCGTGTTAACGGCGACTTTCCTGCTGCACTGGCCGTTCTACAGCCACTTGCCGCTGCAAAACTTGACTATAATGACCCTATCTGGAATCAGTCGGTATTTGAATATACAACCTTTGGCGGCGAGCCATATCTTTGTAATACCATCAGTAACATTTGGACTGAATCGGCTTGCGTTTTATATTCAAAAAATCTTCTTTCGCGCGCTAACTGCTATACTCCTGAAGAGTATGATGCACAAGGTAAATGGACATGGGACGCATTTGCAGCTATTGGTAAGGCTGTTGACGACTTAGACGGTCGCGGTACAGGTATACGTGGCTGTCACGATACCAACAACTTCCTCTTAGGTTCAATTGGTTGCGGACTTTATAAGTATGAAAACGGTAAGTTCACAAACGGACTTAACGACCAGCTTCACCGTGAAGCTATGGCAAAGCTTGCTACCTGGAACAAAGAAGGATTTTTAAGCGGATATGTTGCTTTATCTACAGGTAATATTGGTATTTGCACAGGTCTTGCAGGTTGGGGTCTTAAGAAGAACGGTTCTAACGCCGACTACAACTGGAACGATATTGGCTTCTACAAATTACCCGCATATAAAGAGGGTATGACTGCAGGCGGCACAGGTCAGTTAATAGGTTGGGGTATCTGCCGCGGTTCTGATAACCCTGTAGCTGCCGGTATATTCCTTCGTCAGTACCTTGATGCAAGCAACTATGACACCAGTGATGCATTTATTTCTGATGATGCAGCAACATTCTTCTTTGGTATAACCGATAATATGAGTATGAATAGCTTTACACCAATGTTCACCCATGCGGATTCAACCGAAAAACTTACCGGTTTCTATGAGTGGGATTGGGAAAAAATTGCTTACGGCGACCCTGCTCAAGTTGATATGGCATTTGATCAGCTCTCTGACGCGGTTGACAAAGCTTGCGATGTTATGAATAACTTTGTTGCAATGAACACAGGTCAACGCTAATAACAAGCAAAATTAAAGCACTTGCTATAATGATATAGTAAGTGCTTTTTTGTTAATAAAATTTTATAAACTCAAATCCTTATAAAGTGCGTTTCTAATAGCGCTCTGGTCGGGGGCAAATCCACACACATGTTGAAAATATGTAAGAGAAATATTATTTACCGGGTCTACCATCGAGAATGCTCCTGCGGCGCCATCCCAACCAAATTCTCCTACAGGACTTATAGTGCCGCTACGCGTGGGGTCGATATGCACACGTACACCTAGGCCGTAACCATAACCGCGGCGCATATTATCAAAATCTTCTGCCGCCTGTCCGCTTAATTGATTGGTTTTCCAAAGATTTATGGTTTCTTGTTTTAATATACGATTACCGCTTTTGCCTACGCCGCCCGAGGCTACAGCGTCAAGGAACAACGCGTAATCCTCGGTTGTAGAGGTAAGTCCTGCACCACCGCTTTCATACTCGTCGGTAATAGTATATACGCATCTTAATTCTTCCTTCTTAAAAGGCTGATTGACATATATTGAATAAAGTGACGGCATTTTTGTTATGTCTTGGGGCAAACCAAAGAAGGTGTTTTTCATACCAAGTGGCTCAAAAACATTTTCTTTCATATAGTCACCGAACTTTTTACCCGACCATATTTCGACAAGCGCACCCAATACGTCGTGACAAAGGCTGTATCTGAAACGGGTACCGGGTTCAAAGCCAAGTGTTTTCTCGGCAAAGGATGCCACAATCTCTCTTGTGGTAGTTTTACCATTTTCTTTTGCATTTCTTATTTCGTCACAATATATGGCGTAATCAAGACCTGCTGTCATTGTAAACAGGTGTCTTACTGTTATAGGTGTTTTGGCATATCCGTCATCCTCTACTTTAACATCCTCGCCTGCAGCTTGCCCGCTTGCGATTTTTGCAGCATTTTCGGTGTTGAGCGCCTCAGCAGTTATCCTCATTTTACTGTATTCCGGCAACCATTTTGAGATCGGGTCATCAAGATCATACTTGCCCTGTTCCAAAAGCTGCAAGGCGCAGCAGCAGGTAATCATTTTGGTCATTGAATAGATAAAGTAATACTCGTCACCCTTTAACTCCCCACCGTTTTCTATATCCATAACACCCTTAAAATAGCGGAATAATAATTCGTGATTGCGGTACACAAGCACGTCAACACTTGGTCTATGCTCGTGCGCCACGTGTTCATCCATACATTTTTTAAGATTTGTAAAATCCATATTTTTCTCCTTTACCACTCGATTTCAATTACAATTGGTTCATTGGCGTATTTATCTATATCAATTCCGTATATGTGAAGCAACTTATCCTGAGTTTGCTTGCTCATATCTATAAATTCAGGCAACAAAATCAAGTCATACTTTAATTTTTCTCCGGAGTTCATAAGCCTTATACTTTTTGGTGTATTAGGATAGTTTTTAATCGCTACCGAACTTGAAATAAGTCCATCGTAAAAATGAAGATAGGTCTTACCTTCTTTAATATTTGCAATATACTTGTTATGACGAATGCCATAATCAAAAGCATCGTCCTGCGTGTTTTCAAGGCAACAGTTCATGCGATTGTACCAGTCAGCAACCTTTAAAAGATTTTTCCGGTATTCATCAGTTATAACACCGTTAGCATAGTGATTTGCGCCTTTATAAATTCACGCAACCTTACCGTGTCCACCTTGTTTTTATACTTTGCACCCCACTGATGCGTCGGACACTCGGGATTATAGCCATACTCATAATGCCAGTCAGGATTGCTGTAATAAAGGGACAATAACATACCGTGCTTTTTACAAGCATCAGCTAACATTTTTAAAACGTCTTTGCCATAGGGTGTGTTCACAATGTTATAATTGGTGTGTTTTGTGTCCCACATACAAAATCCGTCGTGGTGCTTGGCGGTAAAACAAATATATTTCATACCGCATTTTTTAGCAAGTAACACCCATTTTTCAGGATCGTAATCGGTAGGATTGAAACTCATCGCCATAGACTCATATTCATCGTGTGGTATATTATAGCGCGCAAGCGCCTGCTCGTGAAGACCGAGTGATGCATACGGCCCCCAGTGAATAAACATACCTAATTTATTTTCAAAAGCTTTACTCACAATCCACACATCCCATAAAGCAATTTTATAATTTATTTATAGCACATTTTGACATTTAATGCAATAAAAACCCCTTGATTTCAAGGGGTTTTAAAATTATTTAGCATAATAAGCTTTTATATCCTTAATAACGTAATCACCATCATGCGAGTTAATTACAACCTCATACTTTGAGGCTCGCATTGGGCTAAATTTGCAAAGTACCTTGTGACCTATGGTCTTACCTTCAAAAAGCAAAATCTTTTTGTGCTTGTATGCGGGCAGATAACCATAAATGCTGAATGATTCTACCGATTGTCCGCTTGTCAGATCCTCTTTAATCATAACACAGTTTGAAAGGCGGCTTTCTTTAGGAATTGTTTTCCAATCGGGTTCGTTAACCTCGCTGTGAATGATTGTGTAAACGTCACCGTCTTTTGTAGGCTCGGTAAATGGAACAGGTTCGCCGTAAGCGGCTTTGATACGCTCACCGAGTTCCAGAATACGCTTAACATCGGCATCAGGCAAAAGACCGCGGTTATCGGGACCGATATTTATAATGAAGTTTGAGCCGTGACCTACAGACATCTCGTACATACCAAAAAGCTCCTCAACACTTTTTATGGTATCTTCGTTCAGGTCATAAAACCAGGTAGCGCGAAGCATGCAGTCGCATTCCGAAGGTAAAAATACAGCCTCTGACAACTCTTGTTTTTCGGTAGCAAGCTCGGAAAAATCGGTTGACGATACAACAAGCGGATTATTAAGCGATGCATAGCCGTCCTCATTACCTACCCAACGCACACCGGGTGTCCACTCTGGGTCACAAAAAGTAAGCAAATCGGGTTGCATTTCATTCATCGCTTTAACAATACGCGCCTTGTCATATTCGTGACCTTCACTGCCGCAGCCGTCAAACCACAAATAGTCAATCTTGCCGTAGTTTGTAAGCAGTTCACTAATCTGATTTATAAAATAATCATCATACGCTTTTGCATCTTCAAAAGGTATAGAATATTTACCCCATTGCGCAGGCGAATAGTAAAGACCAACCTTCAGGTTATATTTGCGGCAAGCTTCGGTAAACTCGCGTACAACGTCACCTTTACCGTCTTTCCACGGGGTTTGCGCTACGCTGTAGTTTGAATATTTTGAAGGCCAGAGCGCAAAGCCGTCGTGATGCTTGGTGGTAAGAATAGCATAGGTAGCGCCCGCCTCTTTTGCAACGCGAACCCACTGCTCGCAGTCAAGCTCTGTAGGATTAAACCTTTCGGGCGGCATATCCTTGTTGTCCCAATCTGCGTGACCGGGGTAAAATGAACGAATGCCAAAATGGAAAAACATACCGTATTCCCAATCTAAAAATTCCACCTGTTTTTTAAAACCGTTCATAATAAATCCTCCGCTATTTGCAGAATAAAATATTAGCTATTTTTTACCTGCCTTTGCAGCATCCAGAATGTTGGTAACCATACCGCGATTTCCATCCACTTCGTTAAGTTCACCGGATATTTGATCTATCGTAATACCACGCATCTCCATAAGCTCGCTTATAGAGCAAAAACGGTAACCCGCTCTAAAGTAATCAGGCAATAGTTCTTGCAAAATGTCATACGTGTTCTGGCTCGTTTCGTGACAAAGAATTATATCTCCATCTTCCCAAGTGCCTATGCCCTTTTTAAACACATTATAGCTATCTTCCCTTGAGTTTGTACCCCAATCAAGCGCGTCATGAGCAAGCCATATTACAGCTAAATTTTCTTCACTACAAATTTTAAAGGAGTTTGCAGTGGGCTTAATGTTGGGTGGACGGTAGAAATTCACCTGATAAGCCGCACCGTCACGAGTTTTAAGATTGGTTTCAAGCTTGTGTATAAGATCGCAAATATCAGCGCGCACAGCATCGTAAGTAGCTTCAGTACCGCCTGTGCCGCCAATTGTTGCCACAAGATGCGTGTCACCGTGATTACCGATATCCCAACCGTAATCTATAGCGTTTTGCATTTTTTTATAATCATAATCACTTTTTATACTCGTACCGTTTACAAAGAATGTTCCCGCTCCATCAAATGCTGCAAAATACTGTACATATTGCGGCATCAAATCGTCAGGACCATCATCAAAAGTAAACGCCAACAGTTTATAGTCCTCCGGATGACTTTTCCAATCGTAATCAATGTTGACGGTATTATCTTCCGATAGAGTATCTACCGTAGAAGAAGTCGATGAAGATGTAGCGGGCGTTTCGCTTGAAACAGTTGTATCCACGCTATCATTGCCCTGCGAAATTTCTGAACTGACAATACTTTCGTTTGACACCGTGCTTCCCCCCTCAATAATGATCTCTTCCTCAATAATAACTTCCACTTCATCTGATGACTCGGGCGATTGTGACGAATTACAACCCACAAATGAAGTTATCATAATAATTGCTAAAAAAATCGTAAAAATTCGTTTGTTCATCTTTTTTCTCCTTGTAAACTTTTTCAAACAGATTTTAACATTTAAAAGATACAATGTCAATAAAAAGCAGCGGTTATCCCTACCTTAAAATTGAGTATTATTATTTAATTCTTAACCAAACAAAACTACGTTGTTCACCAAATTTCACTGTAAGTTCCTTGCCATTTACAGATATATCGACAGGCGCATTTTGATAGATAATTTCTTTTGTCTTTCCATCCATATTATCAGTTAACTTAAAGGTGTATCTATCCTCGTTTGTAGCCTCACGGAACAAAATAAGGTTATAGGTTTTATCCTCAAGATTTTTACAAGCATAACCCGAAAAAGCCATACCGTTTGGCATATCGCCAATTGGAATTACTTGTGAATTAAATAATTCTTGCTTGTAGTTTTTGTAAATATTTGAAATTTTAGCAAGCGTTTCAGCATAATCGTCATCAAGATTGCTCATTTCCATCCAGAAAAGCGGGTTTGCCACCATTACCGTTGCAAAAAGATAATCGGGTTTATAGGTGTTTGGCGCAAACAGTACTCCCTCATACTTGTCGGTATTTCGACGGGTATTAAGCAACTCCATCTGCAAACGACGGGTAGGTATAACCTTCGCTAAATTCCACAAGTTTTTAAAAGTATTATGTGGAAAATAGTTTGGAAAATCGGTATATCTGTTTTCAACAAACAAACTACCAAATTGACTTTGATACATATATCCAAATCTATCCTCAGCAGTAACATCAAGGTTAAAGCGCATATCGCCGTGAGTGCGCTTGGTTAATTCCTCAAGCATTTTCATAAAGCGCATTTCACAAAGCTTGTTACGAATTTTTACACCGTCAAGCTTAAAGTATCTGATACCATACTTATTATATAAGTTCATAAGTGTATTGATATCTTTTTCGTAGTTTTCAAAATCTTTGGACGAATCCGGACTAAACCAAAGGCCAAATTCAATACCATATTGTTTGGCTTTATCAACAACTACTTCCAGTCCATTTGGGAAACGCTCGGGATTAACTACCCAAAAGTCGTTGTTATCGGCATAATACCCTTCCCAAACACCGCCTGATTTACGGCGCGAGTTCGCGGTAATGCCAAGCTGCCACCCGTCATCAATCTGAATTATATCAACGCCCATTTGACGCGCGCGCTCAATTTCTTTTAGCATAAACGACTCGCAAACCGCCATATCCTGACTGCGATCACCCCAAGTGTTTGACATACAAAACAGCGACTGTCTTGGGTCATCAGCGCAAAACGCGGTGTTATAGCGCCACATTTCTTCATATATGTTTTCACTTTTGCCCACACCTACAGCCGATGCATAATATGGCACCTTGCCGTCAGGCAAATCATTAAAATTGATACCGGTGCCATAAAGTGTGGCATAAACACTGCCCTGCATAGTAAAGTCCGGTCCCTTGCGGTTAAGCGCCGAGCTTTCGGTAGGTGAGTGCTTTATCAGCATGATTGAATTATCACTTGTATAATCATTTATGCAAAAGACATTGCCGTCACGCTTAAGTTCACCGTTTCTAAAAATATAAACCGATGCTTCCTGTCGCTCAACAAGCATATCGTTATAATCAGTCTTGTCATATAGTTTAAAAGACTCAACATTTACGTGACGCTGTCCTAAAGGAATGCAGTCAAGCACGTCAAAATTTGTTGTACTAACCTGCGCCTTGTTTTGCTCCTCCTCAATGCCAGTCGGAGCATTAAAATTATCTTCTTGCTCCGCAACCTCAATATTTCCTTGCTTTGAAACAAAATTCTGATTGTAAATAAAGGCAATTTCGGGGAAAATTAAATACTCATACCAAGCAGTACCCTTTTTTCCTTTAATGCAAAGTATAGCCTTAAGATGCGGTTTCATTACGTATGGATTTTCTATAATCTCAGTCTTGAATGAAATTGTGGGAGTTTCATTTTCATCAAATACAGGACATCGTTGCCATAACCCTTTTGCACCCGACCATTCAAAATCACCTGCGGCATCACAGATACTATCGGTGCGCACATTTGGTCCCTTTACCTGCAAAACCTTTTCAATCTTACTGTTACCAAGGCGTAGATATCCGGTATTTTTGTCGAAAAAGCAAAAACAATCTTTAAACATTTTTATTTCCCCTTACTCAAAGTTTGCATAGTATAATAATACCATATTAAAATTAAATAGCAAGAAAAATAACAGAAAACATGAATTTTTTTCGTTATTTAAATAAAATATATTTATTACTTATTGTAATATTACTTTCGACTATATAGAAGCTTAAAATATTGACGTGTTGTTACATTGTGATTTCGGGAAAATTCAACCTTAATTTTTTTGTCTTATACTTGAAAATTCTGATTACAGCGTCATCCTCACAAGGCATTCCCTCATACAAACCGTTTTAAATATTGCCTTTAATATTGTGTAACAATATTAAATTCACAATTAATAAAAATGTTTTAAGTGCCACTCTATCACCAAAACGCATATTATATAGTACATAGATTTGGAGGTGAATATGATGAGCAGATGGAATTTTTATAACAACAATAATTATGATGAAAACGAAAATAAAAATAGCCGTCAGAAAGATTGTAACAGTGAAAAACAATCTTGTGACTGTAATTGTCAAAAGGATTCTTGCGTAGACAAAAGTCCCTGTAACTTTGATTGTCATAAATGCCCGCCCGGACCTCCCGGTCCGCAAGGTCCTGTAGGTGAAACCGGTCCTATTGGTCCTCAAGGTCCCGCTGGTGTAGCCGGTCCTATTGGTCCTCAGGGTCCTGTAGGTGCAACAGGTCCTATCGGTCCGCAAGGTCCTACAGGCGAAACCGGTCCTACAGGTCCTCAGGGTCCAGCCGGTGAAACCGGTCCTA
>CAZVWG010000044.1:0-12960 GCA_964630675.1 uncultured Ruminococcus sp.
GTGAACTGAAATGCTCGGATTTTTCCGATTACTTCATTTCCTTTATAGCAGCCTGAGCAGCAGCGAGACGAGCGATCGGCACACGGAAAGGTGAGCAAGATACGTAATCAAGACCAATCTTGTGGCAGAACTCTACAGATACGGGGTCGCCGCCGTGCTCACCGCAGATACCGCAGTGCATTTCAGGACGAACCTTTTTACCAAGAGTAACAGCCATATCCATCAACTTACCAACGCCGTTCTGGTCGAGCTTAGCAAATGGATCGTTTTCATAAATCTTGCTGTCATAGTAAGCAGTAAGGAACTTACCAGCGTCATCACGGCTGAAACCGAATGTCATCTGAGTAAGGTCGTTTGTACCAAAGCAGAAGAACTCAGCTTCGCGAGCTATCTCGTCAGCAGTAAGACAAGCACGAGGAATTTCCATCATAGTACCAACTTCGTACTTAAGCTCTACGCCTGCAGCAGCAATTTCTGCATCAGCGGTAGCAACAACGATGTTCTTAACGAACTTCATTTCCTTAACTTCACCGGTAAGAGGAATCATAATTTCGGGAACAAGGTTCCAGTCAGGATGAGCCTTCTTAACATTGATTGCTGCGCGGATAACAGCCTTTGTCTGCATTGCAGCAATTTCAGGATAGGTAACTGCCAAACGGCATCCACGGTGACCCATCATTGGGTTGAACTCGTGGAGAGATGTGATGATATTCTTGATATCAGCAACAGTCTTGCCCTGTGCATTTGCGAGTGCCTCGATGTCAGCTTCTTCAGTAGGAACAAATTCATGAAGAGGTGGATCAAGGAAACGGATGGTTACGGGGCAGCCTTCAAGAGCCTCGTAAAGTTTTTCAAAGTCGCCCTGCTGATAGGGGAGAATCTTATCAAGAGCAGCTTCGCGTTCTTCAACAGTGTCAGCGCAGATCATTTCGCGGAAAGCAGCAATTCTGTCAGCTTCGAAGAACATATGCTCGGTACGGCAAAGACCGATACCTTCGGCACCCAATTCACGAGCCTTTTTAGCGTCAGCAGGTGTGTCGGCATTTGTGCGAACCTTCAATGTTCTGAATTCATCAGCCCACTCCATAATACGACCGAACTCACCAGCGATTTCAGCGTCAACAGTGGGGATGATGCCGTCATAAATGTTACCGGTAGAACCGTCAATAGAGATAAAGTCACCTTCGTTATAGGTTTTGCCTGCAAGAGTGAACTTTTTGTTTTCTTCATCCATAATGATATCGCCGCAACCTGATACGCAGCAAGTACCCATACCACGAGCAACAACGGCAGCGTGTGAAGTCATACCGCCACGAACGGTGAGGATACCCTGAGAAGCCTTCATACCTGTAATGTCTTCAGGTGAGGTTTCAAGACGAACAAGAACAACCTTTTCGCCGCGAGCGTTCCAAGCTTCTGCATCTTCTGCAGTAAATACAACCTTACCACAAGCAGCGCCAGGAGATGCGCCAAGACCCTTACCAGCAGGGGTTGCAGCCTTAAGAGCTTTAGCATCAAACTGTGGGTGGAGAAGGGTATCGAGGTTACGAGGATCGATCATGGCAACAGCCTGCTTCTTGTCGATCATACCTTCGTCAACGAGGTCACAAGCAATCTTAAGAGCAGCCTTAGCTGTACGCTTACCGTTACGTGTCTGGAGCATATAGAGCTTACCGTCTTCTACGGTGAATTCCATATCCTGCATATCACGGTAATGATCTTCAAGGATTGCGCAAACCTTGTTGAATTCTTCAAAAGCAGCAGGGAATTTCTGAGCCATCTCAGCAATAGGCATTGGTGTACGAACACCTGCAACAACGTCTTCACCCTGAGCGTTGGTGAGGAACTCGCCCATAAGGCCGGGTTCACCGGTAGCGGGGTCACGGGTAAATGCAACACCTGTACCACAGTTGTCGCCCATATTACCGAATGCCATCATTTGTACGTTAACGGCGGTACCCCAAGAATAAGGAATATCGTTGTCACGACGGTAAACGTTTGCACGGGGGTTGTCCCATGAACGGAAAACTGCTTCTACAGCGCCCATAAGCTGTTCTTTAGGATCGGTAGGGAAGTCCTTACCAATCTTTGACTTGTATTCAGCCTTGAACTGCTCAGCGAGTGTCTTAAGATCTTCTGCTGTAAGCTCAACGTCCTGAGTTACGCCTTTTTCTTCCTTCATTTTGTCGATAAGCTCTTCAAAATACTTCTTACCAACTTCCATAACTACATCAGAATACATCTGGATAAATCTTCTGTAGCAGTCGTAAGCCCAACGAGCGTTACCGCTCTTTGCAGCCATTGTTTCAACAACGTCTTCATTAAGACCAAGGTTGAGGATGGTATCCATCATACCGGGCATAGAAGCTCGCGCGCCCGAACGAACAGAAACGAGAAGAGGATTTTCTTTATCACCGAACTTTTTACCGGTAACACCTTCCATTTTAACAATGTATTCCATAATCTGTGCCTGAATATCATCGTTAATCTTTCTGCCATCTTCGTAGTACTGTGTGCAAGCCTCAGTAGTAACGGTGAAGCCCTGTGGAACAGGAAGACCGATTTTGGTCATTTCTGCAAGGTTAGCGCCTTTACCACCAAGAAGCTCACGCATTGATGCGTCGCCTTCGCTAAAAAGGTAAACAAACTTGTGACTCATTTACGAATCAACCTCCTAAAATTTTATGGATTTAAAATCCAATTTTAACTAAATTGTACCCATTTCTATGGTATCCAATAAATTATATCAAAAATTATTAAAAAAATAAAGAGTTTTTTTACAAAAAATGTAATTTTAATCATTTTTCAGACAAAAACCTTCGCCAGAAATTAAAAAATAGTAATTTTGCACTAAAAACACCGCTCATCGTATAAATGAACGGTGAAAATATATCATATATCTTTTTTAAACGACATCACTTTTAAAATAACAGGGGCTAAAATAATATTTGTAATTAACTCGAAAATAAAGTTACCTCCTGCCAAAACTAAAAACATATAGCCGACAACATTGCTAAAACCTGCCGCAACGCCCCAGGTTGCAATTTCACCCAAAAAGAATATACTGCAACCAATCAAAAATACACCTGTGTTCACTATCGGACATACAACGGCTGCTGTCATAACAGCTAAATACCGATTGTGTTTTTCGAGCGCCTTATATGTAAGTCCTGCCATAAGTCCGCATAGTGTGCCTTTGACTAAAACGGTGATGATGGTGCCAACCACATTTATTGAATAAAAAGCAGCCGCATCGCCGCTTATAAGCACAACAACACCGAATACAAAACCAAGCCAGGCTCCTGTTTTATAGTCGCACATTGCCGCACCCAATACTATTGGTACGAGAACCAATGATATTGAAAAAGGTCCGAGTTTAATAAAAGAACCCAAAAGCTGTAATATCACTACAAGCGCTGTAAAAACAGCGCCAAGAACAAGCTTTTGAATTTGCTGTTGTTTTTTGTTTGATTTTGTCATAAAAATTACCTCCGATACTGTTCCTAAATGGATACAGTTCTATAAAATTTTGACATAGATATTTTCTAAAATAAATTAGTCGCGTCCGTGAATACGCATAAACTCCATATAGTTGTTCCAAGCGTGACGTGATAAAAAGTGAGTTGTTGGTGTCATGCTAAATCCAACATTACCTTGAAGCAGTTTTTCACCTGGGTTTAAATAATGGTCACATTCCTGCATACCCGAAAGACCCATATTTTCCCAAGCCTCGCTCGCCGCAAGACAGCAAAGCTGTTCACCTTTTTGGTCAGCCCAATAATCGAGCTCTGCCGCGGTTACGCATACATTACGTGGCGCAATACTTGCCAAAAGAAAGTGTTGGTCAAAGTCAGTGCCGTAATTTTGCTCTGCATATTTTAAAAAAATTTTACAGAACCAATAGGGGAAAACTGTAGTAATACGACCAACTGTTTCACCACGATATTCCTTTTTAACTGCGAAATTACCGTCGGCATCAGGAAGTCCCGAGCTACCACGCGATAGTGTATCACCGCTACAACCTGCGTTGTTTGATAACACAAAAGTAAATCTTTCATCTAACATACCTGTAACTAAAGCAGTTTTACCGAGGCGCGATTGACCAACGATAGCAATGTTTTTTTCGTCAACACAATCTAATGTTAGCAAATAATCAAGTACACGCATATTAGCAAAAGCCCAAAGACCAATCTTGCCACAGTCGGTATTATTTTGTCTGCCGTTTGGAAATACAAGTGGTGCGATGCCTGTAGTAAAATCGCCATCGTCGCTAGTAATATCGGTATAAACAAAAATAATTAAATTGTATCCATTTTCAACAATTTCTTCTTCGGGAACAAAATTACCCGGGTATCTGCCCGCAATGTGAACTATTGTTTGATGCTTTTTGCCGTCATTATGTAAAAATTGATGAATAGGGAAGGTATGACTGCCGTTTTTATTGGTAAGTGTAAAATCAACGGTTGAATAGATAACTTCACCCTTTGCAAGACGCCTATCACGAACTTTGTAATTTGAAACTGTATATTCAAAATCATTTTTTGGTAGATATCCGTACTCTTCACGTTGCATAATTTCTATCATTTCTTCACGTGATTTAAGTGGGGGAAGATTACGGTTTAAAAGTTCTTGCTTTAACATAAGGATTACCTCGAATTATTTGTTTAAATGTTTACGCATAAATTCCATATAATTGTTCCAAGCGTGACGAGATAAGAAGTGTTTTGTAGGAGCCATAAAGAAACCAACATTGCCATCAAGTAATTTTTCGCCGGCTGTAAGGTAGTGGTCGCATTCCTGCATACCTTCAAGACCAATATTTTCCCAAGCCTTTGCAGCTGCCATACAACAAAGCTGTTCGCTTTTTTGGTCAGCCCAGTAGTCAAGTTCAGCCGCATTTACGCACACTTTACGCGGAGCGATGCTTCCCATAAGGAAATGTTGGTCAAAATCGGTGCCGTAGCCTTGCTCTGCATAATTTTTGTAGTTTGCGCAGAACCAATATGGGAATACACGTGTAATTACTTCAATATTTTCACCACGGAATTCTCTTTCAACAAGGAAATTGCCATCAGAATCATACTGAATACCTGTGCCACCACGAGCGATAGCGTCACCTGCACAACCTGCATTATTTGAGAAAACGTGTGTAAAACGCTCATCCATCATACCTGTATAAAGAGCTGTTTTACCAAGACGGGAATGACCAAGAATTGCAACATTCTTTTCATCGGTGCCGTCTAAAGTAAGCGCATAGTCGAGAACGCGCATATTGGCAAAAGCCCAAAGACCGATTTTACCACAATCGGTATCATTTAATCTACCGTTAGGAAATACAAGTGGTGCAATACCTGTTGTAAAATCATCGTTATCACTTGTAATATCGGTATAGCAATATGTAATAATATCAAATTCTTGTTCGGCAATTTCTTCAATTGGAAAATATTTATTAGGTACTACTTTATCAAAATTGATACAAAGAATAACGGGGTGCTTTTTACCGTCTTGATGCAAAAGTCGGTGAACAGGGAATGTATGACTTCCGTGTTCATTTGTAAGAGTAAAATCAACGCTTGAATGAATTACATTGCCTTTTGCAAAACGGATTTCAATGTTTTTTTGGTTAGAAACCGACCACTCAAAATTGTTTTTGGGTAAATAACCGTAAACTTCATGTTGCATTATTTCTACCATTTTTTCACGCGATTTAAGTTCTGGTAAATTACGGTTTTTAAGTTCTGTTTTTAACATAGGAAGCACCTCATATTATCTGTTCTTTTCATATATTTCACGCAAGCCGTCAAGAAGCAGATTTGCGTTATAAATGATTTCATTTTTGCAATGCACAATAATATCTTTTGAAAGCCCACCCGTAGCAACAACCGTTGGTATTTCGCCTAACTCTTCAGTAATTCGGTCAAGAAGACCGTCGATCATTGCAGCAGTACCGTATATTAGACCTGATTTCATACAATCAACGGTATTAGAGCCGATAACAGACCTTGGTGCAGTAATATCTATTGACGGTAATTGTGCTGTGTTTTCGGTAAGCGCTTTAAGAGTAAGTCGCACACCT
Organism: uncultured Ruminococcus sp.; assembly: GCA_964630675.1. Taxonomy (GTDB): domain Bacteria; phylum Bacillota; class Clostridia; order Oscillospirales; family Acutalibacteraceae; genus UBA737. The sequence goes on from CAZVWG010000044.1 coordinate 6,077, forward strand.
GCCGAAATAACACCGCCTAAATATGCACCGTTTCCATCTATGACGCTTATTGTAGAAGCCGTGCCCATATCGATAACAACACAGGGCAAAGTATATTCACTGATAGCTCCTACCGCACCTGCTACTAAATCGGCACCGAGTTGTGCAGGATTGTCAATTTTAATGTTCAACCCCGTCTTAACACCCGGACCAAGTTCCAAAGGAACGATATTACATAGAAGCGATACCGCATTGCATACCGCACCGCCAACCGACGGAACTACCGATGAAATGATACAATCCTCTATACGAGCGGAATTCAGACCGTACAGCTCTAATATATTTTTAATTTCAACGGCGTATTGGTCGGCAGTAGTACCATGAACAGTTGCGAGACGTGCAGTAAAGCACAAAACATCATTTTCATATGCGCCAAGGGTGATATTTGTATTGCCTATATCTATTGCAAGCAGCATAAATCAAATTCTCCTTTTTGCTTTTTGCAAATATTATATTATAATGGACTGTAAAAATCAATAAAAAAACAAAAAAAGTTGACAAAACTAAAAAATGTGTTATAATATTAGTCGCTAATTGAGATTAACTCTTTTTTTAGCTCCTTGCCCCGTGTGAAATACACGGAGCCATCAGACCAGAAGGAGGTGCAACAAAATGGCCAATAAGTATGAGGTAGCTCTTGTTCTTTCTGTAGCAAATGGCGATGAAGCTGTAAATGCTCTTAAGGAAAAGTTCAATGACCTTATCGCAAAAAACGGCACAGTTGAAAATGTTGACGAATGGGGTAAACGTAGACTTGCGTATCCTATCAACGATGAGACTGAGGGTTACTATGTTTTCACAACAATGACTAGTGAACCAAGCCTTCCTGCAGAGCTTGAGCGTATTGCAGGAATTACCGAAGGCGTTCTTCGCATTATGGTAATAAGAAAGTAATGGAGGAAATTTGAAATGTTTAATCTAGTAGTGTTAACAGGACGTCTGACAGCAGACCCTGAACTCAAAACAACACAAAACGGTATACCCGTTACAACGTTTTCCATTGCTGTAAACCGTAACTATCGTGCAGGTGAAGAGCAGCAGACTGACTTTATAAATATTGTTGCTTGGCGTCAGCGTGCTGAATTTATCACCAAATATTTCAAAAAGGGCAGTATGATTGGTATTGAAGGTTCTATTCAAACCCGTAGATATCAGGACAAAAATGGCAACAACCGTACAGCGTTTGAGGTTGTTGTAAATAATGCACAATTTGTTGAGTCCAAACGCGACGGTGCGTCCGCACCGACCGGTAACGAGCCTGCTTCTTACAGCAATGCTGATGTAAGTGACTTTGCAGAGGTTGGCGGTTTGGACGATGATTTGCCCTTCTAATAATTATTAAAGGAGGAACTTTTCATGGAAAAGACAGATAGACCGCTTCACAGAAAGCCACGCAAAAAGGTATGTCATTTTTGCGTTGACCGTGTTGATGAAATTGATTATAAGGATGTAGCTCGCCTTCGCAAGTATGTTTCTGAAAGAGCAAAGATTTTGCCTCGCAGAACAACCGGTACATGTGCAAAGCATCAGCGCGCACTTACAACCGCTATCAAGCGTGCGCGTCAAATAGCTTTACTTCCTTACAGCAACGATTAATTTAATGAAAAACCGGCAGTTACTGTCGGTTTTATTTTATTTTGTAATATAAAATTAACAATTTTAATTATAATAAATGTTGAAAAAAATTTGTATTACTGTTATAATAACTTAGATTATCCGCATTATACTATATAATGTTAAGTTTTTATAGTATGAGAGGATAGAATTTGTAATGATTAGACTTGAAACTGCACAACTTTTAAACACACAACACACAATTGCGCGCGATATTTTCAACGGTAAAAAATATCCATTTCAAATTTTAACTGAAATCGGTGATTTTATTGTTGATCTAAGCCATACGTTAGATTTGGAGAAATTTAATTATTATGGAGATGGTGTATTTATCGCCAAAAGTGCTAATGTCGCTGAAAGTGTCAATATTATAGGACCTTGTATTATTGACGAGAATGCAGAAATTCGCCATTGCGCTTTCATTCGTGGCAATGCCATTATAGGCAAGGGTTCCGTGGTGGGTAATTCTACTGAACTGAAAAACGTTATACTATTTGATATGGTTCAGGTGCCACACTATAACTATGTAGGCGATAGTGTTTTAGGGTATAAATCGCATATGGGAGCAGGTGCCATAACCTCAAACGTCAAGTCTGATAAAACAAATATATCTATCACACTTGATACAAAAAAATATAATACAAATCTTAAAAAATTCGGTGCGATTTTGGGTGACTACGTAGAAGTCGGCTGTGGCACTGTACTGAATCCAGGTACTATTGTAGGTAAAAATACAAATATTTATCCACTTTCAATGGTACGAGGTTATATAGCAGAAAACAGCATTTATAAAGGTCGTGGCGATATTGTGGAGAAAATATGGAAAAATGGGACGTATTAAATGCCGACGGTGAGTATACAGGCAAGACTGTCTTGCGCGGCATGTGTAATTTTAAACAGGATGAATATCACCTTGTCGTGCATATATGGGTCGTATCTTCACGAGGCGATATTTTGATTCAGCGCAGATCTGATAGTAAAAAGTTAATGCCGGGTGAATGGGCAGCGACGGGTGGTGCTGCCATATCAGGTGAGGATTCATATACAGCCGCAAACAGAGAACTTTATGAGGAACTTGGCATTCCTTCAAACAAAAATACATTAAAAAAGCTTGCACGTATTAGACGACGAAATTCTTTACTTGATATTTGGTTTATAAATAAAGATGTTGATACCGAGAGACTGCGGTTACAAAAAGACGAGGTAGCTGAAGTGCGTTGGGTAAGCCGCGAAGTATTTAAGAATATGATAGAAAACAGTGAGTTTCATAATTACGGTAAGGATTACTTTGATACAGTATTTAAAAAAATTGATGAGCAATTGGGGGTGACCGTATGAGTCTAAACATAAATGGAGAAAAATGTGCCTTATGCAAGGCATACTTGTTTGAAGAGGATGACATCGTTTATTGCCCGGAGTGTGGTGCGCCGCACCACAGAGATTGCTATAATTCTATCGGTCATTGCGCGTTAGATGATTTTCACGGCACAGAAAATCAGTATGTAAAACCCGAAACTCAAGAAAACGACAAGAAAGAAGCATCCACCGAAAACACAATTATATGCGGAATGTGCGGCGAAAAATATAATGATGATGAAATGGTATGTCCCAAATGCAATACACCAAATATAACGAAAATGGGAGGACATGTTGTATCCTATGATTTCTTGGGAGGTGTATCTGAAGACACTGATTTAGGCGAAGGAGTTAAGGCTGGGGAGGCAAAAAATTTTGTCGCAAGCAACACCCATCGATATATACCTAAATTTTTAAAATTCAGACAGGGTAAAAAAGTCTCTTGGAACTGGTTTGCTTTTTTCACACCTTGCGGCTGGTTGATGTCGCGCAAAATATATTTATTGGGTGCGGTTGTCGGGGCTTTACAAATTGCTTTTTCTGTTTTTGCTGTACCTCTTACAGTTGCGCTCAGTTACTTAGATACTTCACAAGTGCGCACTTATATAGAATTATCTGAACTTATTTTAGACAATATTACAACCATAGGAACAACTTCTATTTACGTTGCCGCCATCGGTTATATACTAGATTTGGCGCTTAGGTTAATTATTGCAATTTTTGCTGATTTTATATATAAAAAACGTGTAATATCTACGGTCAGTGAAATAAAGATTCGCAATGAAGATATGGTAATAGCTTTTCGCAAAAAAGGCGGTATCAATCTCTTTGCGGGAGTTTTAGGTTATTTGGCTGTAAGCGAACTTCCGACAATTATTACGTATATATTAGGGATTTTATAATGAAGAAATATACAACACTATATTTTGATCTTGATAATACACTTCTTGATTTTTCTGCCACTGAACATAAGGCAATACGCAATCTTTTCGCACTTCACAAATTACCTATAAGTAACGAAAAAATTGCAAGGTATTCTGCAATTAATCTAACGTGGTGGGAGCGCTTTGAAAAGGGTAAAATTAAAAAACACGAGATTTATTCGGGTCGTTTTAGCGAATATCTCGCGTTTTATGGACTTAATGGCGATCCGAAAAAAATGTCAGAAGATTATTTTGAATTTTTATCACAAGGTTATGATATTATAGACGGCGCCGATAAAGCGCTCGAATACATAAAAAATAAGGGTTACACAGTATGTATAACCACTAACGGTATGTCACGTACGCAATACCGACGTATTGATAATTGCTCAATTAAAAAGTATTTTGACTATATTTTTGTATCTGAGGATGCAGGACATCAAAAGCCTGAAACCGAATACTTTGATTATGTTATGTCAAATACATCCGAAAAAGACAAGTCAAAGATATTGGTTATAGGTGATTCAATTTCGTCAGATATTTTGGGTGGCATAAATTTTGGCGTAGATACCTGTTGGCTTAATCCAAAGGGTAAGTCGGGCGCATATAAGCCTACATACGAAATTACAAATATTATGCAAATTTGCGACATTTTATAGGAAATATGCAATTAATTTGCATAAAATAAAATTTTGTGAATATTTATTCAAAAAATGCTTGACAAATGTCAATGTTGGGCATATAATGGCTGCATATTAAATGAATCACACTCAAAAAGGAGACCAAAAACAATGGATAAAAAAGATATTAAAAAGGTAGTGCTTGCCTATTCAGGCGGCCTTGATACTTCAATTATTATTCCTTGGCTTAAGGAAAATTATAACAACTGTGAGGTTATCGCGGTATCTGGTAACGTAGGACAGGCTGACGAGCTTGAAGGTCTTGAAGAAAAGGCTATCAAAACAGGCGCGTCAAAGCTTTATGTTCTTGACCTTACCGAAGAATATGTTGATGATTATATCATTCCTTGCGTAAAAGCAGGCGCAATTTATGAAGATTATCTTTTGGGTACCAGCCACGCGCGTCCTTGCATTGCAAAGGGTCTTGTTGATATTGCTTTCAAAGAGGGCGCAGACGCTATCTGCCACGGCTGTACAGGTAAGGGCAACGATCAGGTGCGATTTGAACTTACAATCAAGCACTTTGCACCCAATATGCCTATTATTGCACCTTGGCGTGAGTGGGATATTAAATCACGTGAAGAAGAAATTGAATATGCTGAGGCTCACAATATTCCTCTAAAGATCAATAGAGAAACTAACTATTCTAAAGATAAGAACTTATGGCATCTTTCTCACGAGGGTATGGACCTTGAGGACACAGGTAACGAACCCTTGTATGATAAGCCCGGTTTTCTCGAAATGGGCGTTAGTCCCGCTATGGCACCCGATGAGCCTACATACGTAACACTCGATTTTGAACAGGGTGTTCCCGTGGCTCTCGACGGTGAAAAGATGACCGCTAAAAATATTATACTAAAGCTTAATGAGCTCGGCGGCAAAAACGGTATCGGCATTATTGATATCGTTGAAAATCGTCTTGTTGGTATGAAATGTCGCGGCGTTTATGAAACTCCAGGTGGTACAATTCTTTACCGTGCTCACGAAGCACTCGAGAGCATCTGCCTTGATAAGATGACTCTCCACGAAAAGCAACGACTTGCTATTACCTATGCTGAGCTTGTATATAACGGTCAGTGGTTTACACCACTTCGTGAGGCTTTGGCTGCATTTGTTGACAAGACTCAGGAAAAGGTTACCGGTACTGTAAAACTCAAGCTTTACAAGGGCAACATTATAAAGGCTGGTATCTGGAGTGACTATTCACTCTACAGCGAAGAAATCGCAACCTTTGGTGAAAGCGATTACGACCAGAAGGATTCGGCCGGCTTTATCAATCTTTATGGTCTTCCTATCAAGGTTCAGGCTATGGTTGACGGCAAGAAATAATAAAAGGATAATTCTGCCCGACTTGACGGTCGGGCAGTTAAGTGTATTATGACTAACATTTTTATTGACGGAAGCGCGGGTACTACGGGCCTTCGCATATACGATAGACTAAGTGTAAGAGAAGATATTTCTCTGATAATTTTACCTGAAAATTTAAGAAAAGACGACAATGCCCGTGCTGATGCAATTAACGCGGCTGACATAGTATTTCTTTGTCTTCCCGACGATGCGGCTCGCCAGGCGGTCACGTTTGCAAAAAACGAAAAAACCGCTATTATTGACACTTCAACCGCACATCGTACAAGCGACAATTGGGTGTACGGTTTTCCCGAACTTACGGGTAAACGCGATTCTATTATAAATTCCAAAAGAATTGCAAATCCGGGCTGTCACGCAAGCGGATTTATAGCGCTTGTAAAGCCGCTTATTGAAGAGGGTGTTTTAAACTTGGATACAACGCTTAGTTGTTTTTCGCTTACAGGCTATTCGGGAGGCGGCAAAAAGATGATTGCCGAATATGAAGCTCCAAACAAGTCAGCTCTTCTTGAAGCGCCGCGACAGTACGGACTTTCACAACAACACAAGCACTTAAAGGAAATGCAGGTAATAACTGGTATTACTACCGCGCCCGCATTTTGCCCTATAGTTGCCGATTTTTACAGCGGCATGGAAGTTACTGTTACACTGTTTAAAAACGAAATTAAAACAAGCCTCGATAATATTAAAGAGATATACAAAAACTACTACACAGGCAAGCTCGTTCACTTTGATGAAGCGGCTGACGAGAGCGGATTTTTATCTGCGGCGGCATTGTCGGGTAAAGATGATATGCAGATAAGCGTATTCGGTAATGAGGATAGAATAATTCTTACTGCCCGATATGATAATCTTGGCAAAGGCGCATCGGGTGCGGCTATTCAAAATATGAATATACTTATGGGCG
>CAZVWG010000045.1:0-12768 GCA_964630675.1 uncultured Ruminococcus sp.
CCAAGCCGAAGGCTTGGTATGTAATCCGCGTTAGCGGAATGTAATCAGTTTGCAGGAGCAAACTGTATGTCATCAAGGCAAAAGCTTTGCATTTATTACTTCGCATTGATTACATCCACGGCCTTGCCGCGATTTGAACTGTAGGGGTTCGAACGTATAAGTTGAAAAACAAAGGGCATCAAATTAGTACAACCTTTCCCATTATTAAGGAGTAGTGTCGCAAGATTCTGCGCCGTTATATTTTAATATTTGCTTAAAAGCAAATTAACGAACAATTGATTTAAAATACAAACTTTGTTATAATATTAACATAAAATTTAATCTAATGGTGATCATATGATTTTATCAAGTACCAATGCCGAAATTATTATCAAACAAGTGGAACACATTCCTGAAAGCGCAATTTCCTCTTGTGTTTTTGACTTTAAAAATCACCAAAACAAAGAATTCTATAGCATATTACACATTAAAATTTTAAACGCTAACTCAAGTGATGATATATTTCTCTTTTGTGATTTTTGTGGTTGTTTTGAAAACTGTACTGTTTTAAAAGGACATAAGCTTTACATAATTATATTTAACACGCTTTACGAAATAGATGTTATTACAAAACAAATTAGATTTATCGATATTGATGATTTAGCCGGAGCGCTTGGTTTGTATAAAGTTAACGATGGATTAATAGTTCACGGCGAAATGAAAATAGTTAAAATAGATTTTGAACTAAACGAAATTTGGGATTTTTATGGTGCTGATATATTTGTTACTTTGCAGGATAAACCGCCAATCGTGATACACAATGATAGAATAGAATTATTGGATTTTGAAAATAACCATTATGTACTTTCACACGACGGAAAGCTTATAAAAGAATATACAGATTTATAAATCATTTTTAGGTGATGATATGCAACTTTCAAAAGAAAATCGTGATTACATATATAATTTCATTGAAAACGAATTAAAATTCTTGCCTGACTGCCATCCGAACTCCCCATTTTTACCATTTTCGCTTAACAGACCCTTTGCTGTTTATGATATATCCAACTTGACAGATGCACAAGGTGACTTACTGCACGAATTAATGCCCACCATACTTGCAAACTGTCTACCACAAGGTCATCAACTATATGCTATTGATTGGTTTCACAGTTTCGTATTATATGATCCTCATAATATTGAGCAAGCTCAAAGTGATGGCTTTTGCTCGCCACAATTAATTTGACAAACAATACCATTGTAATATATAATTGTATTAATCGATATTTTATTTTAGATAGGGGTAAAAGATATGAATTACAAAGTAGATTATAAAGTGAAAAACGTTATGGAAACAGCCGCTTTAGGCAACTGCTTTTTAGAGGGCGAAATTGGTGCGCGTGTTGACCGCTTTATACTTGAGAGGGTCAGCGGCAAATTTGCTTTAGAAGAAATTTTGCGCGAAGCAGAAGATTTCTTTGCAACACAATATGACGATATCTACACCTTTGGTTATTGGAGAAGCGAATTCTGGGGCAAATTAATGCTTAGCGCTGTAAGATGCTGCCAGTATAAAAACGATAATGTTTTAAAGGAAGAACTACGTAAATCTTGCTATAAAATGTTGTCACTCCAGAGAGCAGACGGTTATCTTTCTACATATAGAAATTCCGACAATCTCTACCCTGTTGACGTAGTAAAATCTGCTTTTTATTCAGGTTGGGAGGCAAACTACTGCTGGAATGTTTGGGGTATGAAATACACCCTTTGGGCACTTATAGAAGCATACGAATATATGCAAGATGAGAAAATTCTAAACGGTGCGGTAGCGCTCGCCGACTGGATTGTAGCAAAATTCGCATTAGACGGCACCCGCGTTAAAGACAGCGGCGTTATGGATGGTATGCCATCAAGCTCTATCCTAAAGCCTATGCTCGTCCTTTACCGTATTACAGGCGACGAAAAATATCTTACCTTTGGTAAAAACATTGCAAAAGAATGGGTGCGTGAAGATAACGAACGTCCAAACCTTATAAACAATGCTTTATCAGGTAAAGCGGTTGCCGAGTGGTACGGATTATCAGACAAAAAGCTTAACGAAGGTCACGATCTTGGTGCCGACTGGGTTCCAAAGGCATACGAAATGACAAGCTGCTTTGACGGTATTATCGAGCTTTACCGCATTACAGGTGAGAAAAAATTACTAGATGCCTCAAAATCATTTTACGAAATGCTTAAAAAATATGAAAGCAATATCTTAGGTTCGGTAGGCTACTGTGAGCGTTATCAAAACGCTGCAGATTATGCTGATTCCGCTACCGAAATTTGTGACGTACTTCACTGGATGCGCTTGTGCTATGAATTATTCCGTCTTACAGGCGAAGCAAAATATATGCAATCCTTTGAAAAGGCATTTGTGAACGCATATATGGCAGGCATTTACGAAGACGGCACAATGAGCGCATTCTTTGTACGCAGTGCCGGTCGCCATTACAGAGCGCAACCACAGTGCGAAACACGTTATCAGCATTGTTGCCTTAATAACGTCGGACGTGGACTTACCAATGCTGCTGAATCTTGCGTTACCAAAAGCGATAAAGGATACTTTATAAATATGTTTACCCAAAGCTACGTGCGTTTTGGCGATACCGAAATTCGCGTAGGTGCCGGCTATTTTGACAGCGGTTGGGTTGGCATTTCGGTTAGAAATCCCGAAAAATGCAAAAAGCTATATCTACGTATCCCCGAATGGAGTAAATACACCAAAATACGCGTAGACCTTGGTGATGAGGTTGTAGTACCTGTTTGCAGCGATTATTACGAGGTTGAACTAAACGAAAATACAACCATTATGAAAATTCGTTTTGATATGACTACCGAGGTTATAAATTGCGACTGGGAGCCTATTCCTGACGGAGATTATCACTCACATCGTTGGGGCGACGGCGTTTTTGGACTTTGTAATAAAGATATGATGCTTAAATGCTCTAAAATTGTTTTGCGTCGCGGTCCTGTAATTCTTGCCCGTAGCAAAAAGTTCGGTGCCGATGAAGAAGATATGTTCTCTCTCGATACACTTTACGGCAAGAATATTCAAAGCATTATAGCCCGCCCCATTATAAATAACATAGGCGTTTTAGTAACACTCAGAGTATTTATTACGGTTGACGGCGAAGAAAAGCAGTACATTATGTGCGACTTTGCATCGGCGGCTAACCTTGACACAAACGATCCTAAATTCTTCTCAATTTATCTATAATTTAATAACTAATCAGGCTGGCGAAAGCCAACCTGATTTAAAATAAGGGTGAAATATATGAATAACTCTTTTCTTGATATAATAAGAACTCCGGACGATGTCAAAATTCAAACCGAAAATTCCCCGTTTCGTTTTGAAGAAAAAGGAACACTAAATGAAACTAAAGCCGAAGTTAAATGCACGGTAGAAAACGGTATTTTGAATGTTTGTCTTAACACGTGCGGCGACGCTGTAAAATTTATCCGCTTGCGTTGGAACGGTGATATTTCGGGTGTGAATTCCCTGCTTGGCGACTCGGTTGCCCGCACACAAACCGATGATGCCGTGTGGCACGGATTTTTACCGCACGCGCAAATGCCTTGGTATTTTTATACCAACGATGGTGAAGCTTTGCACGGATACGGTGTAAAGACGGGCTGTAACAGTTTTGCCTTTTGGTGTGCAGACCCATTTGGCATAACGCTATTTCTAGACGTTCGCAACGGCTCTTGCGGCATTGTTTGCGACGAGCTTTTATGCGCGCAAATTGTGTGTCGCAAAGGAACTGCTAGCGAAGATAAGTACCGCGCGGCTCACGAATTTTGTAAACTTATGTGCGACAAGCCCAACCTACCGCCTACACCTGTTTACGGTCTTAATAACTGGTACTGGGCTTATGGCGCCATAGAAGAAAAGGTTGTGCTGGAAGAGGCCGAATACTTAGGCAAACTTACAAACGGCTTTAAAAATCGTCCGTTTATGACCATTGATGACGGTTGGCAGATCGCACACGTAAAGGGCAAATACAACGGCGGCCCTTGGTATTTAACCAACGAAAACTTTAAATCTCTTGCGGCTACTGCCGAAAAAATACACGGCTTTGGTTGTAAAGCGGGTATATGGATAAGACCTTTACTTACTTTGGCCCACGTGCCTGCCGAGGCTACGTACAACAGCCCTGCTAAAAACAATGGACTCACCCTTGACCCCACGCACGAGTTTTCAAAAGAGTTAATTTTTAACGATATTAAGCGTCTTTCCGACTGGGGCTTTGATATGATTAAGCACGACTTTTCATATATTGATTTGTTTAATGCTAATATTACAAATCTCCCCTATTTGCGTTTTTATGACAAAACAAAAACCAATGCTCAGATTTTAAAAGAGCTTTATACACTTATTCAAGAGGCTGCAGGCGACACACTTATTATGGGTTGCAACACCATAAACCATCTGGCTGCCGGAATTCATCAGGTTCAGCGTAGTGGTAATGACACTAGTGGCAGACATTTCGAGTTTACACGTCGTTATGGTGTGCATTCTATGGTGCGCGCGCCGCAAAACAATGCCTTCTTTAAAACAGATCCCGACTGCGCTGCATTTACCGAAAAGGTTTCTATTCCGCTTAATTTAGACTTTTTGGAGATGGCGGCAATTACGGGTGCCGCAACGTTTGCATCGGTTACTCCCGGCATTCTAAACGGACCCCAAGAAAAACGCTTGCAAGAAATTTTTGCAATTGCCGACAGCATTGAATACAAAGATTATGCCTCTGTTACTGACTGGACCAAGACTGCTGTACCAAGCAAATTCAATTACTTGGGTAAAGAGTACAATTACAATTGGTACAAGGATTATGAAGGCGCTCGCCACTTTGTATCCTGGATGGATTAAAACCAAATAATATACCAAAATCACCCTGTAAATTCAGGGTGATTTTTATTTAACTTAACAATAGAATTTTATTTTCTTGTATGCTATAATACTGTGGTTTGATAAGGGGGATAAATATGAAGGAATTTTATTTAAAGCCAAAGTTTTTCGAAACGATAAAGGGCTACACAAAAGAACAACTCACAAAAGATATTGTCGCAGGTATTATAGTAGCAATAATTGCATTGCCGCTTTCAATCGCCTTAGCGCTCGCTTCGGGAGTTGAACCCGCGTGTGGTGTATATACCGCTATTTTTGCAGGCTTTATAGTAGCGCTGCTGGGCGGCAGCAATGTGCAAATTGCAGGTCCCACCGCAGCATTTGCTACAGTTGTTGCGGGCATTGTAGCAACCAAGGGTATGTCGGGACTTATTGTAGCCACCCTTATGTCCGGTATAATACTTATTCTTATGGGTGTTTTAAAGCTCGGCTCACTTATAAAGTATGTACCCAAAACCATAACCGTAGGCTTTACCGCAGGTATTGCAGTTACAATATTCTTGGGGCAAATAAAAGATTTTTTGGGAATCACCTATGCAGATGGCGCAAAGCCGATTGAAGCGCTTGAAAAGATAGAAGCCAACATACATAATATTTCTACATTTAATTGGCAATCATTAGTTATAGGCGCTGTATCTCTTGCCATTCTTATAATTTATCCAAAATTTGAAAAGCGCGTTCCCCCATCTTTGATCGCGGTAGTTGTAGGCGCTTTACTGGTTAATCTTATTCCCGTGTTTAATGACGGCACCTATACTATAGGTGAGCTCTATACTATACCGCAGGGATTTCCAAAATTTACGTTGGGCAAAATAAGCGTTGAGCTTGACACTGTTGTTTCACTTATTCCTAACGCATTTACAATAGCCGTCCTCGCAGGAATTGAATCACTGCTTTCATGTGTAGTAGCAGACGGTATGGTTAGTTCAAAACACAATCCTAATTCCGAACTTGTAGCTCAAGGTCTTGGTAATATGGCTTCGGTTGCTTTTGGCGGTATACCCGCTACAGGCGCCATAGCCAGAACTGCCGCTAACATTAAAAACGGTGGCAGAACACCTGTTGCAGGGATGGTACACGCGCTTGTTTTATTACTTGTTGTATTATTTCTTATTCCCTATGCTTCTCTTATTCCAATGCCCACTATTGCGGCAATACTGTTTATAGTTGCTTACAATATGAGTGAATGGCGCAGCTTTGTCAAAATAGTAAAGCAAAAGAATTTTACCGATATTTTAGTAATGGTGCTTACCTTTGCACTTACCGTTATATTTGATTTGGTAGTGGCTATTATTGTGGGTCTTGCGCTTCATTTTACAATTCTTCTTATTAAAAGAATTGGAAGGAATGGTTCGTTTGAAGTCATTTAAAAAATATGCTTTATTAATATTGCTAGGCATAACATCGGGCGTTATATGTGGACTTTGCGGCGTTGTTTTCTCAAAAGCAGTAAGCTTTGTTACTGACATACGGACACAAAACGAATGGATTTTATACCTGCTTCCCTTAGGTGGTTTTCTTTCGGTTGGCATTTATAAGCTTTGTCGCGTTAAAAACATAGGCACTACAAATGTTTTTGACTGTGTTCGCAGTGAGCAATATCTTCCCAGATCTTTAGCGCCTGCCGTTTTTTGCGGAACTTGTATCTCGCATCTATTCGGCGCATCAAGTGGACGTGAAGGTGCCGCACTTCAGATAGGCGGCGGTGTTGCTGACACATTAGCGCGCATTTTCAAGCTTGACGAGGACTCGCGCCATATTACCGTTATGTGCGGTATGGCGGCATTATTTTCGGCAGTATTTGGTACTCCTCTTGCCGCTTGGGTTTTCGTCTTGGAGGTTATAATGACAAGTCTTTGCTTGTCGGCGGCAATCCCTGTATTGTTTTCAAGCATTACAGCATTTATAATCTCACAGCTACTACACGTTCATCCCGAAAGGTTTTCCATCGGCGTACTGCCCCAGGCTTCGCCTTCGGTGGTGTGGAAAGCAGTAATTATAACAATTGCTTGCATTGTTGTTGCATTCATTTTCTGCAAAGGTTTAAGTCTTGGAAAGACTTTTGCCAAAAAGATATTTAAAAATGAATTTTTGCGCATTGCTGTAGGCGGCGTTTTGATTGTTGGACTGACAATATTAATAGATACCCGCGATTATAACGGCGGCGGCATTGATATTATAGAGCGAGTATTTGACGGTGCGGTAAAATATGAAGCCTTTGCCATTAAACTATTGTTTACTGTAATTTGTGTATCGTGTGGATTTAAAGGCGGCGAAATCATTCCGACGCTCTTCATCGGTGCAACGCTTGGCGGCGCACTTGCGTTACTTTTGAATCTACCTATCGGTATAGGCGCTGCAATTGGTATAGCAGTTTTGTTTGTTTGCGCGACTAAGTGCCCTATCGCCACCATGCTGCTTTGCGGTGAAATGTTTGGATTTTACTGCCTTAGCTTCATTGCGCCGATAGTGATAATCAGCTTTATTATCGCAAGATATAAAGGCCTTTACAGCAACAATATAGATATAATAAACTTAATCAAAGAAAAATCACAAAATTAATCATTATATTAACAGGTAGACGCTTTCGTTTACCTGTTTTAATTTTTTCTTGACAAATACTATCTTTGTGCTGTATTGTTGTGGTAGTACAGTAATACAATGAAAGGAGAATCGTTTATGGCTTGGAAATTTACATCCGACAAGCTTATCTATATGCAAATTGCCGAGCGAATCACTATGTCGGTAATATCTGGTGAATACGCCCCAGGCGCACAAATCCCATCGGTAAGGCAATTGGCGCTCGAAGCGGCAGTTAATCCCAATACCGTGCAACACGCCTTTACCGAGCTTGAAAATGAAGGTATCATAATTTCAAAAGGTACTATAGGTCGTTATGTTACCGAGGATACCGCAATTATTGAAAATTGCCGTAAATATACAGCTAAGCAAACCGTTAAGGCATTTTGCGAAAACATTAATACGCTTGGTCTTCAAAAAGATGAAATAATCAAAATGTTAGAGGAGGAATTAAGTTGAATATTCTTGAGTGTAAAAATCTGACCAAATCCTACCGCAAGGGTGTGCCTGTGCTTTGGAATCTTAATTTAGAAATTCCCGCAGGTAAAATCGTGGGGCTTTTAGGACCTAACGGTTGCGGAAAATCAACACTTATAAAACTGGTATCAGGTCTATTGCAAGCCGATAGTGGTGAAATTTTAGTAGACGGAAATCCCGTTGGTGAAAACAGTAAGGCGATTATATCCTATCTGCCGGAGCGTACATACTTTAACTCCTGGATGAAGGTAGAAGAGCTTATAATGTATTTTGAGGAGTTTTACTCCGACTTTGATACAAATCGCGCATTCAAGCTGTTATATGACCTTGGCATTGACCCGAAAGCCAAGCTTAAATCACTTTCAAAGGGTACTAAAGAAAAGGTTCAGCTTATTCTTGTAATGTCCAGAAATGCCAAGCTTTATTTGCTTGACGAGCCTATTGCGGGTGTTGACCCTGCGGCACGCGAATATATCTTAAGCACTATTGTAAGCAACTATAATCCCGAAGCATCAATTATAATCACAACACATCTTATTACCGATGTTGAACAGGTGCTGGACGACTTTGTATTTTTGTCTTACGGCGGTAAAATTCTGAACGCAGGTAACGCTGAGCAGGCGCGCGCCGAAAGCGGAAAAACCCTTGACCAACTTTTCAGGGAGGTATTCAAATGCTAAAAAAGCTATTAAGATACGATTTAAGATCGGTATTTAAATATTGGTGGATCGCGGCGCTATCATCGTTTGCTCTATCCGTAATGGGCGGCGGATGTATATCGGTTATTTCCTCCGACAAGGAACCTCCCGCCGTATTAGCAGTTTTAATTGTTTTTGCGCTTATATTTATGGTGTTTGGTCTTGTAGCCTTTTCTATACTTTCTTGTATTTTGGTATATGTAAGGTTTTATAAAAATTTCTTTACTGATGAAGGTTATCTTACCTTTACACTTCCCGTAAAACGCAGTCAGCTGCTTAATTCAAAGCTTATTACAAGTGTTGCAACAATGCTTTGTACCGGTCTTGTTATTTTTATCGATATACTCGTTATGATTATGATCGGCGCAGGTGAAGCATTTGTCGATGAGTTGCTGATGCCACTATCACAAGAACTTTTTGCTTTTTTAAACGGTTTATCTATATCCGATCACGTTTATATGTGGCTCGCCATAATTATGTTTGCTATAATTATGATACTATCATCTGTATTCTCTACCCTGTTTTTATTTGCCTGTATCACATTTGCATCAATTATTACAAAAAAGGCAAAGGTTATTACAGCAATCGGTATTTATTATGTGGCAAACGGCTTTATATCAGGCTTTTTGCAAATTATTTATATGTTTGGTATCAGCGCAATTGGTGAGTGGCTTAGTGCACTTCCACAAAACTCACAGAATATTGTATTTACAATAATGCTATTTGGCGTACTTGTGATAGTTGCATTAATGTGCTTACTTCTTTATACACTTGAGTACTTTATGCTTGACCGCAAGCTCAATTTAAGTTAAGGGGGAATAAAAATGAAAAAGAAAATATTATCTTTGATTATTGCAGTTTTACTTATTGTTCCTTGCTTAGCGTTAAACGTTTCGGCAGCCACCACGCCCGAAATAAGCATTTTAAACAACGGTCAGAATCTTGAATACCAAGGTAATAATTACGTGCGATTTGACGCCTCAATGGTTGAGTTTGAAGTTGAAGACAGTATTGAAGATGTAGACTATAACATTATTGGTGCTGATATTAAATCTGCTGATTATGACCTGAGTCCCAACAATGCAATAATAAGGGCATATTTTACCTATAACGACGGAAGTATGCTGACAGCGACCTTTATAAACGATAACTTTTATTATTCGGAATATCAGCGTATGATTACAAATCCCGATAAGTTTACCGTTGATTTTTATTATCCCGACGATAATACCGTAACTGCAAATTCCGAAGCATTTTTTGGCGAGGCTACAAGCCTTTACGGTGATGACCTTTGGTATAGTAACCAAATGGATGTAACGGTTAAAGCGGAGGATAACAGTTTTTATATTAATAAAGGCTGTTTGTTTATAGTGGACGATACCTATTACTATTACGACTATGAAAAGGCGGGTATAACCGATCCGTACAGTTTTAATGCTTATGAGATTGAGGGCTGGATTGAGGTATACAAAATCACCGACCCCGACCTGTGCGCACAGCTTGATGCGGCTTACAGTGAGTACAACGACGATTTTATAGGTCTGTTAGGCAGTGATTTTACCGAAAGCTTTGCTATAGTTCTTTTGGTTTTGGTCTTTGCAGTTATACCGCTTGCCGCGATGATAGTATTCTTAATACTGGCTATCCGCGCAAAGACTCCGTCTTATAAAAAACTGTTTACCGTAATTTACATCACAGCTGCTACAGGGCTTGTTGTTTTTGTGATTACCGTACTGTTAATTACTTTGTTAAAATAGTAGCGCAATTCAAACGGCTTGAGGTCATACCTCAAGCCGTTTGTTTATATCTGTGACGGGTTATTACCCGTTTCTCTTTTGTAGGTAGCCGAAAAATATCCCTGTGAGCTGAATCCCAACGCATCGGATACCTCGTTTACCGACATGCCTTCTTTAAGAAATACCGTTGCCATTTTAATTTTGAGAGTTAAAAAATATTTATGCACACTCATTCCGGCATATTTATCAAACAGCCTTTTAAGGCTTGATAAACTCATATTAAGCCTGTCGGCAAGCTCATTCACAGAAAGCTGCTCTGCAACCCGCTCGTTCATAATAATAAGCGCCCGCTTAAAAAGCTCGGTTTCGTGCGTTTTTGTTTTTGATAAGGTATTGGCGCCGTCAGATAGCAACAGTACAACACGACTGATATAGGTTGATGCTGTTTGTAAAAATATACTATCATCAGAAAAATATGGTAACAAGTCATAAGAATTTTTCTGAATGCCACGCTCGGATAGTTTTTCTTCTGAATATTCATAAAAATCAATAAATGACTTCATAATACTGCGTCCGTATTTATCAAGATGATATGCTTTTCGCTCTAACTTTTTGCAAATATCCCCCATCATTGAAAACGAAAAGACCAACAGCGTTGCACCATATTCACCCACTACGTTAAACTTGTGAAGTTCAAGTGGCTTGTGAAAAATTATATCGCCGCTTTTAAAGTTGTGTACATTTTCATCTGCCGAGATTATAACCTCACCATCCACAACATACACAACCTCCCAGAAGTCGTGCATCTCACCCGCAAACTGATGTCCTTTTGCATAATGCCGTTTAAAAAGGCTGTATAATTTTTGCACTTTTACCTGCTCTTTTATTTCATAAGACTGCCAAGGCATTAAATCACCGCTTTTTTTGAACCAAAATCATATATTTTTGCCTAAATTTATATTGATTTATGTTTTTAGACCGTATATACTGACATTGTAAAACAAAATTCTTGAAAAGTAAAGGAGAATTTTTATGAAAAAGCTAAAGGTTATAGTTATAGGTGCGGGTAACCGTGGTGGTACATATACCAACTTTATGGCACAAATGCCTGAAAAATTTGAAGTTGTTGCCGTAGCAGAACCAAGAGACAGTCGCCGTGAACTCATTCAGCAAAGGCACAATATTCCTGACAATATGTGCTTTACCGACTACAAGCCTTTGCTTGCTCTTGGCAAAATTGCCGACGTTGCGCTTATTGCCACAATGGACCGCCAGCACTTTGAGCCTGCTATGGCAGCAATTGACCTTGGTTATGATTTGCTTCTCGAAAAGCCAATCACTCCTACCCCTGAAGAATGTATTGCGCTTACCAATCGCGCAAACGAAAAAGGTGTAAAGGTTGTTATCTGCACAGTTTTGCGTTACACCTTCTTGTTTGATAAACTTAAGGAAATTATTGATTCAGGCAGAATTGGTAAGGTTATGTCTATTAACCATGAAGAATGTGTAGAATTTGTTCACCAGTCCCACAGCTTTGTTCGCGGTAACTGGCACAATAGCAAAGAAAGCTCATTTATGCTGCTTCAAAAATCTTGTCACGATATGGATATTTTGCAGTGGTTACTTGGCAAAAAGTGTAAAAAGGTTCAGTCCTTTGGTTCACTTTCTTACTTCACACCCGAAAATGCTCCCGAAGGAGCACCAGAACGTTGTATTGAGGGTTGTCCTGTAGGCGAAACCTGCCCTTACAACGCTGTTAAACTTTATCTTGAAAATGATAGCAACTGGTTCCGTAGCGCTGCTACAAAGCTTGTTAAATCAAGCGATGAAGATGTTAAAAAATCACTTTTGGAATCAAATTACGGCAAGTGCGTATTCCACAGCAACAACGACGTTGTTGACCATCAGACAGTAAATATGCTCTTTGAAGATGACGTTACAGTAACATTTACAATGAACGCATTTAACTCTGGCGGTAGATTTATAAACATCTACGGTACAAAGGGTGAAATCCGCGCAGCGCTTAAGGGTGATTCTCCTATCAAGATTTACGATCCTGTTACCAAGCAAACCGAAGAAATCCCCTGCAATGCTACCGACGGTATTTTGGGCGGTCACGGTGGCGGCGATGCGGGTATCATCGTAGCGCTTTACGATTATATGACAGGCAACTACACAGGTAACGCTGTGCCTACTATTGACGAATCTTGCTACAACCACCTTATTACCTTTGCAGCAGAACACGCGCGCCTTACCGGTACTGTTGTTGACGTAGAAGAATACATAAACGGTTTGAAATAATATAAGAAATATATTACAATACAGTTATGCTTTGGCTTAACTGTAT
>CAZVWG010000046.1:0-12506 GCA_964630675.1 uncultured Ruminococcus sp.
TCGCCGTAGGCGAATAGAGTTGCGTGATACTCCGCTTGGAGTATCACGCTAAAGCTATACTGTCTTTTACTTTGCAATATGAAAATCGGCTTTTAAGCTTGCGATTTTTTTAAATCCTCCGAAGGTGATGATCCTATTACTTTTTTATACGCTCTAAAGAATGAGGAATAATCGTTAAATCCGCTTTTTTGGTATGCGTCGGTGACATTTCCGCCTAAAAACAAGCGTTGTCGCGCACTATAGATGCGGCGACGGGTTACATATTCCCAAACAGTGCATCCCATCATTTCACGGAACTTGCGGTTGAGCGAAGCCTTACTGCAATAAAGCGCATTCGCAATAATTTCAAGGCTTAATTCTTTTGATAGGTTTTTATTTATATAATTTATGGTTTTTTTAATCATATCGTCTTCAACGTGTGACTCTGCCGTGCGTGTAAGCTTGGTCGAAAGCAAAGAAAAAACCATAGAGGCAAATGAAAGCACAAGATTTTTTTGTGCATCGGTAGGCGCTTTGGTGATAAGAGCAAAGCTTTCTTCAAACCATATCTGTTCGTGTTTAGTGAGTTCAAAAAGGTTTGCGCCGTCATAAATTTGTTCGCTGAGCGTATCAAATTCGGGTGGTACAGCCGCGGTATCTATAAGTAGCGCCATGCGCTCATAGGCTGTAGAAGGCTCTAGCAACAGGTGGTGTGTCTGACCGCTTGCCATAACCAGAATATTTCCGCGTTCAAGTGGAAATATGTTACCTTCTACCACGAAACGCGCGTTGCCGCGTAAAAAGTAATATACCTCAACCATATTGTGAGAGTGACTTTTAAAAGAAAAGTCATCGGTGGCGGGGTCAAGTGTCAGCGTATGGTGTAAATAAGCGCAATTATCACGGTAAATAAACAGTTTTTTCTTTTTCATTTTTATCACCTGTGCATATATTAACACAATATGTTTCTTTTTGCAATATATTTGGTTTTATTTGCAATTTAATTGCAAAAAGAATAGGTATATAATAAATGGTAGAAAAAATTAAAAAGAGGTGTTATCCTTATGGTAAAAGGCCTTAAGAAAGACAAACTTGCAGTTAACATTTATGAAAACCGTACCCTTATGGGCGAAGCGGCAGCGAATGATATTGCGGCTTGTATGCAAAAACTGCTCAGCGAAAAAGAAACCATCAATATGGTTTTTGCTGCAGCACCTTCACAAAACGATGTGCTCGAAAGTCTACTTAAAAAACCGCTTGATTGGCACAGGGTAAATGCTTTTCATATGGACGAATATGTTGGACTAAAAAAAGAAGATGCTCAAAGCTTTGGTAACTATCTTAATGAGCACATATTTAAAAAGGTTCCTTTTGCAAACGTTTATTATGTCGCAGATTACGGTCTTGATTACGAGCAGTTGCTCGCAGAAAATCACATTGATATTGTGTGCTTAGGAATAGGCGAGAATGGTCATATTGCATTCAATGACCCAGGTGTTGCTGATTTTAACGACCCTGTTCGTATAAAGAAGGCAAAGCTTGACGATGTTTGCCGTATGCAACAGGTGCACGACGGTTGCTTCCCGACCTTTGATGACGTACCCGAGTATGCATATACGCTTACAATTCCACAAATGACAAGCGCTGACTATATGTTTTGCGTAGTGCCTGCAGCTACAAAGGCAGATGCGGTTTATAACACTGTAACGCTTGACATTACCGATATGTGCCCCGCAACCATTTTGCGTCGTCACGATAACGCAATTATGTACTGTGATACCGATAGCGGTGCAAAGTTGCTTTAAGGAGAAATTTTATGGAACTCAAATTTAAGCTTGGTGTTATTACCGATGAAGTAACACAGGACATTTTTGAAGCCGCAGAGTTTTGCCACAAGCACGGACTAGAGTGTATAGAGGTTCGCTCGGTAAACGGTCGTTCACCATTTGATTATACCGACGAGGATGTTGATCAAATTATTGCCGCCGCAAAGAAATACAATCTGGAAGTTACGGCTATTTCTTCTCCTGTTTTCAAATGCGAATACGACGATGAAGAGGCAATAAAGGCGAATGTTGCAGGTTTTGAAAAATGCGCTATTATGGCAAACAAAATGGGCGCTAAGTACATACGCGGTTTTGATTTTTGGAACAAGGAAGTACCTGTAGAGGTAAGAGCCGCAATGTATGGCGATATTATAGCGCTTTGCGAAAAGTATGACGTTTATTGCGCGCTTGAATCCGACCCCGCTGTTCACAGCAGCACACCTCACAAGCTGGCAGAGCTGCTTACAGCCATAAATAATCCTCGCATTAAGGCATTGTTTGACCCCGGTAATGAAATCTGGGTTACAAGCAAGACAAGCGAAGATGCCTATGATAAGCTCGCGCCGTGTGGCATTGTTAATATGCATGTTAAGGATGCTGTTCCCAATGGCACTCCATACCCACCCGCTGTAATGCCGGGTACAGGTGTTGCTGATTTTGTAGGCATTTTCAAAAAGCTTATCCGTGATGGTTATGATGGTGGTGTAATGCTTGAAACACACTACCGCAAAAATTCAGAGCTTGATGAAGAGCAGTTAAAGAGACCGGGTGGCAATGCCTTCTCGGACGGCGCTTATGAAGCAAGCGAAGAAAGTATTATAGCACTAAAAGAAATTGTAAAACAAGCACAGGAGGAATTAACGAAATGAAAAAGTTAAATGTTGCAATCATTGGTCAGGGTCGTAGCGGCCGCGATATTCACGGCGCATTTTTCAAAAGTGAATATAATGAAAAATTTAATGTTATTGCAGTTGTAGAATTGCTTGAAGAGCGTCGCATCCGCGCAAAAGAGGAGTGGGGCTGTGATGTTTATGCCGACTATCGTGAGCTTTTTGGCAGAACAGATATTGACCTTGTTGTAAACAGCTCATTCTCACATATGCACGCTGATATTACTATTGATCTTTTAGAGCATGGCTTTAACGTAGTTTGTGAAAAGCCTTTTGCTAAAAACTATGAAGAATGTGACCGTATTGTAAAGGCTTACGAAAAGAGCGGCAAAATGCTCAATGTATTCCAGCAGTCACGTTTTGCACCATACTATACCGAAATCAGAAAGATTATTGACAGCGGTAAGCTTGGTCGCCCCGTTCAGTACAGCATTGCTTTCTCAGGCTTTGCTCGTCGTTGGGACTGGCAGACATATCAAGGCTATAACGGTGGTGAGGTCCGCAACACCGGTCCTCATCCGCTTGACCAGGCGCTTGATATTTTAGGTTTTGATGACAATATTAACGTTTTCTCAAAGCTTGACCGTGTTAACACCTTTGGTGATGCCGAAGACTATGCAAAGATTATTCTTACAGCTCCCGGCAAACCACTTGTTGACGTTGACCTTTCAAAGTGCAACGCATATGCAGGTCCTCTATATGTTGTTCATTGTCAGTACGGCTCACTCAAGGCTACTGCGAACGCTATTGACTATAAGTATTACAATCCTGAAACCGCTCCAGAGCAGAAGCTTACAATCGAACCTCTCTTTAAAGAGGACCGTACACCTGCATACTGCTCAGAAACACTTGACTGGACTGAAGAACATGTTGATGTTGAGGGTACAGTATTTACCGTTGGTGTTAAGAAATATTATGATATGATTTACGCTTGCCTTGTAGATGGTAAGGAAATGGAAATCACACCTTATCAGGTGCTCAAGCAGTTTAAGGTAATTGATACAATTCGTTCACAAAACCCATTAGACACTATAACCGTTTAAGATTTTGTAGGGGAGGGGTTTCCCCTCCCCAAAACATACCTTTTAAGAGGAGAAATTTTTATGAAAATTGCAATTCTTGGTGTAGAAAATTCACACGCCGATGCATTTGGCCAATTGGTAAAAGAAAATCCAAAATACAGTGATATTGAAATCATTGGTATCTACAGCGAAGATGAGGACGCTACCAAACGTATCATAGACGCAGGTTACGCTACCTATGCCGCAAAATCTCCCGACGAATTTGTAGGTAAGGTTGATGGCGTTATGATAACAGCACGTCACGGTAACAACCACTATAAATACGCTATGCCTTATGTAAAGGCGGGTATCCCTTGCTTTATTGACAAGCCTTTCTGCGCTGATTTAGAGCTTGCTAAGGAATTGGCTGCTACTGCAAAAGAAAACAACGTTCTTTTGTGCGGCGGTTCTTGTCTTAAATTTATTGACGAACTCAAGCCTCTTGCTCGTATAGCAAAAGAAAAAAAGGTTGCAAGCGGTAATATTTGTTGCCCTGTTAATATGGATAACGAATACGGCGGTTTCTGGTTTTACACACAGCATCTTATTGAAATGCTTATTACCGTTTACGGCAGAAACGTAAAATCGGTTGTGGCATACTGTCCCGACGAAAAGAAAAATCGCCTTACCGTTATATTTAATATGGGCGAATTTGATGTGTGCGGTTGTTATACAGGCGAATTCAGATATACAGCAACGCTTAACACCCTTGATAACCAAACCTATAATACCTTCTGCGACAACGTTGCATATACATATGTAAACGAATTTGACGAATTTGTTGAGATGGTTAAAAACGGCGTTATGCCCAATAGTTATGATGAGCTTGTATATCCCGTAAAGGTTCTTGATGCTATCAAACGTTCATATACCGAGAAAAAGGAAATTGAACTCTGATGAAAATACTGACGAACGGCAAAATTGTATCAGGTGGCAAAGAACTCCAAGGCTATGATATTATTATCGACGACGATAAAATTGTTGAAGTAAAGCCCGCTGACGAAGTAAGCGGCGAAAAGGTTGACCTTGGCGGCAATTATATTGCCCCCGGTTTTATTGAGATTCATTGTCACGGCGGTGGGGGATATGAGTTTATCGATGCTACACCCGAAGCCTTTAAAAAGGCTTGCGAAGTACACGCGGCTCACGGTACTCGCGTGATATATCCTACCATAAGCGCTACCGATTATGACACTATGGTACGAGTGCTCCAAACCGCTCGCGAGGTTAAATACAACTGTGCTTTAGAAATACCCGGTATTCATCTTGAGGGTCCGTATTTTGCGCTCGAAATGTGTGGCGGTCAAGCTCCCGGTATAGTGCGTGATGTTTGCGCGCAAGAATACGAGTCGCTTTTGGAAGAATACAGCGATATTATCGCCCGTTGGGACTATGCGCCTGAAAAGGATAAGGACAATTCCTTTTTAAACGCGGTAACCGGTAAGGGTATACTTGCCGCAACGGCTCATTCATCTGCTGAATATGACGACGTTTTACGTGCATATAAAGATGGTAACCACCTTATTACACATCTATATTCTTGTACATCTACTATCACCCGTCATCAAGGCTTCAGGCATTTAGGCATTATCGAGAGCGCATATTTGCTTGACGATATGTATGTTGAGGCTATTGCCGACGGTTGTCACTTGCCGATAGAGTTGCTTAAAATGATAATCAAGCTTAAAGGTACCGACCATGTTTGTCTTATAACCGATGCATTGCGTCCCGGTGGTATAGGAGAAGAGGGTAAGGAGTATCGTGATTGTCCCGTACCGTTTGTTATTGAAGACGGTGTTGCAAAGCTACTTGACCGAAGCGCTTTTGCGGGTAGTATCGCCACAAGTGACACATTGCTCAAAACCGCTGTTAAAGCAGGCTGTACGGTTGCAGGCGCTGTAAAAATGATGACCGAAACACCGGCTGCCGTTATGGGTCTCCATACCAAAGGCAAAATCGCCGCAGGCTATGATGCGCAATTTACCGTGTTTGATGAAAATTTAGAAATTGTCAATATTGATTTATAACACAAGATTGTAGGGCAGGGGCTTGCTCCTGCCGAAAACTATCGGAACGAGCAAGCCCGTTCACTACTGCAAAAGACAAAAACCCTCTCCACAATCATATGGAGAGGGTTTAATTATCTTCGGTGAAAAGCAAAATATCTTCTACGCTGCATTTTAGTATGTTGAATAGGTCGTTTAACGTTACGGTGTTTATAGGTTTGCTGTGCTTTAATCGGTCAAGCAAGCTGCGGCTTATACCATAATCATTTATCAGTTTATATGTTGATATATTTCTATCTTTTAAGGTATTGTAAAAAATGCAACGATGAAAACCATCGTTGCATTTTTTATTTAAAAGAACATACCAAACTCTGCAAAGCAGTAACTATCCGTCCAGTTTGGATTAATACCTTTACACCAGATGGGTGATTCATGGAAAAAGCATTTCGGCGCTACCCAATAGTTTTCACCATCATTTAAATGAAAAGGTCCCAAAAGATTACGAAGGCTACCCGTAATAGTGATTTCAATCTCGTTTTCGCCCTCGTGTAAAAGGTGTGAAACATCAACCTCATACGGTTGCCACATAATCTTGTCGGCAATGGTTCCGTTTACCTTTACCTTAATTACGGTAGAACCAAGGCGGCTGAATTTTATGCTACGGTTTTTACATTCGTTAGCGGTGAGATTGATTTTCTTTTTAAAGGTTATACTGCCTGCAAAGAAGGGATAACCTTGTTTTACAATATCGCCGCTACTTAAGGTGTCAGGTGCTTTTATAATATAGAAATTACCGTTTGTGCGCAATGCGTTGTGGTCGAGGTCTTCGAACTTTTCATCGGTTTTAACCGCAAAATCGCCCTTTAAGTAAATTGCCTCAATTTCCATATCGTAGCTGAGCTTGTTTTTCTCGGACTCAAATATAAGTGAATTTTTAGCGTTTTCATAAACCTGTTCGCTTTGAATAAAGTCACAGGTAAGGGAAATTTCGTTGTCGCCCTCGTGAACATAAGAAAAAATATCAATAACCTTAAATGATATATCGTGATAATAACCCTTAACGGTTTTGTCAATTTTTTCTCCGTTGACAGTTATATCAAAAATTTCGGGTGTTTCTACTACAAGGTCAAGCTTGTTAAATGATTTATCCTTTACATTAAACTTAAATACAACCTTAGTGTTTACCTTGCGACCAAATGCAATAGCTTTTTCCTGCACGTCGTTTACAGGTAAATTTTGATATGCAAGCTCGCCGTCAAAATAAACATCGCAGTAATCGAGAGTGATTGCGTTGTCGTCGGCGGCATACTGCCATTTGCCTGAAAATTCAAGAGGCTTCAGTTCTTTTGTAACAGCTTTAAGCGGCTGCTTTATAGCCTCGTCATATACAAACAATACTACCGAGCCTTTGGGGTAAATGGTGGATACAATATTTAATTTGTCACCATCTACTGCAAATTTAACAGACTTTTCTTCGCCGCATACAGCGTCAAACAGCGTAGCGCTCTTGCCCTTTACCGTAGCTGTAAAATCGTGCTTGATGTCACATGGATTTACAAGGTAATACATTGTCATTTTTTGTTCGTCAAAGCGACGAACAGCGGTTAAAATCGGGCTTTCAAGCTTGTCGGCATCATAAGTAAGCTCAAGCTTACGCAAAGAGCAGGGGATAACGCTTATTAGATTTTCGGGTTCTACACAAACACAGTCATTTGAAAATTCTATTATTTCGTTAGTCTTTTTGCCGTCTATCATATCGGGAACACGACCGACGAAAATTATAAGTCCGCCGTTGCGTTTAAACTCTTTAAGCAGTTTTACGGTGTTGCTTGCCAAGCAGTCGGCAGGGGGAACCACCACAACGCTGTAACCTTGTGTTCCTATAATCAGTCTGCCGTCTTGAACTTTTGCGTGGCGCTCCATAATGGTGGCATCGCCTAAGTGATACTGCAGCTGGTTTCTTTCGAGTCGGTTCATAACATCAACCATATCGCTGCAAAGCTGTGACGCGTAGCCGCGTGAGTTGATATCAAAATTTGCCCAGGCGCTGTCAGCGGAATGGAGCACTAAAATTTCGTGTTCTATTTTACCCTCGGCGATAAGCATTCCTATACGGCTTACCTTATCGTTAAACACGCGATAGTCATTCCACCAAGGCTGCTGCTTGAACAGTGTTGCGGGGTAGTCGCGCTTTCTGATACCGCGCAGGGTATAACCCTCAAGATGCTGGCAAAGATAGTTTATACCGTGCACCATCTGGTGTTCATATATCCAGAGCAGTTCTTCAAAACTTACATTCCATCCGCAGCAAGCAAACGTTTCGGAGAGTATCTGCTTTTTGCCAAGCTGATTGGCGGCAGAGGACAATTGCATTTGACATTCAAGACGATTAAGCATACGTCCCAGATTATCCATACCGGGAATGGTCATATACTCATAGTGTGGCATACAAGTACCGTTTGAAATCACCTGATCCCAAAGACCTTCTTCAAGCACAAGGTGCCCTGTAAGCGCACTACCGTTTTCCTGACACCATTTATAAATGTTGTTCATAAAGTTTTCGGAAAACAGGTGGGTAATTAACTTGAAGTATTTGTATTTAACCTCGCTGCTGTTATCGGTATCATAAAAAAGCCCTGTAAGATTTGGAGCTAAAGGCTCACCGTAGGCTTTCATATATTCTTTTTCTAAAATAAAAGACCACGGATAACCGTTTCGCGAAATTTGAGGCTCGTCGGTAAAAAAGCCTGCCATATCGGAAAACTCGTCACCAAGCTTTTCCTTGTATGCTTGATGCGTTGTGCGTATAAATTCGTTTATAACCTCACCGTCAAGGGTGTCGACATAAAAAGGATTTGCCTCATAATAAAAATGTAGATTTTTGTTATTGTGCGATAGATTTATAATTGTTGTGTCGCTATTAACGACAGAGTCGGTTTCTTCACAGCGAAGATATTTTTGCTGATATTTTATACCAAGACCGTTAACAAGACCCGAGCCAAATCCGCTGGGCCAACCGTTTTCATCGTAGCCCCAGGAATGCATATTGAGTTCTTTGCCCTGACGAAGAGTGGCTTTTATATTATCAAACCACTCATCTGAAAGATATTCGGTCTGAAGCCCACCTCGCGCGTGCATAAAGTATCCGCCAATGCCTACCTCGTTCATCTCGCACACCTGACGGGCGGTTTCGTCGGTATCAAGCTTTTCGTTCCAAGACCAAAATGGTGCGGGACGGTATTTGTTTGGTGGATTTTTAAGATTTTTATAAAACATATCCTTTTCCTCCGCGTAAGGAAATTTTGGTTTATTATAGCATACTTGATTTTGTGATTGCAACAGTAAATAAAATCAAATCAAATCATTGCTTTTTGGCGGATAGCAAGAAAAATCTAAAAATAAAATATCAAGCCTCTGCTTTGGATTTTAAAGCAGAGGCTTGATGGTAGGTTCATTTTGTATTTAGTTAGAAGTGTCCGACGTAAGTTTTATATCCACGGTATAGTATCTGCCGCCGCGGTATATGGTTACAGCCACGGTATCACCTGCTTCACAGTCGTAGAGCACATCGTTTAATACGGTGTATTCGCTGATATTAATTCCGTTAAATTCGGTTATAATATCGCCGCGCTCAATTCCTGCGTTAGCGGCAGGGCTGCCGTCGGCTACACTGGATACTACCGCGCCTGACGGATATCCGTAAAAGGCGAGAACCTGACTTGTGTAGGTGCTACTGATGCTGACGCCCAGATATGCCTGAGAATCTTCCTTGCGCGAAATTATCTTATCACATTTTTCTTTTACTGTGTTAACCGGTATTGCAAAGCCCATACCTTCATATTCTACCGACGCTATTTTAGAACTGTTAATACCAATGAGCTTGCCTTCGGCGTTAAGCAAAGCGCCGCCTGAGTTACCGGGGTTTATTGCGGCATCGGTTTGGATAAGCTCAAGACTTGAATCAGTAGAAACAATGCGATCAAGACCGCTTATAATACCGGATGTTACGCTACCCATAAACTCAAGACCGCCGGGCGCACCTATTGTAATAACCTGTTGACCAACCTTTAGCTCGTCGCTGTCTCCAAGTTCTACAGGTGTAAGACCGGTTGCGTCGATTTTTATTACAGCAAGGTCACAAGAAATGTTGTAGCCAATAATAGACGCAGAGTATGATGCGGATTTGTTATCACCGACATATACATCAATTTTAGAGTTGCTTGCCTCTACTGCATCGCTTATTACATGATAATTGGTAATGATATAGCCGTCAGATGTGTAAATCACACCCGAGCCGCTACCTGTTTGTTCCTGACTTCCGCCAAAAAAGCTTGCAACCGAGGTGGTTGTGCGTATGCCGACAACACTATTTGTACATTTAGTCGCTACTGCTTCGGCAATAGAGGAGGCGGTTTCATCAACATTTATATTAACATTGGTCGATGCACCTCCCTCGACTTGTTGCAGGGTGGACGAGGTGGTGGTTTCTGATTTTAAAACAGTGCCCATAACAGCAATACCGCTTATTGCACCTATCGTTGCGGCAAGCACACTTGCGATGATTACTACGGCTGTACTGTGCCCGCCCTTTTTTGTCTTTGGCTTTTTGGACTTTTGCGATTTTTGATTATAATTGCTGTAAGAGGTCGTATAGGTCGGGGGTGTCTGATATTCAGACTTGGGTGGTTCATATTGTGGTTCTGGGGCGCCTTCGGTTTTCGGCGGTTGGTATTGAGACTCGTGAGTTATCTCATCCTGAATAATATCGTCCGCTTTTTTGCTGTAAAAACTGCCTTCGGGGGTTACGGTATAGCCCGTATCTGTATCGGTAGCATTATCAAAGCCCGAAAGAGTATCGCCTGTCTGCTTGTTGTTTTCAAATTCGTTCATTATAGCGATTCATCTCCTGTAAAATTTTGCGATTTTATCTTAATGTAAGTTTATTACATTTATAATTTAAAAGTGTGAATTATCCGTTAATTCTTTTTAAAAGTGAGGATTATAGGTACACTGTTATAAATAGTTAAATTGCGCTATGCGCAGCTAAATTTGTGTTGCACACAAGCTAAATTAAATTCGCCATTAGCTGACCGCGGGTCAATTTAGCTCTCGCAGAGAATTTAGCGTGTAGCAGACACATTTAGCTCGCGACAAGCGAATTTAGCTTTTTTAAAAATAATTCTTTACTTTTTAAAATACTTGTGATATAATGCTATGGCTGACTATGGTCAGATACCGTGTTCTATGCTTTTGGCGACTGCCGTTTTAGCGGAACACTCAAGGCCTCAGGCTTGGAATACGGCGGACAATATTTTTAAAAAGGAGTGAAAAGAATGACTAACGAACAAAAGCAGCAGATTATGGCTGAATACGCAGTTCACGAGGGTGACACAGGTTCTCCTGAAGTACAGATCGCAGTTCTTACTTACCGTATCAACGAGCTCAACGCTCACCTTGATATTCACAAGAAGGACCACCACTCACGTCGCGGTCTTCTTAAGATGGTAGGTCACAGAAGAAACCTTCTTGCATACCTTCAAAAGAAAGACATCGAAAGATACCGTGCTATCGTTAAGAAGCTCGGCTTGCGTAAGTAATTATGTAACAAACAAACCGAGCAATTACTATTTGCTCGGTTTGATTTTGTTAAAAAAGTATTGCTTTTAAAGAGATTTTTTGTCGTTTAGCGGTAAAACGAGTATCCAAAAAATTGAATGCTGGTTTTATTGCTAAACAGAAAGTCTCTTAAAATAAAACAAAAGAATTTTAAAAAGGAGATTAGTAAAATGTTCGAAAACTTTAAGGTTTATGAAACCACCATCGCAGGCAGACCCTTTAGCCTTGAAACAGGTAAAATGGCTGGTCTTGCAAACGCCGCTTTTATGGCAAGATACGGTGATACAAGCGTTCTTTGTACAGTAACCGCATCATCAAAGCCACGTGAGGGCATTGACTTTTTCCCGCTTTCAGTTGATTTTGAAGAAAAAATGTACGCAGTAGGTCGTATCCCGGGCTCTTTCCAGCGCCGTGAGGGTAAAGCCAGCGAAAAGGCTATCCTTTCTTCACGTTGCATTGACAGACCTATCCGTCCTCTTTTTCCAAAAGATATGCGTAACGATTGCTCGGTTGTTGCAACCGTTATGTCGGTTGACCCCGATTGCTCTCCCGAAATTACCGCGGCTATCGGTGTTTCTGCCGCTATTGCTGTATCTGATATTCCTTGGGATGGCCCAATCGCAAGCACCAGCGTAGGTCTTGTTGACGGCGAAATCGTTATCAACCCAACCCTCGAGCAGCGCGCTGCTACCGAGCTTAACCTCACTGTTTCTTCAACTGCCGATTTGGTAGCTATGATTGAAGCAGGCGGTAACGAAATTCCCGACGACCTTATGTTTGACTGCATTATGGCAGGTCACGAGGTTAATAAGGAAATTGTTAAGTTCATCAACGGCATAGTTGCTGAAATCGGTAAAGAGAAATTTACATTCGAATCAAGCAATCCTGATCCCGAAATTATGGCAGAGATTGAAGCCTTCTGCATCGAAGATGTTAAAAAGGCTCTTGACACTGATGATAAAAATGTTCGCGACGCGGCTTTACTTCCTATCTATGACGCAGTTCACGCAAAGTTTGACGAGCGTTTTGAGGGCTGTGAAGCAAAGCTTGACGAGATTATGTATCTTGTTCAGAAGCACGTTGTTCGCGCTTGGCTTAAAGACGAGGGCAAGCGTGTAGACGGTCGTG
>CAZVWG010000047.1:0-11811 GCA_964630675.1 uncultured Ruminococcus sp.
AGTTTTCCCACTGCCGGAATTTCCTCTAATTATAATCAGTTTTTTCATTCTTCTCCCCTTCCTGAATTTATATTTCATTTAGTCTATTATAATCCGTTTTTAAAATTCTGTAAAGTATTATGTAGGGACGCCTGTCCCTACGCAATAAAATTTAAGCCTCCGCATTAAGCAGAGGCTTTAGCACCAATCAATTATTAAAAGAGCGGATTGCCACGCCGCCAATGCGGCTCGCAATGACAAATTTATTTTGTTTCATCCGTCTTTTTATCAATTATATATCGCGGTCTTCCCTTTACCTCAAGATAAATTTTGCCGATATATTCACCGATAACACCAAGGCTTAACAGCTGAACGCCACCAAGAAAACAGATTATACTTACGGTTGATGCCCAGCCCGCAACGGTCAGATTCATAAACGCGCTAACAACCGACCAGATAATACCGATAAGGCTGATTGCCGCTACAATAAAGCCAAATGCGGTTATAAGGCGTATAGGCTTCACCGAAAGACTTGTTATACCGTCAAGCGCGAAGGAGAGCATCTTTTTGAGCGGATATTTGCTTTTGCCTGCCATACGCTCTTTGCGAGAATACTCTACACTTGAATATTTAAAACCAACCATTGGCACAAGACCGCGTAAAAACAGGTTAACCTCTTTAAACTGCGACAAGCTTTCCAGCGCTCTTTTAGACATCAGACGGTAGTCGGCGTGGTTATAAACAATATCCGCGCCCATAGCGCGCATCATTTTATAAAAGAGTTGTGCTGTACCGCGCTTGAATCCTGTATCGGTTTTGCGGTCAGATCGCACACCGTAGACAATTTCACTACCCGACAGATATTCGTCTACCATTTTGTCAATAGCGTCAATATCGTCCTGACCGTCGCAGTCAACCGAGATTGCCGCATCGCATTTTAGAGCGGCTTCCATAAGTCCTGCAAGCAGAGCGTTCTGATGACCGCGATTGCGGCTAAGCGATATACCGCAATAATGCTCGTCGATTTGTGACAATTCGGTAATTATATTCCAAGTGCTGTCTTTACTGCCGTCATTCACAAAAAGTATGCGGCTGTGCTCACTTATTTTACCGTCGATATAAAGGTCATTTATCTTTTGTAAAAACAACGGTGCTGTAACGGGTAGCACTTCTTGTTCATTGTAGCAAGGTATTACAATATATAATACAGGTTTCATTACGTGGTCCCTTTCACCATAGTTAATAAATACATAAGTAATATCACTATATTTTTTGCGTAGGGGCGACCAGTGGTCGCCAGTTTGGATTTTTGATATAATTCATATTCGGACGAGCAATGCTCACCCCTACAAAATTTTCCTATATAAATATATAACTAAATGAAAATTTTGTCAAGCGACCGAGCCTATTGTTGCACGCAGTTTGAGGAGAATTTTCTTTTCGGCGCGTGATACCTGCACCTGTGATAGCCCGAGCCGCTCCGCCGTTTCGTTCTGAGTAAGATATTCAAAATACCGACAATTTATTATCTGTTGTTCAGCATTGTCAAGGTTTTTAAAAGCGTGCTGCAAGAGAAGTTTATTTGTAAGTAAATCTTCAGGTCCTGCTACAGCGACATCCGCCTCACACACGCCGTCGTCACTTTCATATGTAAGCGACACGGTAGGAAGAGCCGCCGACTGCGCCTCAGTTACCTCTTCGGGCGTAACGCCAAGCTCTGACGCTAATTCGCTGACAGTAGGCTCACGCGAAAGCTTTAGTTCGAGTTGAGCTTTAATCCGCGTGATTTTTAGTGACAGTTCTTTTAAACTTCGTGACACTTTAACCGAGCCGCCGTCGCGAAACATTCGCCGTATTTCACCCAGAATTACAGGCACCGCGTACGTTGAAAAACAAAGACCCCTTGTTTCGTCAAAGCCGTCCGCCGCCTTTATAAGACCGACACACCCCGCTTGATAAAGGTCGTCATACTCGATACCCCTACCTATAAAACGCTTGCAAAGAGAGTGTACAAGCGGCAGGTTGTTTTCGATAAAGCCGTCCCGCGTAAGTGCATCAACCATTGACACTATATCTGGGCGCTATCTTTTTTGTAAGCGTTACGGTAGTGCCCTTGCCGACTACCGACCGCACGCGTATATTATCCATAAAGCTTTGCATAACGGCAAAGCCGAGACCCGCGCGCTCGCCGCCAATGGTAGTGAAAAGCGGCTCCATAGCCTTTTCTACATTTTCGATACCGCAGCCGTTATCACGGATTTTTATTTTAATTATATTTGTATTGCTTATTTCGCCTGTTATGTATATCTTACCTAATCCCTCGCGATAAGCATGGACAATGCAGTTGGTCACTGCCTCGCTTACGGCGGTTTTTATATCGTTGATCTCTTCAAGCGTGGGGTCAAGCTGTGCGGCAAACGCGGCAACAGTAGCGCGGGCAAAGCCCTCGTTTGCCGAACGTGATAATAAATTCATACTAAATTTATTTATGATTTCCATATTCTAATCTCCTTTAACATTTGCATTCATCAATAGTCGCAAGTTTTTCAATGCCTGAAAGCCGCATTACTTTATAAATTTGCGGCGACGTACCCGTTATGTGCAGTTTTGCGCCACGGCGCGACAGGTTGCGATATCTGCCCATAACAAGACCTATACCCGAGCTGTCCATAAAGCTGACGCGAGTAAAATCCAGAACAAGCAGTGATGGCATATTAAGTTCTACTGCGTTGTCAATTTTTGCGCGTATCGCCGCTGCGGAATGATGATCTATTTCACCGCTTAAATAAGCGGTTGTTACCTCTCCGTTTACACTGATTTCTACCGACATGAAAACACCTCTTAAATTAAAATAAAAAAACAAGCTTCTAATATATTATAGAAGCTTGTCCGAGTAAAATTTGTCACATTGGATTGTCAGTTTTTAGTTCTTTTGGTTTTAAAAACGGTCTTATCTCGCTCGCAAGATAAAGTGAACCAAAAATAAAGATTGGTTTACCGTTTGATTTTTGTTTTGCTAAATCTAAAGCATCATTAAGCGAGTTTGCCACAAAAACATTATCGCAATATTTTTGCGCAACACTTGATAACTCTTCGGCACAAAGCGAACGCGGAACATAGGGCGTTACGCAAATTGCATTTTCACAAAAGGGCAAGGTTTTTGTTAAAACCTCGCTGTAGTTTTTGTCAAGCATTACACCAACAATTGCGGTGCAACCGCTATGCTCGTTTAAAACTTCTGTCAAAGCATCAGCGCCGTCAGGATTATGCGCACCGTCTATTACAATAAGCGGGTTTTGCGATATAACCTCAAGCCGAGCGGGTATAAAAGCGTTTTTAAGTCCTGCTTTTATATCATTTTCGCCGACAGGCAAACCGCAGTTTTTAATGGTTTCAATAGCGATAAGCGCATTTTCAATCTGAAAATTACCGCCAAGATAAGTTTCATAATGCGCATCGTTATAAGTAAAGCTATTGCCTAAAAGCGAAGTTTTTACATCTTTCAGATTGCTTTTGTCGGGCATTTTTACATTTAAAGAATGACTTTTAATAACCGATAAAGCCTCTGCAGGCTGATTATAAGAGGTAATAACATTATCTCCCTTTATTATACCGCATTTTTCCTCTGCAATTTGCGCCAAAGTATCACCCAAAACAGCGGTATGATCAAGGCCTATTTTTGTAATGACCGACACAAGCGGCGCGGGTATCACGTTGGTCGCGTCAAATCTGCCGCCAAGTCCTGTTTCAAGCACGGCAACATCGATTTTGTTTTCACTGAAATATAAAAAACCGACTGCAGTTATAAATTCAAATTCGGCAAGACTTACGCCTGTGTCTATTACCCGCTGTGATAAGCGGCATAGATCATCGTGGCTGATATGCTCGCCGTTTATTTGTATACGC
Source organism: uncultured Ruminococcus sp. (assembly GCA_964630675.1). GTDB lineage: Bacteria > Bacillota > Clostridia > Oscillospirales > Acutalibacteraceae > UBA737. The sequence continues at coordinate 3,886 of CAZVWG010000047.1, forward strand.
TCACAAAAATCGGTTATAAACGGTGACACAAAGGTTCCAACCTTATATCCTGCCTCTTTTAAAGTACTTGTCACAAACGCACAAGCCGAACCCTTGCCGTTGGTTCCTGCAATATGAATTGCTTTAAAATCATTTTGCGGATTGTCAAGTTTCGTACAAACTGCAGTAATGCGTTCAAGACTTGCTTCATGCGAAAAAGCGCCTAAAGAATGTATATAATTTAAAACTTCATTATATTTCATAAAACACCAAAATTTTACTTGAAAATCTTAAAGATAGTTTCACATAATACTATCAAGGATTAAGCAATTAATCCTTTTTAATACAGCGGATATATTTAAAGCTTGTTAATTTAATATAGAAAAATACATCTGCTGTAATATAAAAGAGAGTCGAAAATATTTTCGACTCTCTTTCTTTTAACTTTTAACCAAGAGCCTTGATTTCGTTAATACTGTCTTCAATCATCTTGATTTTATCAAGCGCTTTTGCGAGACCCTGTCTTTGCTGTTCGATAACAGCGGCAGGAGCCTTTGCAACAAAGCCCGCGTTGCCTAGCTTCTTTTCAAAGAATTCCTTATCAACGATAGCCTTTTGCAAATCTTTGTTAAGTCTTGCAATTTCGCCGTCGATGTCAACAAGTTCCTTCATTGGCATATAAACGGTAGCGGCATCGGTAACCACGCGAACAGCACCCTCGGCATCAAAATTGTCGCCGATTTCTACCTCTGAGGCGCTGGCTAAACGGCAGATATAAGATGTGCCTGTGCTAAAGGTATCTGCAAAGCTTGTCTGAATACAAACCTTTGCCTTTTTAGACGGCGGAACATTCATCTCTGCTCTGCGATTTCTGATAGCTTTAATAACAAGCATAATTTTTTCAAACTCGGCTTCTTCAGTCGAGAAATTAAATTCTTCGCAGAATTTAGGCCACTCAGTTGTCATAAGCGCTTGCTCGTCGCCGTGCGGCATAGTTTGCCAAATTTCTTCGGTAATGAACGGCATAAATGGATGAAGGAGCGCAAGTGTGTTTGTAAATACGTATACAAGTACGCTGCGAGCGGTATTCTTAGCCTTTTCATCCTCACCGTTTAAGCGTGATTTGCAGATTTCAATATACCAATCACAAAATACATCCCAAATAAAATCATAAAGCTTTTGCACCGCTAACCCAAGTTCGAAACGATCAAGGTTTTCGGTAACATCGCGAACAAGTGTATTGTACTTTGAAATTATCCACTTATCTTCAAGAGCAAAATCTGCAGTATTTATCGGCAAAACTCGGTCACTGTCAAGATTCATAAGAATAAATCTTGCCGCATTCCAAATCTTATTAGCAAAGTTACGGCTGGCTTCAACTCTTTCAGGGATATAACGCATATCGTTGCCCGGACTGTTGCCTGTAGCAAGAGAGAAACGAAGCGCGTCAGCGCCGTAGGTATCGATTACTTCAAGCGGGTCAACACCATTGCCCAAGGACTTTGACATTTTTCTGCCCTGACTATCACGAACAAGACCGTGGATAAGCACTGTATCAAACGGAACCTCACCCGTGTGCTCAATGCCTGAGAACATCATACGCATTACCCAGAAAGGAATAATGTCGTAACCCGTAACAAGTGTGTTCGTAGGATAATAATGCTTTAAATCTGCGGTTTCATCAGGCCAACCAAGAGTTGAAAACGGCCAAAGTGCCGACGAAAACCAAGTATCAAGAGTATCAGGATCCTGAACTATCTTTTCACTACCACAGTGAGCGCACTTGTGAGCATCCTCACGCGAAACGGTAATCTCGCCGCATTCTTCACAGTACCAAGCGGGTATGCGGTGTCCCCACCAAAGCTGACGAGAAATACACCAGTCGCGAATGTTTTCAAGCCAGTGGAAATAAACCTTCTCAAAACGCTGGGGAACAAATTTAGTCTCGCCGTTTTTAACAGCGTCAATAGCAGGTGTAGCCAAGGGCTTCATCTTTACAAACCACTGCTTTGAAACTGCAGGCTCAACGGTGGTACCGCAACGGTAACAGGTGCCAACATTATGGGTATAGTCCTCTATCTTAACGAGCGCACCCTCTGCTTCCAAATCAGCAACTATTGCTTTACGAGCTTCGTAGCGATCCATACCTGCATATTTAGGATAATCGGGAACGATTTTTGCATCATCGGTCATTACGCAAATAACGGGAAGATTATGACGAAGACCTACTTCAAAGTCGTTGGGGTCGTGCGCAGGTGTAATTTTAACGACACCTGTACCGAAATCCATTTCAACATAATCGTCGGCAACAACCGGTATCTTACGGTGCACTATTGGCAAATCAAGCTCTTTGCCAATTAAATCTTTATATCTCTCATCATTGGGGTTAACTGCAACGGCAGTATCGCCCAAGAGTGTTTCAGGGCGAGTTGTAGCAAGTTCAAGATATCCGCTGCCGTCAGCAAAAGGATAGCGCAAATGCCAAAAGTGACCTGCCTGCTCCTCGTATTCAACCTCAGCATCGGAAATGGAGGTCTTACAGTGCGGGCACCAATTTATGATGCGCTCACCACGATATATAAGACCCTTTTCGTAAAGCTTTACAAACACTTCGCGTACAGCCTTGTTACAGCCCTCATCAAGCGTAAAGCGTTCGCGGTCCCAGTCGCAAGAAGAGCCTAACTTTTTAAGCTGCTCAATAATTCTGCCGCCATACTGCTTCTTCCATTCCCAAGCGCGCTCAAGAAAGCCTTCGCGACCTATGTCCTCTTTTGTAATGCCTTCTTTTCTCATTGCTTCAACAATTTTAGCTTCGGTTGCAATAGACGCGTGGTCGGTACCCGGAAGCCATAATGTATCAAAGCCCTGCATACGCTTAAAGCGAATAAGGATATCCTGCAAGGTGTTATCAAGCGCGTGACCCATATGCAGTTGACCCGTAATGTTTGGCGGTGGGATAACTATTGTATAGGTTTCTTTACCCTCTTCACATTTTGCGTGAAAGTATTTACCGTCGAGCCACATTTTATAAATGCGGTCTTCAACATCTTTTGGATCATATTGTTTTGCGAGTTCTTTATTCATAAATTTACCAACTCCAAAGGTAATGTATAATTTTAAAATAAATGCAGATATTAAATATTGTCAGCCACGAGTAACGGCGTTTGCATTTCGGGGCGGACAGCCGCCCGATATGCATTTTTGCCTTACCAACAGGTTAAGACATTTCGCTTTTCGGACGGTTTTTTATTTTACCGCTAAATCAACTATATGTCAAGTGCAGTTTGTGTGGCTTGTGCCTTTTGTGGCAATGCGCCTGCGGCAGGCAGGTTCTTTGTGCGATAGCGATGTGGATTTTCAAGGCTTTCATTTACATACACTTCAACCGTAAAAATGCGCTGACCCTTTTTTTGAGTCATAACCGCAATACCGCCGTTATCCTTTGTCGTCTTAGCGGGAACCATAGCAGTATTTACAAGTAACATACGGTTGTTTGTAGATTTAAGCAAAATATCGCAATCTTTTTCAAAGTAAAGAATGGTATGAATCTTATACTTTTCACAGTATGCTTTAATAAGTTTTTTACGGTTGGTCTTGGTTTCGTAGGATTTGAGCGGAACCTTGGCAATTCGTCCGTTATCAAAAACAAAAATCATAAAGCCTGAGTAATCCTTGGTCTCGACCATATAAAGACTTGATTCGCCCTCGTCGTAACCGAGCTTACTTGCTACAAAGTCGCCAAGCGTACTCGCCTTACCGTCAGCAAAATCAATAACACGGCTTTTGTAAACCTGAGCATTTGTAGTAAAGAACAAAAGGTCTTTATCGTTGCTCGACTCGATAACCTGAGTTATCTCGTCACCCTCTTTAAGTTTTTGCTCACCACTCATGCGCAACGACTGCGGTGTGATTTTTTTGAAGTAACCGTCTTTTGTAAAGAATAACGTTACAGGTGAGTCATCAAGCACCTCGGTCTCTTTTTCATCGCTTTCAATCTCAGCAGAGATTATTTGTGTCTTACGGTCGCGACCGTATTTTTTGATAACCTCTTGAAGTTCTGTGACGATTATCTTTTTAATCCTGGCTTTTGAGTCAAGTATAGACTGCATCTCTTCGATTTCTTTTTCTAAGTTTTCAATCTCGTCAAGGCGCTTTAAGATGTATTCGCGGTTTAAGTGACGTAGCTTTATTTCAGCCACATATTCAGCCTGAATTTCATCAATGCCAAAACCAATCATAAGATTTGGTATAACCTCTTTTTCTTCCTTTGTATCGCGGACAATTTTTATTGCCTTATCAATATCAAGAAGGATTTTCTCCATACCTTTAAGAAGATGCAGCTTACTCTGCGCCTTTTCAAGCTTAAAGTAAACCCTGCGGCGCACACACTCACTACGAAATGCCACCCACTCAGATATTATTTCTTTAACACCCAAAACCATCGGACTTGATGCGATAAGAATATTAAAGTTGCAAGAAAAACTGTCCTGAAGCGGTGTCATCTTGAAAAGCTTTTTCATAAGCTTGTCGGGGTCAACACCACGTTTTAAGTCGATAGTAATCTGCAAACCGCCTAGGTCTGTCTCATCGCGGATATCATTGATTTCAGTAATCTTTTTAAGCTTTACAAGGTCGATAACCTTTTCAATAATAGCCTCGGTTGTGGTGGTAGGAGGAATAGATTTAATATCAATACAGTTGTTGGACTTGTCATATACATAAGTGCCGCGCACCTTAAAGCTACCGCGACCCGTTTCATAAATCTTTTCCATCTCGGCGCGGTCATACAAAAGCTCGCCGCCTATGGGGAAGTCGGGCGCTAAAAGCGTATCAGCAACATTTATGTCATTATCTTTAATATAAGCAATGGTCGTTTCGCACACTTCGCGCAGGTTAAAGGGGCATATGTTGCTTGCCATACCTGCCGCAATACCCATATTGGCGTTAACAAGTATTGACGGAAATGTTACTGGAAAAAGCACCGGCTCTTTCATTGTAGCGTCATAGTTGTCTACAAAGTCAACAGTATCTTTGTCTATATCAGCAAAAAGCTCTTCCGATATGGGAGCGAGTTTTGCCTCGGTATAACGGGAAGCCGCGCATTGCATATCACGAGAATAAGCCTTACCAAACGAGCCCTTTGACATTACATAAGGATGCAACAGTGCCTCGTTGCCTTCTGAAAGTCTTACCATAGTCTCGTAAATCGCAGCATCACCGTGAGGGTTAAGCTGCATAGTACGACCGACGATGTTTGCCGACTTTATTGTAGATCCTTTAAGCAGACCCATATTATACATCGTATAAAGCAGTTTGCGGTGCGAAGGTTTAAAACCGTCTATTTCGGGTATGGCACGCGAAATAATTACACTCATAGCGTAGGGCATAAAGTTAGACTTTAGTGTTTCGGTAACCAGACTTTCAACCACGGTACCGGCGCCCGCAATATAGGCGTTACTTTGCGGCTTTTTAGTGGTTTTCTCGGTTTCTTTTTTCTTTCTTGGAGCCAAGTTAATAATCTCCTTTAACTAATATCTGCATCTTCCATATAAAGATAGCCGTATTCTGAAATATAGTCTTTTCTGCCTGCAAGGTTATCACCAAGAAGCAGATCAAACATTTCACTTGTATACTCGGCATCTTCTGGAAGTATCTTTATAAGACGGCGTGTTTCGGGATTCATAGTGGTGAGATTCATCATATCGGGTTGGTTTTCACCAAGTCCTTTTGAACGCTGCAAGGTATACTTTTCGTCGCCTATCTCGTTTAGTATATCCGTCTTTTCGTTTTCGTCATAAGCAAAATAGGTTTTTGCCTTGGTGTTTATTTCATAAAGCGGAGTCTCGGCAATAAATACCTTGCCCTCGCTTATAAGCGTAGGCATAAGGCGGTAAATCATTGTGAGAATAAGTGTGCGGATATGGAAGCCGTCAACGTCAGCATCGGTACAAATAATAATCTTGTTCCATCTGAGGTTTGCCATATCAAAGTTAGAAAGATTTTTATTTGCCTTTGACTTAACCTCTACGCCGCAGCCCAATACTTTAAGTAAATCGGTGATAATTTCGCTCTTAAAAATTTTATCGTACTCTGCTTTTAAGCAGTTAAGTATCTTACCGCGAACAGGCATAATAGCCTGAAACGCCGCGTCGCGAGCCAGCTTACAAGATCCCAAAGCCGAGTCACCCTCAACTATATAAAGCTCACGCTCATTAACGTCTTTGCTGCGGCAGTCTACAAATTTTTGCACTCTGTCTGCCATTGAGTTGCCCGTGGAAAGTGTCTTTTTAAGGTTAATTCTTTCCTTTTCGCTACGCTCACGGCTGCGCTTGTTTATAAGCACCTGCTCGGCAATTTTTTCGGCTTCGGCCTTGTTCTCTATAAAATATATCTCAAGCTGATGACGGAAAAACTCGGTCATGGCATCGCCGATAAATTTATTAGTAATACTCTTTTTGGTCTGGTTTTCGTATGACACTAAACCACCGGGAGAAAAGGATGATACAACCAGCACCAAGCATTCTTCAATATCCGAGAATGTTATCTTGCTTTCATTGCTTTTATACTTATTGTTTTGCTTTAAATACGCATCGATTTGATATACAAAAGCATTTCTTACAGCGCGCTCGGGCGCGCCGCCGTATTCAAGCCAGCTTGAGTTATGATAATACTCTTTTAGGGTGTGACGGTTTGAAAATGTCAGCGCAGCATTAATCTTAACCTTATATTCGGGTTTATCATCACGGTCGCGACCTTTACGCTCGGCAGACCAAAACTGCACCGAGGTAAGCTTTTCCTCGCCTACTTTTTCATTAACATAATCGGTGATACCGTTTTCGTAAATTATATCCTGTGTTATATAACGCGCGCCCTGCTGTTCGCGGAATTCGAACAACAAGCCGTCATTTACAATTGCCTGTCTTTTTAAGGTATCAATAAAATATTCACGCGGAATATTTATATCGGTAAATACCTCAATGTCGGGTTTCCAACGGATTTTCGTTCCCGTTTCGCGACCTGAATATTCTTCTTTTTTCAGTCCACCCTTATTAAAGCCTTTTTCAAAATGCAGGTTATATTTAAAGCCGTCACGCTTGACCTCAACATCCATCCACTCTGCCGCGTACTGTGTCGCACAAAGTCCCAGACCGTTAAGACCTATTGATGTGCTGTAGTTAGAACCATCCTCAGTGCCGTATTTACCGCCAGCATACATCTCACAAAAAACCATTTCCCAGTTGTCGCAGTCGTATTTAGGATTATAGTCTACGGGGCAACCGCGTCCGAAGTCTTGCACCTCGATAGAATTATCGCTGTGGTATGTGATAACTATCTTTTTGCCGTGACCTTCACGCGCCTCGTCAATAGAGTTAGATATTATTTCAAAAACCGAATGCTCACAGCCGTCAAGACCGTCAGAGCCGAATATAACACCCGGACGAAGTCTTACTCGGTCAGGACCTTCAAGCTTTTGAATACTGGTATTATCGTATTGTGCTTTTGCTTTAGCCAAAAATTACACTTCCTTGCAATTAGCATATTTTTTCGCATTAATATACAGTGTATATTATACACCAAATATTGTATTTTCGTCAAGAATAAAAACACAAAATAGCAACCTGCAACAAAAAATCCCGACAGATACTTCTATCGGGATATAATATTCTCTGCTGTTAATCTTAAATTATAAATTGGTTTTAACCAGTCTGGCTGTTCGTCAATTTTGCTCTTTATATCGGTTAATTTTCTTCTCCCTATTCGCCTATCCAAAACGGCAAACATTCGTACTATTGCATTTTCGGAATTAATACTATCAGAAATTTTTTGGTTACGGTATTGTTCCAACGCTTCAGCAAACTCTTGATCGGTATATTCTGTTCTTTCATTTAAATAAATCCTATCTAAAAGTTCCCAAAACTCATCCCAATATTCAATTGCACCTATAGG
>CAZVWG010000048.1:0-11604 GCA_964630675.1 uncultured Ruminococcus sp.
TAGTAAAGCCTACATCCTTATATGTTTGAAAACTTTCCTCACTTATTTCATACGGCGCCCAGAAGCCTGATATTTCAAACTGCTTTTCGCTGTATTCAGGTAGCTTTGAACTCTTGTCACAACCTATAAGTCCAATTGCCATAATAAGCGCCAATGAAATAATTATAATTTTCTTTAGCATAACTAACACCTCTGATTTTGATCACTTCGAATCTATTATACTGCTAAATATTGTTAAATTCAACCGACATTTTATTTAAATTAGGAAAAACTCCCCTTTATAAGAGGAGTTTTTTGAATTTAAACAAGTGGTATTACAAATAAACCTTCACCGTAATTCAAGTCAAGACTAAACTGTCCGTTTTCGTCAAGGGTCACAATTTCGGGTGTACCGTCAAAGCCCTCACCACCGTAAATTGCAACTGCGCCGCAATCCTTAAAGGTTGCATTTACGATATTGTTATCACTTTTGGCTTTGGCAAAATTTACAAACATATATGCTTCACCGTACTGTTCACTTATAAAACGACTTGCCACAAGGTCCTGTGTGCTTTGTGTGCTTACGTAGTGTTTTGTGTCCTCAAACACCTTTTGGTCCAATTCTTTATTATACTGAAGGTAACTTATACGATATGTCCGATCCACCGTTCCCGGAACAGATAATGCATCGTCCCAATCGTACGCAAGTGCTACACTTGCAAAGCTTTGTATTTCGGCATTTATTTCTTTTACATAATCGTAAAGCACGCTTGGTGTTCCGTCTTCATTCAAAATACAATAGTTATATCCATTGCCTCTGGGCATTGAATAGCAATAATATTGTAAATTGTCTGCGCCAAACGCTATTGCGGAATATGCCTGCCAACGCAAATCGCCTTCACTTAAAGTATTCAAAAACTCACTGCCTGTGCTTGACTGCAAAATCATTGTTGTTTCTGCGCCGTGCTTTTTTGCCACACTAGCAAGCTTGTAATAATTTTGAAGTATGTATTCATCTTTGTTGTTCCAAAAAGGATAACAGTCTACCGATATATACGGCGTATCGAATTGGCTCATTACCGCGTCGCTGTAATGCTCAAGCAGTTCATCATAAGTCTCATAGCCTTTACCTTTGGGCCATGTTATATCAATCAGATTAACTATGTATTTTGCATTGGGATAAACCTTTTTAAAATCATCTATAAGCGTTTGGTTAGATATTTTATCCACCTTTTCCTTATCGGGTTCGTCTGCTATATGAACGCCCTTTATTATATCCTTATACTCACTATAATAATCGTGAGTGCTAAAAGGCGTGTCACCAAAGTAATCCTGCCCCTCTATATCGCGAACAAACCAAGTATTACCGTAATTTATATATACGTCCATATCAAGCTTTTTGCATATTTCAAGAACTTCCTGTTGACGTTGTGAGCCTAAATAATACTGATTTTCACTGCTTCTCGGTTGCTCATCATGATTGGTAAACGAAACTGTATTAAAACCTGCATCCTTATACTGCCGAAAAGCTTCTTCTGTGATTTCGGTTGGCGCCCAGAGTCCGCAAATTTCAAATTCCTGCGATTCGTACTGGTAAAGGTCATTTTCGGTATACTTTTTTTTGCAGCCTGCAACCGAAAAAGCCATAACACATACCAATATGATTGTAAATATTTTTTTGAGCACAATTATTCTCCTTTTAAAACAGGCTGGCAAAAACATCTGCCAGCCTATATTGATTATTGCCGTGTTATTACGAAAGAGGTGTTACAAAGGCACCCTCACCGTATTCAAGCTCGATTATCACATTGCCGTTTTTGTCAAGTTCTACTATTTCCGGAGTGCCTTCAAAATCCGCACCGCCATATATCGCTATAGTCTTGCAATTTTTAAATGTAGCACTTACGGCATTGTTGTTATCGCGCTCTGCCCAGTTTAAAAACATATACGCTTCGCCGTATTCCTCACTTGTAAAACGGCTTATAAGCATATCCTGTGTACCCTTGGCATCTACATAATTTTGAGTATTTTCTAACTTTACCAAATCAAAATTTTCATCATATTCAAGCGCGCTTATACGGAACGTTTGATCATCAGTACCGGAAACACCGATTGTCTGATCCCAATCATAAGATAATATCACACCTGCAAAAGACTGTATTTCTTTGTGTAATTTTTGCAAGCTGTAATATACATCACTTGGCGTATCGTCTCTGTTTAATATGCAGTTATCATACATATAACTTACATTACCCTCTTCATCAAACGACTTTGGAACCGAATAGCAATAATACTGCAAAGTGTCTGCGCCAAACGCGAGAGCATTGTATATCTCCCAACGAAGATCACTTTCACTGAGCGTCATTTCAAACTCCTTTTTGCCCTCGTCAGCACCGCCAACGCTTGACTGCAGAATAAAGCCCGGCTTTACTCCATATTTTTTAGCCGAATTCGCAATGTATTTATAGTTTAGAGCAAGTGTTCCGTCATCGAGCGTCATATCTTGATGGAAGGGATATACGTCAACCGATACAAATGGATTTTCAAATGGCTTCATAAAATTCTCTTCATATATTTCCATCATTTGCTCATAAGATTCAAACCCACGGCTTGGAAAAGCTGTGAACGGAATGAGATTTACTATATACTTGGCGTTTGGGTACACCTTTTTAAAATCTTCAATAAGAGTTTTGTTGCCATATGTATCAATATGGTGTGTATATGGCTCATCGCAAATATGAACACCCGTGATAATATCCTTATAATCATCATAAAGGTCATATTTGCTAAACGGCGTTTCACCGTTATAACCATCGCCTTCAACCTGTTCGGCTTTCCAATCATTATAATTAAGTATAGCCTTAAGCCCAACTTTTTTACATATTTCAAGTGCCTTCATAGTGCGATCAGAGCCAAGATAAAATTGTTCTTCACTTGTATTGCCAAGCGAATGGTTTATCATAGCAAGAGTTGTAAAACCCACATCCTTGTACTGTTGAAAGCTCTCTTCTGTAATTTCGTACGGCGCCCAAAAACCTGAAATTTCAAACATCTTTTCAGCATACTTAGGCAATTTTGGGTTTTTATCACAGCCTATGAGTCCAAATAACATAACAATACTTAAAGATAATGCCCAAAACCTCTTTAACATACTCCTATCACCCTAGTCCAGAGAATATTTCTTTTCGTATTCGCCGTATTCTTCTACAAAGTTACCGACTGCCGCAGTTTTTACTTTTCTTAAATACTTGTGTGTATCAAGCTTTGGAGAATCCTGCTGAATTGTGTATACCGCGATATTTGAACAATGGTCAGATACTCTTTCCATATTTGTAAGCAGATCAGAAAATACAAAGCCCATTTGTACAGTGCATTCGCCCTTTTGCAAACGATCAATATGACGGGTTTTTAGTTCATCTTTAAGTTTATCAATTACCTGCTCGATAGGTTCTACATGCGCAGCCGCATCAAAATCATCATTTATAAATGAATCGACTGTAATATCTACTATTTCTTTTAAAGCATCTGCCATAACGGTAAGCTCGCGTTTGGCATCATCGGAAAAGATAATATTTTTTTCTTTTATTTCTAAAGCGGTTCCGCAAAGATTTAATGCATGGTCGCTTATACGCTCAAAGTCACTGAGCGAATGTAACATTCGTGATACCGCGTGCGAATCATCTTCAGAAAGATTGTTACTGCTAAGCCGCACAAGATAAGTACCTAGCTTATCTTCATACTTATCGGTAAGCGTTTCGGTATCGCGTACAAACTGCACCTTTTGTTCATCGTAATTATCGATAAGATCCACAGAAGTAATAATGGCCGTACGGGTGTGCTCTGCCATTTCATTAGCAAGACGACGACATTCGCTGATAGCAAGCGGAGTATTGTTAAATATACGCTCGTCCAAAAATGCGGTATGCTGCTTTTCGTAACCGTCGGGAACAATTTTTGCACAGAATTTTATAATCAGCTTCTTTATGGGGAACAAAACAATGGTAGTAACAACATTAAACAGCGTGTGTACGATTGCAACACCGACCATATCAATCTCTACGTTAAGAATCGTAATGCCTAATGCTCTCATTGCGTACATTATTATCATACAAAGCGTCGAGCCGAATACATTTACGAAGAAATGCATAATAACCACGCGCTTTGCGTTTTTATTTGTACCCACGCTTGAAATAAGGGCTGTAACACAAGTACCTATATTAGCGCCAAGCACCAAGGGTATTGCCATTTGCCAAGTAATACCGCCAGTAAATGCCAACGCTTGAACGATACCTATGGTTGCAGCTGATGACTGAATAACACCTGTAAATATGGTAGAAACCAACAATGCAATTATTGGACTTGAAAGACTTGCCAAAAATTTATCAAATCCAGGTATTTCGCGAACAGATACCATCGAAGCGCTCATAAGCTCCATACCGAACATAAGCACTGCAAAACCAATGAATATAAGGCCAAGATTGTGCTTTTTCTCGGATTTGGAAAACATACGGATTACTATACCTACAAATGCAAGTATCGGCGCAAAAGTCATTGGCTGCAATAACGTCATAAAGAAATTGCCTTCACCAATACCTGCCAGACTTAATATCCACGCGGTAAGCGTAGTACCCACATTCGAGCCCATTATCATACCAAAGGTATTACTAAACTCGACTATACCTGAATTTACAAGACCTACCAGCATAACTGTCATTGCCGATGACGACTGAATAGCAACGGTAATACCTGCGCCTAAAAAGAAGCCCAAAAAGTCATTGGCAGTAACCTTTTTCATTGTGCGTTCAAGACCGCCGCCCGCCATAGTTTCAAGACCGGTTGACATTACGTTCATACCATACATAAAAAATGCCAAGCCGCCTAGCAACATTGCCAGCATTATGAGTATTTGTGTAGCACCACTAGCTTCTATCAATATCTCCATATTGAAATTTTCCTCCAACAAGAATTTAACTGTTTTCTAAAATTAAAACTTTATCTTCTCAGATATATATGCTTTAAGCTCGCTTATCGGAATACGAACCTGTTGCATACTGTCACGCTCGCGAACCGTAACGCAGCCGTCTTCTTCACTTTCAAAGTCGTATGTGATGCAGAACGGTGTACCTATTTCATCCTCGCGGCGATAACGCTTACCGATTGAACCGGCATCATCAAAATCAACCATAAATTCTTTTGCTAAATCATTTTTTATTTCCATAGCCTTATCAGAAAGCTTTTTAGAAAGCGGAAGAACCGCTGCCTTGAAGGGAGCCAAAGCAGGATGTAGGCGTAACACTACGCGCTTGTCACCCTTTTCATCAACCTCTTCATCATAAGCATTGCAAAGGAAAGCAAGTGTTACACGGTCTGCACCCAAAGATGGTTCAATAACATAAGGTACATATTTTTCATTTGTTTCGGGGTCAAAGTATTCCATTGGCTCGCCTGAATGCTCTGCGTGCTGAGAAAGGTCATAATCGGTACGGTCAGCAACCCCCCAAAGCTCGCCCCAACCAAACGGGAACAGGAATTCAAAGTCGGTTGTTGCTTTTGAATAGAAGCAAAGCTCGTCTTTATCGTGATCACGAAGACGAAGCGCCTTTTCATCCATACCTAGATTTATAAGCCAATCACGGCAAAAGCTACGCCAGTAATCAAACCACTCAAGATCGGTGCCCGGCTTGCAGAAGAACTCAAGCTCCATCTGCTCAAACTCGCGGATACGGAATATAAAGTTACCCGGAGTAATTTCATTACGGAAGGATTTACCTATTTGTCCGACACCAAAAGGTAGCTTGCGTCGTGTGGTACGCTGAATGTTTTTAAAGTTTACAAATATACCTTGCGCGGTTTCGGGGCGGAGATAAAGTGTTGAAGAACTATCCTCGGTAACACCCTGAAATGTTTTGAACATAAGGTTAAACTTACGAATATCCGTAAAGTCATGCGAGCCACAACTAGGACAAGCAATCTGATGCTCTCGAATATATTCCATCATCTGAGCATCGTCCATAGCCGCAGGATTGTCGTTAAGTCCGTTTTCTGCAACATAATCTTCGATAAGTTTATCTGCACGATGTCTGGTTTTGCACTGACGGCAGTCCATAAGCGGATCTGAAAAACCTCCCAAATGTCCTGACGCCACCCATGTTTCAGGATTCATAATTATTGCACTGTCAAGACCTACGTTATAGGGATTTTCCTGAACAAACTTTTTCCACCAAGCGCGCTTGATATTATTTTTTAATTCAACTCCCAGCGGACCGTAATCCCAAGCGTTTGCAAGACCGCCGTAGATTTCACTGCCGGGGTATACAAAACCTCTGCCTTTAGCGAGATTTACAATCATATCCATTGTTTTTTGCGAATTATCCATCTTTTACATCCTCTCGGAAACTATAATTTTACAAATATAATACTAATAAAAATCATCGAAAAAGTCAACAATTTTGTTAATTTTATATTCTTGACATATTTATATGTATCGTTTATAATTTTATAGCAATCTTTTTAAAGTTTTATCATTTAGGAGATATAATCATGGCAGAAATAAATTTTTTAACCTATAAAGGAAAACCATTGGTAAGAAAGGATAAAGAAATTTACTACGGCGATATGAGTGAAAAATACGTAGTGAAATTTGAGATCCTTTCCTCAAAAAACGACGGTAAGCTCGAAATCGCGGATAAAGTATCTGTGCAATTGCTTGACAGCAACACTGATAAACCGATGAAAGACCGTATAAAAAAGGACAGTATCAAAGATAATCTGTTCACTGCTCTCGACCTTGGTTTCACTTGGCTCGAGCGCGCTTTAAAAGATTAGACACCTTATGTACCCAAACTGAAAAATCAGTTTGGGTATTGTTGCATTTTGAATGCATTGTTTTTTCGCAAAAAATTGAGATTTTTTTAACAAACCCCTTTTCAAAGTGAAAAATATGTGTTATTATGTAGATTGATACAAATCTAACAATCTTTTGTTATTCTTGTTGTAATTAAATCAAGGAGGAGAATTTTTATGAAGAAAAAAATTAGCAAACTTCCCTTCAAAGGCACAGCCGAGCAGGAAGCGCAACTCAAAGCAGTTATCGCTGAAAACTGCCACGACAAGAGCAATGTTATGGTAGTTATGCAGAAGGCTCAGGATATTTACGGATATCTGCCTCTTGAGGTACAGGAAATGATTGCTGAAGGTATGGGCGTATCGCTTGAAAAGGTATATGGCGTTGCTACCTTCTACGCACAGTTCTCGCTGTCACCCAAGGGTAAGTACAACATCTCCGTTTGTCTTGGTACCGCTTGCTACGTTGTAGGCTCTGGCGATATTTTTGACAAGCTCAGTGAAAAGCTCGGTATCGGTGCTGACGAATGCACTGAAGACGGTAAGTTTTCGCTTACTGCTTGCCGTTGCATAGGCGCCTGCGGTTTGGCTCCTGTTCTTACCGTTAACGAAGAGGTTTATGGTCGTCTTACCGTTGACGATGTTGACGACATTCTCGCTAAATACGCTGATTAAGGAAAAGTGACTTATGAAAATAAGTGAAATGCAGCAGCTGCTTGAAGCAAGAGTTCTTTGCTGTGAGGAAAATGCAGACCGTCACGTTTATTCGGCGTGCGGTTGCGACCTTATGAGTGATGTTTTGGCATTTGTTAAAGATCAGGCAGTTCTGCTTACCGGACTTGTAAATCCTCAAGTTATTCGTACAGCTGAAATGATGGATATGATTTGTGTTGTTTTTGTCCGCTCTAAAGCACCAACCGAGGAAATGATAGAACTCGCCCGTGAAAGCGGTATAGTTCTTATGGTTTCTGACAAACGTCTCTACGAAGCTTGCGGTCTTTTGTACACCAATGGGCTCGTAGGAAATAAGGTGAAAAAATGAGTGAAGAGCTTGTTTTTCATTTTGACGTAGACGGTAATGACTTCACTTCGGCTGGGCAAGCATCAATACAAATCAAAAAGAATCTTAGACGACTGGGTCTTGATCCCGAAACCATCAGGCGCGTATCTATCGCTATGTACGAAGGCGAAATCAATATGGTTATTCACGCGGGCGGCGGCGAAGCCGATGTTAAGGTCTGCGAGAGCTATATTGAGATAGTGCTCAAAGATAACGGTCCGGGTATAAAAAACATTGAACAGGCAATGCAAGAGGGATTTTCTACCGCGCCGGACCAGATACGTTCGCTCGGATTTGGCGCAGGTATGGGTCTTCCTAATATGAAACGCTATACCGACGATATGAAAATCGAGTCAGAGGTAGGCAAGGGCACCACCGTTACAATGCGAGTAGATTTATAATATTTGGAGGTCATTATGCAAACTTATGAGCATTCGGTTTTGCTAGATACCGGCAAATGCACCGGCTGTACCACCTGTTTGCGTCACTGCCCTACCGAAGCAATACGCATAAAAGACGGTCACGCTGTTATAAACAGCGACAGGTGTATCGACTGTGGCGAGTGCATTCGTGTTTGCCCTCACAAAGCCAAAAAGGCTGTTTGCAGCAAACTCGAGAGTATGAACCGCTTTAAGTGGAAGATCGCTCTTCCTGCCCCAACGCTTTACGGTCAGTTTGATAATCTTGATGATATTGACTATGTATTAAACGGACTTCTCGCTATTGGTTTTGATGATGTTTATGAGGTTTCAAAGGCGGCAGAGCTTGTGTCCGCTTATACGCGTCTTTATCTTAAAACAGACGGTGTAAAAAAGCCCGCTATCAGTTCCGCTTGCCCCGTAGTAATGCGACTTATAGCGCTTCGCTATCCGTCACTGAATGATAATATTATTCATATGCTGCCTCCTATGGAGGTTGCAGCCCGCCTTGCGCGCGAACGTGCGGCAAAGGCTCATCCCGAACTTGACCCTTCAGAGATCGGCATTTGCTTCATTACGCCCTGTCCCGCAAAAGCAAGTTATGTAAAAAACGGTTTTGCAGGTTATAAGAGTCAGGTTGATGAGGTCGTATCGATAAGCGATATATATTTCTTGCTTATTAACGCAATGAAAAAAGACGATAATATCGAATCTCTTTCAGAATCGGGCATGATAGGCATAGGGTGGGCACGCTCAGGCGGCGAAGCTACGGCAATTTTTAATGAAAATTATCTTGCTGCCGACGGCATTGAAAATGTTAATCGCGTTCTTGACCAGATAGAAAACGGAAATATCCCACAACTTGAATTTGTCGAGCTTAACGCCTGCACAGGCGGTTGCGTAGGCGGCGTGCTTACAATGCAGAATCCGTTTATTGCTAAAGCAAGACTGCAAACACTACGTAGATATTTGCCCGTTTCACAAAACTTTTTAAGCGGTGAAGAAGCAAATTACATTCCCGATTATTACATCTTTAACGAGTTGCCCGAATATCAACCGATTGCAAGACTCAGCAGCAGTATGGCAGAGTCAATGCGAATGATGGCAGATATTCAAAAACTTCGTGAGACCTTACCTGGTATTGACTGCGGCTCTTGTGGAGCACCTACCTGCCGCGCATTTGCCGAGGATGTAGTAAAAGGAAATGCTAATATAGACGATTGTCTTATTAAATTACACAAAAAGGATGATTAAAATGACGGTATATGAGTTAAGCCAAAACAGTCAGTTTGATATCCTTGCCTTGCCCGAACCCGAGCGCGAGATAAACGGTGCTTACATAGGCGACCTGCTCAGTTGGGTAATGGGTAAAGCCCAGTCAGATAACATATGGATTACTATTATGTCAAACATAAATGTTATCGCCGTGGCTTCTCTTTCCGATGTGTCCTGTGTTCTTTTAGCGGAAAATGTAACTCTTGACAACGAGGTGCTTGACACCGCTAAACAAAAAGGCATAAATGTTCTTTCTACCACGCTTTCAGCCTATGAGGCGGCTGTAAAAATATCAGGTATGATATAATGAACAGGTATTATTACGACCTACACATTCATTCATGCCTGTCGCCCTGCGGTGACGATGACAACACCCCAAACAATATTGCGGGTATGGCGTCGCTTTGCGGGCTTAATATAGTAGCGCTTTGTGACCACAATTCAACCGACAACTGTCCCGCCTTTTTTGAGGCAGCTCAGCGCTACGGCATCATACCTATCGCAGGTATGGAGCTTACCACCAGCGAAGATATACACATAATTTGTCTTTTTGAAACATTAGACGGTGCTGTGGCTTTTGGTAAAAGAATAAAAAGTTTAAGTATACCTATAGAGAACCGTCCCGATATATTTGGTCATCAACTGATACTTGACGGACAGGATAACATAATCGGAGAAGAAAAAAATCTGCTTATAAATGCAACACTTGTTTCTGTAGAGGATGTGCCTGCGTTGGTCGGTGAATTTGGTGGCATATGCTACCCCGCACACATTGACCGACAGGCAAACGGTATTATATCGGTGCTTGGTACCTTTCCTGTTACACCGCATTTTAACTGTGTGGAGTTTCACGATGGAACCAAAGCTGACGAATATATACAGAAATACAGCTTGCAGGATAAAAAAATAATTGTAAGTTCAGATGCGCATAACCTTACCGATATGCGTGATAAGCAAAACTATTTTGAACTTGACGATGAGCCTTACAGCAGCGACCTTGTAAGAAGTCAGTTGTTCAAGCTATTGAGGTGATGTTATGAAGGAACTATCACTTAATATTCTTGATATTACCGAAAATTCCGTCAAAGCGGGCGCAACGCTTGCCGAGATATCCATTGTTGAAAACGGTGATTTACTTACCCTTACAATAAAGGATGACGGATGCGGAATGACCGACGAAATACTAAAAACGGTTGAAAATCCGTTTTACACCACCCGCACCACGCGTAAGGTAGGCTTGGGTATTCCGCTACTGAAACTTGCGGCAGAGCAAACAGGCGGAAACGTTAAAATAGTTTCAAGCACCGCGCCAGAAAATCACGGTACTACTGTGACGGCGTGCTTTTATAAAAGTCATCTGGACTTTACACCGCTCGGGTGTATAAAAGAAACGGTTGTGACGCTGATTCAAGGTCATCCCGATACCGACTTTCTTTTTATTCACCAAACGAAATCAGGCGAAGTAAAGCTTGACACCCGTGAGCTTCGCGTGGTACTTGAGGGTGTCCCACTCGATACATACGAGGTTATCGTATGGATAAAAGAGTATCTTAATGAACAGTATCAACTGTTAAGTAATAGATAAATAAATAATTCCAGAAAGGAAGTTATTAAAAATGAAATCTTTGGCTGAATTACAGGCAATCAAAGACAAAATGAAAGACAAGGTTGTAATCCGCGAAGGTGTTAGCTCAACACGTGTTGTAGTAGGTATGGCTACTTGCGGTATTGCAGCAGGCGCTCGCCCTGTGCTTGGCGCTTTTGTTGAAGCAGTAAACGAAGGAGGTTTAGCACAAACTGTTACAGTATCACAAACAGGTTGTGTGGGTCTTTGCCAGTATGAACCTATTGTTGAGGTTTATGAAGCAGGTAAGGACAAGGTTACTTATGTTAAAATGACTGCTGAAAAAGCAAAAGAAGTTGTTGAAAAGCATCTTAAAGGTGGCAAGGTTGTAACAGAATACACCGTTGCCAACTGTGAATAATTTGGAGGGAAAGTTATGATTCGTGCACATGTACTTATTTGTG
>CAZVWG010000049.1:0-11556 GCA_964630675.1 uncultured Ruminococcus sp.
TAAACGTTGATGAAAACAACGGTAGTTACTGCTCTGTTGACGGTGTATTGTTTAACAATGATAAAACAACATTGATACAATACCCCGAAGGTAAAACAAATGCTACATATATAATCCCCGACAGTGTAACAAGCATAGGCGGGTATGCATTTTATTGCTACAGCCTTACAAGTGTAACAATCCCCGACAGTGTTACAAGTATAGGCTATGCAGCATTCAATTGGTGTCCCAAACTTACTTCAATAAACGTGAATAAAAATAACAGTAGTTACTGTTCTGTTGACGGTATATTGTTAAACAAAGATAAAACAAGTTTAATACAATACCCCATAGGTAAAACAAATGAGACATATATAATCCCCGACAGCGTTAAAAGTATTGGTAGTTATGCGTTTTCTGATTGCACCAGCCTTACAAGTATAATCATCCCTGGCAGTGTTACAAATATAGATGAATATGCATTTAACGGTTGCACCAGCCTCACAAGCATATCTATCCTTGAAGGCATTACGAGTATTGGTAGTTGCGCATTTCAGGGTTGCACCAGCCTTACAAGTATAATCATCCCTGGCAGTGTTACAAATATAGATGATTCTGCATTTAATAATTGCACCGGCATTACAAGTATAATAATTCCCGACAGTGTCACAAGTATAGAAAATGATATATTTTCTGGTTGCAGAAGCCTTACAGGTGTGAGTATTCCCGACAGTGTTACAAGTATAGGCGATGAGGCATTTTCTTATTGCACCAGCCTTACAAGTATAACAATCCCCGACAGCGTTACAAGTATAGGCAATATGGCATTTCGTGGTTGCACTAGCCTTACAAGTATAACAATCCCCGACAGTGTTACAAGTATAGGCTGGTGTGCATTTTCTTATTGCACCAGCCTTACAGATATATGGTATACAGGCAGTAAAACCGACAAACAAAACATTACAATTGGTTCGGATAATACCGAACTAACCAATGCCACATGGCATTACAACACCTGTAATCCAAATGAGCACACCTATATCACCAACAGTGATACAACCTGTGAAAACTGCGAATGGGTGCGCGAATTATATAAACCCGGCGATATCAACGATGACACAAATATCAACAATAAAGACCTCGGGCTTCTTATGCAGTTTCTTAACGATTGGAATGTTGAAATAAATATCGATGCTGCTGATGTTAACGATGACGGAAACGTTAACAACAAGGACTACGGTCTTTTGATGCAGTACCTTAACGGTTGGGACGTAGTGCTTAAATAATGCGGAATTCGGAATGCGGAATGCGGAATGCGGAATGCGGAATTAGGAATTCGGAATGCGGAATTAATGTGTTTTTGTGGTATAAAAATAATCAAAAAAAGCAATCGCTGTGCGGTTGCTTTTTTAATTTTTGTATGGTAACATATATCCATACTTGTGTCAGGGGTGGTTTTATGGAAAAGAATTTGCATATATGGTTTACAACTCCTCAAAGGACGATGCGACCAAAAGAATATAATCCGTTTGGAAAAAGAGAGGGTTATAGCATTTATGTTGCGCGCAATGCTACAGAAGGCTGTCAGATGTCTGTGCTGTCAAAAAGCGGTACGCGCAGTAATATGAGCGTTGAGATTATAAATGATAACGACGCGGACTTTACCGTAGAATTGCTTCGCGAACACTATGTTAACTGTGACGGTGCTTTGTATCCCGACCCTGTTGTGCCAAACGACAACACGTTTGATTTGGAAGAGTGGAAAAATGTTACATACCTTATAAATATTGTAACCACACCCGACACAAAACCCGGCGGATACAATGTAAAGGTGGTTCTTCGTGAAAACGGTGAGCTTTACGGCGAATATAATATCTGGGTCGTGGTATGGAGTTTTTTGATAGACCACAGCGCGCTTATGGAAACCGCTTTCGGTATGGAGCGCAAATTCCTTGAGCAGATTTGCAAGCCCGATGACATAGATGCGCTTTACAAAAAGTATTATGATTTTATGCTGGAGCGTTATCATATCTGCGCGGGTTACTTACCGTATGATATACTTGACGATAGAGCAGATGCATATATGAGCAATCCTGCTGTTACGTCTTTCCGTATACCGTATGATGCAAAGCCTGAAACCGTGACGGCATATTATAATAAGCTCAAAACCAATCCCGATTGGCTTAAAAAGGCATATTATTATGTAGTTGACGAGCCGCAGTGTATGGCAGACTATGATAGAATAGAAAATGCGTATAAGTTTATTGAAAAGCATCATAAGGATCACGCTCAGGTGGTACCCTTTTATATGAATCCTCGCGATGGCGAGGGTAAGCGTGCGATTGATTTGCTCTCGCGTCACTGCAAGGTGTGGTGCCCCAAAATCAGCCTTTTAAAAGACGATTATATGGGCGAATTTATGTTGTCACGTAAAAAACTGGGCGACCGCACATGGTGGTACTATTGTTGGGAACCCGGTCTTCCTTATAGTAATGTGTTTATCGATATGGAAAACTTTTATCACCGTACAATTGCATGGCAACAGTATCTATACGGTATAAACGGTATGCTTTATTGGTCGGTTAACTGGTGGAAACACGGCTCACCTTGGGATGTAACCTCAACAGTACCTGAGCTTTCCAATTATTGCTTTGGCGACGGCTCCTTGCTGTACAACGGCGACCGTGTAGGTGTTGAGGGACCTGTCGGCTCAATACGTATGGAGATTTTACGTTACGGCATAGAGGACCATTATATGTTTCAACTTGCCGAAAAGGCTTTTGGCAGAGAATATATCGTGGGCGAGATAAGCAAAATCACAAGCTGCGTTTATCGTTATAATGATCTTCATTGGAAGCTTGATGAGGTCAGATGTGAAATAGGCAACAAACTTAACGACTATTATAATAACAAATAATTTTATTGGATTGTCCCGTTAAGGAAAGATTAGCGGATTTTTATGTCTATATTTAGCAATATTCTTGTTGAGACAGCCTTTTTTAAAAAAATAAAAAAATGCACAAATAAATTTGCAATAATAAAAACATTATGCTATAATTATCGTAATACACTTTAATAAGGTCAAGATAATGAAGTTTTTAAAAGAAATTAAACTGAAAAATATTTTTATGCTTACGGTGGCGGGTATTATAAACGCTATTGGCGTCACAATATTTTTGTCACCTGTAAATTTGTATGACAGCGGTATTTCGGGTACTTCTATACTGCTGTCACAGATAACTCCGTTATCACTTTCGTTTTTTCTACTTGCTCTTAATGTGCCGCTTTTTATTTACGGTATGAAAAAACAGGGTAAGGCTTTTACGGTTTATGCTATATATACCGTTTCGATCTATTCGGTAGTAGCCTGGCTTATAACGGATGTTTTACCCGTTGATGTTAGTGTTGCGTCACCCATTGCCGAAACCGATCTTTTGCTTTGCGCGTTGTTTGGCGGCATAATCTCTGGTGTTGGCAGCGGTCTTGCCATTAGGTATGGCGGCGCTATGGACGGTATAGAGGTTATGGCGGTAATATTTGCAAAACGGCTGGGTGTAAGCGTAGGAACCTTTGTTATGGTTTACAATGTGTTGCTTTATGTGATTTGCGGTCTTGCTATGCAAAGCTGGATATTACCATTGTATTCTATTGTTACCTATTATGCAGGGCTTAAGACCATAGACTTTATTGTAGAAGGCTTTGATCGTGCAAAATCGGCAATCATAATTACCGAGCACCCAACCGAGATATGTGACGCACTTTCATACCATTTTGAAAGCGGCATAACAAAACTAAGCGCCAGAGGCGGATATTCTAACAGAAAAAAAGCTATGATATATTTTATTGTCAATCGTTTTCAGGTGGCACGCATGAAGGAAATCGTGCACAATATCGATCCGCATGCCTATATCACCATAAGCGAGGTTGCTGATGTGTACTCGCTTAATAATAACAAATAAAAAATTTTTAACTTGCTATATGGTAAAATATGGTTATATAAAAGAAGGGGGAGTTAAACTACAATGGAGAAAAATTTGCATGTAATGTTTAATTCTATGGATAAAAAGGTATTACCTAAAACATATTGTCCGGGTGGACCTCTCACAAGCTATACCGTTTGTGTGGCGCGTAACGCGACAGAGGGTTGTCACTTTTCGGTGCTTTCTAAACAGGGGGAGCGCAAAAATTTAAAAATAGAAATTACGGGAGATCTTAACAAAGGCGTTGAGATTGAAATGTTGCGTGAGCATTACGTCAGCTGTGAGGGCGCTTTGTATCCCGACCCTGTGCTTAAGAGTGACGGCTGTTTCGATTTGGAAGAGTTTAAAAACGTTACATATCTAATAAACGTTTCGACCTCGCTCGATACAGTTTCTGGTAATTATGATTTTAAAGTAAATCTTTACGAAGACGGTGAGCTTTACGGTCAGTACAACCTTTGGGTAAAGGTCTGGAATTTTGCCATTAATCCTAAAAAGCATATGGATACTTCCTTTGGTATTGATGAAAAATGGTTGTTTTTACAGCACAAAACCGAAGATCGAGAAACCGTGTTTAAAAACTATTACGATACATTGCTTAATCGTTATCACATTTGCGGTAGGTTTTTACCATATGATATACTTGACCCCAGAGCAGATGAGTATATGAATGACCCGCGTGTTACCACATTTCATATTCCTTGCGGGTCTTTTGGAGAAGATGCCGCAGCCGATGAAAAAATAAAGGCTTACTACGAGAAATTAAAGACCAATCCCGTATGGCTTGACAAGGCTATGTTTTACATGGTAGACGAGCCACAGTGTATGGCAGATTATGATCGCATAAAAGCGGCATATGAGCGCCTTGAAAAATTGTTTCCGGGTCATAAACAGGTGGTGCCATATTATATGGATCCCCGTGATGGCGATGGAAAACGCGCGGTTGACCTTCTTTCGCAGTATAATATCGTATGGTGTCCTAAGAGCAGTCTTTTTAAGGCTGATTGGTTAAAAGGATATATGAACGAGCGTGCATCAGAGGGTGACCGTTCTTGGTGGTATTGCTGTTGGGAGCCGCCACTACCGTATGCGAATTTATTTATTGATATGGAAGGCTTTTATCATAGAGCACTTTTCTGGCAACAGTATCTTTATGGTATAAAGGGCTTTTTGTATTGGCAGACTACACATTGGAATAATGGTTCTCCATGGGATGTGACCAGTCCCGTGCCTGAACTTTCGTATTACTGTTTTGGCGATGGTTCACTGTTTTATAACGGTGACCGTGTCGGTATTGACGGACCTGTTGGCTCATTGCGTTTAGAACTTGTACGATCGGCAATAGAAGACTATCATATGTTTGAGATGGTCGAAGAGGCTTTTGGTAGGGAGTATGTAGTAGAGCAAATCAACAAAATAACCACAAATGTGCGCGAATATTGTGATGATCACCGTTTGCTTGCGCGCGTGCGCGTGGAAATCGGCGATAAATTAAGTGAATATTATAATAAATAAATTGTTAAGAGGCTATCTATATGATGAGGTGCCATAACGAAGCATTGCTTTAAAATGTGAAATTTTGGCGGTATTCTATGTTAAAAGCGCACGGTATGCGTCAGCATTACTGTGCGTTTTTGTCGTGGCTCCCATCCCAAATTTTCATTTTAAAGTGCTTTGCAGTTTTGTAACTATTTAAAAATTCTTCGTATCGAAGACGAAAAATGTAGGAATACTGGCGTATTTCAAGGTTTTCGGCAAGATACGGGGAATTTTTTAGTTCCAAAACCAAACTTCGTTACGGCACATCATCAATTGGATAACTCCTTATATTTTTTAAAATGTATTGTTTTTTAATATTTTATATGGTAAAATAAATGTGTGTATTTTTGTGCAGCAAAGAGGTTAGTGCTTATGGAAAAGAATCTACATATAATGTTTAATGCGCCTGAAAAAAAGGTGCTACCAAAAACAAATCAAATGTTTTACAGATTGGAAAGTTTTACTGTCTATGTAGCAAAAAACGCAACCGAGAGTTGTCAGTTTTCGGTGTTATCAAAGCAGGGTGAGCGCAAAAACTTACAGATAAAGGTTGTTGATAAATCCAATTCCGATCTCAAAATAGAACTTCTCCGCGAGCATTACGTTAGCTGTGAGGGTGCGCTGTGGCCCGATCCCGTTGTTGCGGATGACGGTTGTTTTGATTTGCAGGAGTGGAAAAATGTCACATATCGCATAAATATATCAACAACTCTTGAAACTACTCCGGATCGTTACGAATTTGTGGTTGAGCTTTATGAAAACGGCGAGCTTTACGGACAGTATAATCTTTATGTGAGGGTGTGGAATTTTGCGATAAATCCCAAAAAATATTTGGATACCGCTTTTGGTATTAATAAAGAACTATTATTTAAGCAGCACAAAACCGACAATAAGGAAGCTGTTTACAAAAATTATTACGATATGCTTTTAAAAAATTATCATATATGCGGTAGATTTTTACCATATGATATACTTGACCCCAGAGCAGATGAGTATATGAATGACCCGCGTGTTACAACCTTTCACGTGCCGTATGAGGCTTCGGATGAAAAGATTGTTGAATACTATAACAAACTAAAGACTAACCCCGTCTGGTTTAAAAAAGCGATGTTTTACGTAGTGGACGTACCGAGTCGCAAGTCGGATTATGATCGTGTTCAACAGGTACATAACCGACTGGAAAGGCTGTTTCCCGGTTATCAAATGGTTGTACCGCATTGCGTTGATCCATATGACTGTGACGGTGTAAGAGCGGTGGACTTGCTTGAAAAGTACAACACAGTCTGGTGTCCTAAAATTAATCTTTTTAAGGATGATTGGCTTAAATATTATATGCAGGAGCGTTCTAAAAAAGGTGAGCGCACATGGTGGTACTGCTGTTGGGAACCACCACTGCCGTATGCTAATCTGTTTATAGATATGGAAGGCTTTTATCATAGGGTACTACTTTGGCAACAATATCTTTATAAAATAAAAGGATTTTTGTACTGGAACACAACCCATTGGAAAGAAGGAAACCCGTGGGATGTTACAACATCGGTACCCTACCTTTCACACTATTGTTTCGGCGACGGTTCGCTGTTTTACAATGGTGACCGCGTAGGCATTGACGGTGCTGTTGGCTCCATTCGTTTAGAACAGCTTCGCTCGGCTATCGAAGATTATTATATGCTTGAGCTTGCTGAAGAAATATTTGGTCGGGAATATGTTGAAGGTCAAATTAAAAAAGTTACAACAAGCGTGCGTGAGTATAATGACGACCATCGCTCGCTGGCACGTATCAGAATAGAGATAGGCGAAAAGCTAAGTGAATATTTTAATAATAAATAAAAGGGTGTATGCTTATGAAAACCGATTGCACAATAGAGCTATCCAAAATAATTAAAGAATTTTCGTTAGAGGTTCTTAATATGCCGGTTGACAACATTGTTGTTGCATCTACCGAAACCAATAGACCCGGTCTTCATCTGGCAGGCTACTACGAATATTTTGATTCCAAAAGAATACAAATACTTGGTATGAATGAAATTGGGTTTTTGCAACGCTTTACCCAGGAAAAAAGAAATCAGCGTGTAGATGAATTTTTTGCCAAAAAACCTGTTGCGGTAATAATTGCGCGAAATTTAGCGGATGATGATGTTTATATTCAAATGGCAAAAAAACACAGTGTGCCTTTGCTTGTAACACACGAATCAACTTCTGATTTTGAGGCGGCACTGATAGCGTTTTTAAATTTGCATTTAGCACCCCGAATTACCCGTCATGGCGTTTTGGTAGAGGTTTACGGCGAGGGTATTTTGCTGCTTGGTGAAAGCGGCGTTGGTAAGAGCGAAACAGCGATTGAACTTGTAAAGCGCGGTCACCGTCTTATCGCCGATGATGCTGTAGAAATTCGTCGTGTGTCCAGCAAGTCGCTTGTTGGTACGGCACCCGATAATATACGTCATTTTATTGAACTTCGTGGCATAGGAATTATTAATGCAAGCCGCATTTTCGGCGTAGGAGCGGTAAAACTAACAGAGAAAATCGACCTGGTTATTAATATGGAGCAGTGGGATGTAAATAAAAATTATGACCGTATGGGTCTTGAAACTCAGAAAACAGAGATATTGGGTCTTGAAATCCCATCGCTTACAATTCCTGTAAAACCGGGTAGAAATTTAGCGGTAATAATAGAGGTTGCAGCTATGAACAGCCGCCAGAAAAAACTTGGATATAACGCGGCAGAGGATTTGCTCAGCAGGCTTGGTATGAATGATGATTTTAAAAAATCGGAAGAAACAAACATTAAACCGTTTTAATCAAAAAAGGAGTAACTTATGTATAAATTAGGCATAGATTTAGGTGGTACAAATATAGTAGCGGGTGTTGTTGACGAGCATTACCGAATAGTAGCTACAGCAAAACGCAAGACCAATTTACCGCGCCCTGCCGAAGAGATAGTAGACGATTTGGCAGCAGTTGCTTTTGAGGCAATAGAGAGTGCGGGTCTTACCCCTGATGATATTGACGGTTACGGCATAGGCTGTCCCGGCTCTATTGAACACGAAACAGGCAATGTGCCTTACTCTAACAATCTTGAGTTTTATGATTTACCGCTCGGTAAAATGCTTTATGAGAAAACAGGTAAAAAGTTTTATGTGGAAAACGATGCAAACGCGGCAGCCTATGGCGAGTATATTGCGGGCGCAGGCAAGGGTACTAAAAACTTTATTGCAATTACACTTGGCACAGGTGTTGGCGGAGGTATCATAATCGACGGTAAAATCTATTCGGGCTCTAACGGTGCGGGTGGTGAGCTTGGTCATACGGTTATCCAGATGGGAGGTCAGGCTTGCACCTGCGGACGATTTGGCTGTTGGGAGACTTATGCATCTGCTACGGCGCTTGTGCGTCAGACCAAGCAGGCTATGATGCGATATAAAAACAGCAGAATGTGGGATATTTGCGATGGTAATATTGAAAATGCAAACGGTGTAACTGCATTTAAGGCGAAACGCCTCGGCGACCGCGTGGGCAGTATGGTGGTCGACGAATACATTCGCTATGTTGCCGTTGGTATCGCTAATGTTCTCGATACCTTCCAACCTGATATGATATGTATAGGCGGCGGTGTTTCAAAAGAGGGCGAATACCTCACCGACCCGCTTAATGAGTATGTTGAGGGCGAAAATTATGCCCGTCATATGAAGATAAAGACAGTGATAAAAACAGCTGACCTTGGCAACGATGCGGGCATTATAGGCGCGGCATATCTTTGTAATTTGTATGAAAAATAAGGTGATTTTATGCAGCTTGATAATCTGTGTGCCAGATTAAATGAGTTAAAAACAGAATATATCACATCTGAATCCATGAGTCGTCATACTACCTTTAAAATAGGCGGTAATGCCGATGTGTTGATTAAGGTCAAAACCGAGGATGAATTAAAAATCGTATTAAAACTTGTACGTGAGTACGGCATACCATATTTTGCATTGGGTAAGGGTTCTAACATTTTGGTGTCAGATAAGGGCATTGAGGGCGCGGTCATCAGCCTTGAAGGCATCGCCGATATAAAAATTGATGGAGATATGATTGTATGCGGTGCAGGAGCGAGTTTGCGATCTTTATGTATTGCGGCGCAAAAGTCTTCGCTTTCAGGACTTGAATTTGCTTACGGAATTCCCGGTACTGTTGGAGGCGCACTTTATATGAACGCAGGTGCTTATGGCGGTGAGATGTCACAGGTTGCGGTATCGGCTACAGCTATAGATCACGACGGCAATATACAAAATTTTGATATTGCTCAAATGAATTTAGGGTATAGAACAAGCGCGTTTAAAAATACCGATTTAATTATAACAAGTGTTACATTTAAGTTAAAGCAGGGTAATGCAAGTGAAATTAAATCGGCTATGGATGACTTTTTTACACGTCGGCGCGATAAGCAACCGTTAGAATACCCAAGTGCTGGCAGCACATTTAAACGCCCTGAGGGTTATTTTGCCGGTGCGCTTATCGAAAAAAACAATCTTAAGGGTGTATCGATTGGCGGTGCTCAGGTGAGTCAAAAACACGCAGGGTTTGTTATAAATACGGGCAACGCTACTTGCGACGATGTTTTATCGCTTATTAAAAAAGTACAGCATACCGTCAAAAATGCCGACGGTGTTGATTTGGAGCCTGAGGTTATATTTGTGGGAAGAAAGTAAATGAAAATAGAGTGTAGGTCATTTGGATTTAAAAATGGGGCAGACGCGCATGCAGACTTCATTTTCGATGTGCGCTGTCTGCCTAATCCTTTTTACATAGAAGATTTAAAGCACAAAACCGGTTTGGACATGCCCGTGAGGGATTATGTTTTGAATTCATCACAAAGCAAAAATTATCTTAAAAAGATAATAGAATTAATTTTGATTGTAATACCTGTTAAAGAACAATATGGTGTAGAAAAAATGGTAGTATCTTTTGGTTGTACGGGCGGGCATCATCGTTCGGTGACCTTTGCAATAGAAGTTTGCAATGCATTGCGTAAAAAAGGCTATGATACTATATGCTTTCACCGTGATATAAATATAAAGGATTAAAAATATGTCTTTTTGTTCAGATATTAAAACCGAACTTACCGAGATAAAGGTATCGCGCTGTTGTATGCAAGCACTTACATACGGCTTGCTGTTGTTTGGCAGGGCGTTTAACGCTCAAAAAATCTCAATGCAGAGTGAAAACGAAGCGGTAACTCTGCTTTATTCCGCTTTGATTAAAAAGAATTATGATGCTCAGGTGGAAATCATAAAAGGCAATAGCAAAAATACTACATACCGAGCTCAAATATCCGACGATACCGACAGACTTAAAATTTTGGCTTCGGTAGATTTTGGTATGTGCGAGGGAAAAATAAGCCATGAGTTTTTTAATCGCACTTGTTGTGAGGCGTCATTTGTGCGCGGTGCTTTTTTGGCATGTGGGCAGATGAGTGATCCCGAAAAAAGCTATAGGGTAGATTTTTCCGTAAAAAGCGAAGCCTTGGCTTACGAATTGCGTGATATTTTAGCCAAACATTCGGTTGCGGCTAATATTTCAACAAGGGGTAACGGCTTTGTGGTATATATAAAGCGTAGCGAGATGATAATAAATTTGTTGGCGCTTATGGGCGCTTCGGCACGCAGCCTTGAGCTTATAGAAACCACTATAATGAAAGAGGCTAACAACAAAACAAACCGTATGTTTAATTGCGATGGTGCAAATATTAAAAAGACAATCGAAGCATCAATAAAGCAAAGAACGGCTATTGAGTATTTAATCAAGAGAGAAATGCTCTCATCTTTACCCGAAGAACTTATTGCTGTGGCAAATTTGCGTATGCAGTATCCCGAAAGTTCGCTTAAGGATCTATGTAAAAATTCGCCCGAACCGTTAACCGTTTCGGGACTTAACCACAGACTGAAAAAAATAATAGAAATATATGAAGAAATAATTTCAAGATAAGGAGTGAATACGGCATGGGCTTTACACATCTGCATTTGCATACCGAATACAGTTTGCTTGACGGCTGCTGCCGTATAAACAAACTTAT
>CAZVWG010000050.1:0-11057 GCA_964630675.1 uncultured Ruminococcus sp.
TACTCAAAAATTCGGTGCTCATAGGACCGGGGCATACTGCCAGCACATTTATTTTGCGCGGCTTTAATTCAAGTCGTAAAGCTCGTGATAGGCTCATAACATACGCCTTTGTAGACGAGTACACCGCCATACGTGTATTTGGGGCAAAAGATGCTATCGAACAAGAATTGATAATCTCGCTATTCTCATTCATAAACGGAAGCGTTGCTGATGTCATAACGGTAAGCGCTTCACAGTTAAGACGAACCATCCGCGCGTTTTCGTTGGTAGAAATATCTTCAAAATTGTCAAGCTTGCCAAAGCCCGCGTTATTTATAAGCAGCTTAACGGTAGCATCCTTTTCTTTTAACAATCCGATATAATTTTCAACTGCCTGTGGGTCGGTAATATCAAATGCCACAGGTATTACCGTGCTGCCGAGCTCTGCTTGTAACTCTTGCAAGCGGTCTTCTCGTCGGGCAATTACCCATATTTCATCAAGGTCGGTGCGTGTTTCGTACACAGCCTTGGCATATTCCCATCCAAGTCCCGAGGATGCACCTGTTATTACAGCGATATTCATAAATTCACCCTAATTCTTACTAAAATCTTCAAGGATAAGTCCGTCGTTCTTTTCAAGCGCCCAGTTAATATTCCATTCGCTTGTAAAGATGAGCAGATTATTACCCTTAAAATCCTGAACCCATTTAGTATCGGAAGTAAGATTTAACCTCGAAACATCAATGTCTTCGTTGCCTATCCAGCGAATAAACTGATATGGCATATTGGTGCGGATAACGTCAACGTTATATTCATTTTTAAGACGGTGTTCGAGCACTTCAAACTGAAGCACACCCACAACGCCTACGATAACGCGTTCCATACCCGTGTTGGGCTCGTGGAAAATTTGTATAGCGCCCTCTTGGGCTATCTGCTCAACACCTTTTACAAACTGCTTACGTTTAAGGCTGTCCTTATGCTCAATTACAGCAAAATGTTCGGGCGCAAATGTGGGTATGCCTTCAAACTCAACCTTGTGTTTTATATCACAAACGGTATCACCGATAGAGAAAATACCTGGGTCAAAGACACCGATAATATCGCCGGCATATGCTTCGTTTACAATTTGTCGGTTATCTGCCATAAGCTGTTGAGGCTGGCTAAGGCGTAGACTCTTTTTGCCCTGAACGTGATAATACTCTTTATCACGCTCAAACTTACCTGAGCAAATGCGCATAAAGGTCATACGGTCACGATGCGCCTTGTTCATATTTGCCTGAATTTTAAACACAAATGCTGAGAAGTTTTCACTTTCGGGAATAACTTCACCCTCTTTTGTGTTACGAGCAAGAGGTGCGGTTGTCATCTTTAAGAAATTTTCAAGGAACGGCTCTACGCCGAAGTTTGTAAGCGCCGAACCGAAGAAAACGGGGGTAAGCTTACCACAACGAACTTGGTCTATGTCAAAATCAAAGCTTGCGCCGTCAAGCAGTTCTATCTGGTCAACAAGGTCGCGGCGTGAATATTCACCAATAAGCTCATCCAGCTTTTCGGTGTCGGTAATGTCACATTCGATTGCCTGCAATTTGTCCTGACCTCTATGAAATTCGTTAAAGGTCATAATCTGGCGACGGTCACGGTCAAACACGCCTTTAAAATCTACACCGCAGCCTATTGGCCAATTGACAGGGTAGGTGCCTATACCAAATTCTTTTTCAAGCTGGTCAAGCAGTTCGAACGGGTCACGAGCATCACGGTCAAGCTTATTTATGAATGTAAATATAGGAATGTTGCGCATAGCCGTAACCTTAAAGAGTTTACGGGTTTGCGGTTCAATACCCTTTGCCGCGTCAATTACCATAACAACGCTATCAGCTGCCATAAGCGTGCGATAGGTGTCTTCCGAGAAGTCCTGATGTCCGGGGGTATCAAGAATATTGATACAATAACCATCATATTCAAATTGCATTACGGAAGATGTAATAGAAATACCGCGCTGCTTTTCAAGCTCCATCCAGTCGGATACGGCGTGTTTAGCAGTAGCTTTGCCCTTTACGGAACCTGCCGTTTGTATGGCGCCTCCGTAAAGAAGCAATTTTTCGGTTAAAGTGGTTTTACCGGCGTCAGGGTGTGAAATGATCGCAAATGTACGCCGTCTGTTTATTTCTTGTTTCAAATCCACTGTAATACTCCTTTTGTGCTTTAAGTAAAATCATATAGAGTTTACCACAAATTATAATAGGTATCAAGAAAAAATAAAATTTTTTAAAAAAAGTATTTACTTTTTAGAAAATATGTTTTATAATATTAGCCGTATAGTTGTATTTGCATTTTTACGGAGGTTTGTAAAATGAAGAAGATAATTGCATTAATTCTTAGCGTTGTTATGATTTGCTGTTTTTCAGTAACAGCATTCGCGGCTGACAGCCCTGTTGCTACCGAAAAAGTTACTGTAACAGTTAGAAAGGCTGACGTTACAGATCCTACAGGCAAGGAAGATGTTGAGTACACCCTTGATCACGGTGATACTATTACCGTTAAGGCTAGTGACACATACGGCACTTTTAACGATTGGACCATCTATAAGGTTGAGGCTACTGTAGAGGGTACTGTTTCTAGTGTGAATAACTCAGGTATTGTTACTTTAAGCGCTGTTAAAACTCTTGCGGCAACAACAAAAACTTCTGTTGCAGTCGAAGGCACTGATTATGAAATAGTAAAAGGTAGTCTTACTTCAGAGGAGTTGACTATCAAGGCAAAGACTTCGGTTATTATCTGCGGTAACTATGACAACGTTAAGACCGATCCGCTCAAGGCAAGTTCTACTGATGATTCTGATTCTGCACCCAAGACGGGCGATGCGATGATGGTTTATGCCGTAGTAGTTATGCTTGGTATAGCAGCATTCGGATTTGGTGTAAAGAAAGTTTATTCAAAGTAGTTAAAAACTTTAATAGAACATGTGAGGAAGACGCTTTCGGTTGAAGCGTCTTCCTTTTTTTATTGCAAAACAAGAGTAAAAAAGATATAATATAGGCATAATTGTTGCTTGGAGAGTGCTGATTATGAAAAAGAATTTAATAATGAGATATTTTTCTCCTGCTGAAAATTCAAATGACGGATGGGAAAGGTATTCACTACCAATTGGTAATGGCTATTTTGGTGCAAGCGTATTTGGTGGATATGACAGTGAAAGGATACAGTTTACCACTAACACCTTTGCAAATCCGTGGAATTTTGGCGGTGTTTCTAACTTTGGTGAGGTGTTTATTGATTTTAATCACAAAGACATCGCTGAATACGAGCGCGGACTATCGCTTGACAACGGTGTCGTATATTCAAAATACAATGTTGGTGGTATAGAGGTTAACCGCGAGGCTTTTGTAAGTTATCCGGATAAGATATTTGTATATAGAATTAATACTGTAAACGGAGCGGTTGACTTTGATACTAGGCTTGTAATTCCGTATCTCAATGCGCGCCCTGTAGAAGAGGGCGGCAGAACAGGAGAAATAACCGTAGAGAAAAATACGCTTGTTATGCGTGGCACGTTGCCATCACGCGAGCTTATTTATGAAGCAAGACTCGCTGTTGTGACAGATGGAGAAATAGTATCCAAAACCGATCGAATTACAGTTAAGGGCGCTACAAGTACTGTGATGTATTACACGTTAGATACTTCCTATAAGCTATGTACTGAGGTGTTTATGAATGGCTGTCACAAAGCATTGGGAGAAGATCCACACAATGCAGTAGTGAATTGTCTTAACAATGCAGTGTCACTTGGTTGGGATAATTTATATAAACGTCACACAGATGACTATTGTGCACTTATAAATAGAGTAGAGTTTGATTTGGGCGGTATTGATGATGGGCGCAGCGTCGAAGAATTGCTTGTTTCTTATCAAGAGGGAAACCCTGAGTTTTATTTTGAAGAGTTATATTATGCATATGGTAGGCACTTACTTGTTTCATCATCGAGAGAGGGCACACCTCCAGCATCATTGCAGGGAGTGTGGACAGTTCACGATAAATCACCGTGGACATGCGGATTTTGGCACAATATAAATGTGCAAATGAACTATTGGCCTGCATTTAGCACCAATCTTGCCGAAACCTTTAAAGCATATGCGGAATATTGGAATAATTATAAGAAAGCGGCAGGTGTTAATGCATCTGAGTGGATAAAAGAGGTAAACCCCGAAAACTATGTTGAGGGTGATGGTGAGTGCGGATGGATTATTGGTACAGGCGGATGGATGTATCAGATAGATGGAATGAGGTATTATACGCATTCAGGACCGGGCACCGGCGGTATGACCTCGAAAATGTTTTGGGATTATTATGATTTTACCCGTGATGAAAATGTGCTTAGAAAATATTCTCATCCAGCAATCCACGGTATGTCAAAATTCTTAACTAAAAATATAAAAAACTATGACGGCAGATATCTGTGTAGCTTTTCTGCCTCGCCAGAGCAGATTTTCTCGGGCGATTGGGTAATGGCACACAAAAAACAGCAATATTATCATACGGTAGGTTGTGCATTTGATCAGCAATTCATTTATGAAAATGCGTGTGATGATTTAAAATGCGCCGACATTTTAAATTTTAATGATGAAACCGTTGAAAAAGAAAAAGAACAGCTTGATAGTTATGGACCCATACAAATCGGTTATAGCGGACAAATAAAGGAATACGACGAGGAGCATTTTTACGGTGAGATAGGTGAGGCGCACCACAGACACATATCACAGCTTGTAGCACTTGTTCCCGGTAGTACCGTAACACATAGCACACCGGCATGGCTTGATGCGGCGCGACTTACGCTTGAAATGCGCGGGGATAAATCTACGGGTTGGGCTTTGGCGCACCGCCTTAACGCGTGGGCACGTGTGGGTGACGGTAATCACGCATATTTGCTTTTGCAAAATCTTTTAAAAGAGCGCACATATCCAAATCTATGGGACGTGCATCCTCCGTTTCAGATAGACGGAAACTTCGGCGCAACCTCAGGTATGACCGAAATGGTACTTCAAAGCCATGAGGGATATCTATCGCTTTTGCCTGCAGTACCGGATAATTGGAACACGGTTTCGTTCAAAGGTCTTAAAGCGCGCGGTAATTTTACGGTTGACTGTGATTACAAAGACGGCATTATTAATATGCTAAAGGTCAAGTCGGAATGTGGCGGTCTTTTAAAGTTGCGCTATGAAGGATTTGATGATATAAAAGTTATGTGTAATGATCAACCAATGCAAATAACACGAGATGGTTTCTTTATTGAGTTTGATACTCAAATTGGCGGCGAATATAATATAAGCGGCTTTAAACCCGTGAAAAAACGTGAGGTAGCTACCGAGTTCACTGCCGTTTGGCAGCAAAACGGTGTAAAACTTTGTTGGAAAGCCGATGCCTCTAAATACGCAGTTTACAGGGCTGCGGGTAATGATAGTGATTATACGCTGATTGGAGAAACCGAAAATTGTGAATTTATCGATGCCGAATATAGTGCGCAAAACAAAGCAAGGCTAACATATAAACTGGTATATGTTGGCGATGGTTATGATTCTACGGTTGACGGTGCTCTCGCAACATTGCATCCCGCAAGCAAATTAGAAGAAGAGCGATATAAGTATTTGTTTAATACAATCAACCTTAATCTATCAAGATAAAAAATCGTCGAGATTGAATTTCAATCTCGACGATTTTTTATCTTGATAGATTATACAGGCTCTTCGCCTGCAGCGATGCTCCGTATGTTGCTAACCATTTTATTATATGCAGAAGCGGTAATCTTTCCCATAGCATTACCGTCTAAGCTGTATTGATACTCTGTATCGTTTACTCTGTAAAAATTGATTACGGTCTCGGAATCGTCATAAAATACGAAAGTAACGGTACCATCACATTCGGCAGATGTTTCCTGTGTGGAAAAATCTGTGCACCGTGTATTTACGAAATCAGCATAAAAATCTTGGAAATTTTCGGCGACAATTTCTTCGCCGTTCGCTAAAACGTGATATGTTTTGTTTGAATTTTCATCTTCTTCGTAAGAGATATCAAACGTAACCTCACCGTTTTTATCGTTAAGCTTTAATGCTTTTATATCGTTTATAGAGTTCATAAACAAATATTTGTAGTACAGATCTTCGGAATCTAAAGCAAGAAAGTCAAAATTGCTTGTTATTACCTTTCGTATCATAGGTGCACCATCATAAACAACAGCGCTGTATTCGCTGTCTACAAAGCAGAATTTAAAACTACGCTCTTCGCCGTCAATAGTCATTGTTATAACCGCATCGGGATCATCAAAGCCGAAAAGTTTTAATGTTTCGTCGGTAACCTCCAAGGCATAGTTTCCTGCAACAGCATTTTCGACAGAGAACAGTGCAACCAACGAGTTGAGGTTTTCTGTGTTTGCATATCTGTTGGATGGAGTTGTTATTAAATACGGCAACAACTCTGCAGAGTCATTCTCTTCCTTGTTGTTTACAATGGTTATTGTTTCGGGGAAAAGTTTGCCCGAAAGGGTTAACGAATCAAAAAACGCATATGTGCCATCAGATGATTTGTTATCTGATGTGTCGGTCGAGAAGGTTGTTATCGGAATAGAAGATATATCCGTAAGGTCAAGCAGGGTGAAATCAAAGTCAGTAAACTCAGAATCAGCAGCAACATATATTTTGTCGCTACCTTCAAGCATCATATAGGAGCCCAAACCGTCGGGTGAAGAGTCACCAACCAAAATGGTGTAGGGGTCGGCATCGCTTGATGTAACCGATATCTTGGTTGTCGGATCATCGAAACCGCATTCGGAGGGCGTTTTTGTATCGATTTCACGTGTAGCGGTAACGCTGGCAGCGGCAGATATAATGGTATTTGTTGTTGTTGTGCTAAGCTTTGAAACATCAATGCCTTCAACAGTCCAGTAGGTAGTGGTGTCGGTTTCGCCTTCGTCGTTCGTCACATTGATTTGTTGGGTAACAAATTTGAATTCACCGTTTTTATTTGTAATGGTGACATCTGTAAAGGAGTTTGAATCGGCATCAACTACAGTTATATCCTCAAAAACCGAGCTTACGGTTTCGTCACCTGCCATTTCCGGTATAAGCTTTATAATTGCCAATGTTCCGCAAACAAGCACAGCAACGGCAACGCAAGCAGAAACGATGGATATTATTCTTTTTTTACCGCTGTTTTTGGGAGTTTTAACCTTATGCTCTGCAGGCGCAGAAAATACGGTGCTTTCCTCTTCGGCGATATTGTCCGTCTCGCTGACTGCAGTGTCAGCGGGGACAGACTTTAATTCATTTTGTTCTTTTTCGAAAAGATCACTCATCGTGCGTTTCTTCTCCTTACAAATACTACAATACCGGCGATAATGATAACTATCGGAATTATAACCATGAATATAATTAATACAAGTTTGGTGTTGCTTGCGTTTACGCTGGTAGAAAAGCTTTCGTTAGTGATAATCTTTGAGGTGAATGTCATAGTAGTATCACCCACGTGAGCCGCGCGATCGGTACAAGCCATAACGATATCCTGATTGGAAAGATCACTGTAGGAAGCCCATGTTGATTGAACAAATTCAACACTTGCAAATGCCATAACATAACTTGTGAGTTCGTTATTTTCGCTGTCATAATCGGTTTCTACCGCCTGAATAACACAGTCAAACTGCTCTTTGTCATCATCGGTATAATCTGCCCAGGTGCTTGCCGAGCCGATAGGAGCCACAACGGTTGAATCAAGCGTTTGCATCAAAGCTGTAGAACTTCTTTGCAAGGTAGCAGGCTCACAGACCTTCATTGGTACAATGTAGTCTGCAATGACCATATTAATGTTTTCGGTTATGTCGTCATCTTCAAGCTCAGCGGCGTAGAGACCCATAGTAGAGGGTGCATTTTGTATGTGGTTGGTGCTTTCTGTTTCAAAAAGTATACCCTCGCTTATATCAATACCCCATTGTTTCAAAAAAGAATAGAGGTTAGGCAGTGCGGGGCAGGTAGCGTCTGCGAAGAAGATGAGACCCTTGCCCATTTCTCCACCGTTTTCAAGGAATGCGCCTATTACATCAAGCTCGTCTCCTATGAAGTCGACCGAAGGAGCAGAAATAATAATGGCATCGTATTCGGTTGAAATGGTTGTAATGAGCTTATCGGTTATTTCGGTTATATCATAGTTGTTGGAAGTAAGCAATTCTAAATATGCATCGGTGTAATTGTTTTCACTATGTCCTGAAAGAACAGCAACCTTTTTGCTGTCGGCACTTGTAACATAGGCTATGGCGCTTGTAAGAGCGGTTTCAAGCCTGTTGGCAGACAATGTATAAGATTGATAGTAGTATGAGTCTGAACTGCTGGTAACGTATATGTCGTCAAACGTTAAAATCTTTACACGTTCTTTTCCGCCGGCGCTGCTTGTTACAATCACATCACCGTATGAAATTGAATAAGAGGAGTAGTTTGTTGAAATCGCGGTAAACTCGGTAGATTGCGGGTCTACATATTTTATAACGATTCTTTCATTGTAATCATTATATTTATCAATAAGATTTATCGTTTGAGTAAAGTATTCAAGTTCCGAATTTGAAGAGATGGTAACACCATAATAGTTTTGTGCATAGTAGGCCATATAGTCGGCATAATATTCCTCTGTAGCACAAACTGTAACGGTTACGTCAGCATCAAGATTTTTAATATATTCTATATTTTCCTCGCTGATAGAGTTCTTTTTGTCAACCGTCATATCAAACTCAAGATTAAAACGATCTGCAAGTGAAGATACCAACCAGTTAAAAACAATAAGTCCTGCAAGAACGATAGCGGTTATTGCAAGCGAATAGCCGCCGCGACGAAGCAAAGCTTCATTTTTGATTTTATCGCTTTTAAATTTTTTGAAGAAAGAGCCTATCGACGAGAGAACGGTTTTAATACTCTTTCTTTTGGTTTCGGGTGCATCCTCTACGATGTCAGAGGTTGTAATTATTTCTATATTTTCGTTTTTGTTTTCCATAATTTTTACCTCCTTATGACCATCTTCTCTTTTCGAGTGAGCGCTCGGTTAAGAATATAAAGGCTGCTGAAATGCTGATAAAGTAAATAATGTCCTTAACTGCGAGTGACTGATTACCAAAGCTTTCAAGAACTTCGACGAAGTTCATACCATTAAGAAATTTAACCAGTACATTCAAAAGAAATGTGCCTATAACCTCAAATACATTATTGGTTGAGGTAGAAACGGTTATCATACTTGCAAAGCTGCCTGAGAACATAATAAACAAATTTGCAACAAGAGTAAATATAATCGAAATTATAGGACTTTCGGTAAGTGATGAAATAAACATACCAACTGCGATAAGCGCGGCGCCAAAAAGCATAATACCAATAATTGCGTAAATGTAGTAGAAGAAATTTACCGAAACAAAAGCTGAAACAATTATTTGATAGATAATTGTGGGAGCAAAACCCAGAGCGTAAAGCGCAAAGGCTGCCAAAAATTTACCAAAAACAATGTTGATAAGCTTAACAGGTGAGGTAAAAAGCACCTGATCGGTCTTTGTGCGGCGTTCGTCGCTGAAAAGTCGCATTGTAATAACAGGAACAACAAAGAATAACAGACCTATTTGCGCGGGGAAAAGAACGGTGTATTCAACATATGGGGCACCTGCAGCAAAAATCTGGTAAAATCCCAAACCTAAGAAAAAGTAAATTACTGCGAGGATTATAAATCCTAAGGGATTAGCAAGGTATGCTTTGAATTCTCGTTTAAATACTGCTAACATTATTCTTCATCCTCCGTTTCTTCTGTATTTTCTTCGGGAATTTCTATAATAATGCCGACGGTCTCTTCTGTTTCCTCGGAAACAGTATTGTCAAGACCGAGCATTTTACGGGCCTCGTCATTGTTAGGAGCTTGTGTGAGCTTTAAGAATATTTGCTCAAGTGTCAGACGGTTACTAGTAAGAGAGAGCAGTTGTTTTTTGCGCTCGGCAATTCTGCCCGAAACACCTGCGCGTATATCGGCGCCCTCCTCCGGTATGATTTCAAAATCATATGCGCCGCTTTCTTTTTTACCGAGCAAGGTAACATCCTTCACACCTTTAACGGTCTTAAGTGCAGCAAGCATATCGCGTTCGTCACAAATTACACGTGCTAAAAGTGAATGATCGGTAGAAAGCTTTTCTGCCAGGTTGTCCTGCAGGTCGTCGGCAATGATTTCGCCGTAGTTTATAATTATTATACGGTCACAAACTGCCTGTATTTCAGACAGTATGTGTGAAGACAAGATAATCGTATGGTTTTTACCGAGCCTTGTAATAAGATTTCGAATTTCAATAATTTGCTGCGGGTCAAGACCAACGGTAGGTTCATCAAGAATCAAAACATCGGGATTGCCTATAAGTGCTTGTGCAAAGCCTACACGCTGACGGTAACCTTTTGAAAGATTTTTGATGAGGCGATTTTGTACGTTGTCAATTCTGACTAAGCGCATAATTTCGTCAATATGCGGTCCTTTTGGAAACTTAACTTTTTTAAGGTCGTAGACAAAGTTAAGGTATTCACGAACCTTCATATCTGTATACAGCGGAGGAAGCTCGGGCAGATAACCGATACGCTTTTTTGCCTCTT
Organism: uncultured Ruminococcus sp.; assembly: GCA_964630675.1. Classification (GTDB taxonomy): domain Bacteria; phylum Bacillota; class Clostridia; order Oscillospirales; family Acutalibacteraceae; genus UBA737. The sequence continues at coordinate 10,617 of CAZVWG010000050.1, forward strand.
CTGGATTTTCGGCAATGTCAAAACCGTCAATGGTGACCTTGCCTTGAGTCAGTGAAAGATAACCGGTAAGTATGTTCATAATTGTAGATTTACCTGCGCCGTTAGGACCGAGGAAGCCTACAACCTCACCCTTGCTGATTGAAAAGTTAATGTTTTCAACCGCAAGGTATGTACCGTATCTTTTGCTGAGTCCGGTAACTTCAATCATTTTTATTACTCCTTTGCGGTAAAGTTTTTCGATTAATCATATCAAACAAATTTATAAAATTTGTAAATAAAATGTTAATCATTTTCGCTTATATATAAATATAAATAGCAATTGGATTATATTATACATTATAACAGCGGCATATTCAAGCATAACTTTTGTGAAACAAACGGTTTGCTGTACAGTCGTCAATGATAGGTTACACTTTTCTCAAAAAAATATGATGAAAACTA
>CAZVWG010000051.1:0-10960 GCA_964630675.1 uncultured Ruminococcus sp.
GTCAGATAACGATATGTTTGGCCGCTTCGAGCAAACACAGCTACTTATGACAACACTAAAGCACTTCGGTCACGGCGATAAGATTACATATAAGCTTATGCACGGTAATCATTGCGCTTACGTTGAAGCCGAAACCCAAGACGGCGAGGGTGGTTTTGGTAAGACGGTTGCGGATTTTATTTTGGCAAATTAATGGGGTTGGTATTTTATGAAAATAACTTTTAATTTTATAAGCATTTTGTTAATTATTACGCTTTGCACTACTATGTGTTTGCTTGGTGGTTGTAACAGCGTTGTTGATAATAATATATCCTCAAATAACGATATAAGTTACGGTGAAGTTGTTGAAGGTAGTACTTCTGAAATTACAACTACTGAAGATTCTGAAGTGATTGATGAAACCACTAATGATTCTAATGAATCTGATGTTGCTACTGGGAATGCTGTTGAAAATGAAGTAGCTTCTAATAACAGCACTGTTAGCTCTAGTGTTGTTAGTGAGACTACTAGTGAGCCTACTAATACTACAAGCAATAATTCTGTTGTTAGCACCCCTTCTGACACTTCTTCAGAGGATGCTGTTAGTGTGGAAAGCACACCAAGTGTTGACACTTCAAAGCCCACTGATGCTTTAATTGAAACACCTACTTATCCCACTATTCAACTTGAAGTTCCTACAACTTATTATGGTTATAGTGGTTACTTTACTTTAAGCGATTCTCGTAGTGATATTCATCTTGTTGAGTCTGGTCTTGGAACTGATAATTCTATGGCTGCTATGGCTTCTACAGAATATTTTGATATTACAACTGGCAGTAGCGTTTTCTTTATATTTGAAGGCACAATTGTTGAGTATAAAGACTTGTTATATAATCATATATATGTTGTTGGCCTTGCGTCTACAAAAGTTAATGCTATTTATTAAAATTTATTAGGTGTGTACTAATTTAATAATACACACCTAAATTTTTATCATTGATATTTTTCATATTTAAATTATAAAACTAGAGATAAAGGAGGTTGTAAACGTATGAAAAATAGCAAAAATATGTGTAAAAATATATAAAATTTATAATAACAATGATATGTTTAATAACTTCATTTTTAATTGTCTCTGGAATAACAGTAAATTTTGTTTTAATAACAGACTGTCCGGAGGCCAGTCCCTACACAAGAAAAATTAAATTATTATAAAACACTTTCTTTTTAATCGAATTTCATATATAATATTTGGAGTAGGATTTTTCCTGCTCCGTTTTTTTGTTTTTAGGTAGGTGAAAGATATGTCTTTTTGTCCCGAGGTTTTGGCACCTGTCGGTAGCCCCGAATCATTAGCGGCGGCTGTACGCAGCGGCGCGGATGCGGTGTACATAGGAGCCAAGCAGTTTTCGGCGCGTAGAAATGCCGATAACTTTGATGATAGTGATATTAAAGAAACAGTCCGTTACTGTCACATACGCGGGGTGAAGGTGTATCTTGCGCTTAATATTATGATAAAGCAAACTGAATTACAAGCGGCATTTGACGTGGCTTTATCTGCTTACAAATGCGGTGTAGATGCTATCATAATTTCTGATTTAGGTTTGGCTGCTCTTTTACATAAACATATTCCTGATTTGCAGTTGCACGCTTCTACTCAAATGACCGTCCATTCGTCAGCTTGCTTACCGATTTTGAAAGAGTTAGGTTTTAGCCGTGTTGTTGTATCGCGTGAAATGAGCAAACAAGAACTTGCCGAGTTTTGCGCGGCGGCAAACGAGCTTGGTATAGAGGTAGAGGTCTTTGTTCATGGCGCGCTTTGTATGAGTGTGTCGGGGCAGTGCTTGCTATCGTCTGTTTTGGGCGCGCGTAGCGGCAACCGCGGCTTGTGCGCGGGACCTTGCCGTCTGCCGTTTGGTGTGTCGGGCGGTACGGGTTATGACCTAAGTCTTAAAGATTTATGTCTTTATGAATATATAAATGAACTTAAAGAGATGGGTGTTGCATCCCTTAAAATTGAGGGCAGAATGAAGCGCCCCGAATATGTGTCGGCGGCGACTGCCGCTTGCAGACAGGCGGTTGATAACGGCTTTATCGAGCCGAAACTTTTCGAAACGTTACAAAATGTATTTTCGCGTTCGGGCTTTACCGACGGATATTATAAAGGCGTTTTAGGTCGCGATATGTTTGGTATCCGCACCAAAGACGACGTTGTAGCGGCAGGGGATACATACTCTTATTTACACGAGCTTTACCGCGCCGAGCGACAGAGTGTGCCCGTTAGAATAAATGCTGAAATTTTTGCCGACAAGCCTATTTTGCTTACTGTAACTGACGGTAAAAATACCGTTACTGTAAACGGTGATATACCGCAAACTGCTAAAAACAAAGCGGCAGAAAAGCAATCGGTTATTGATAATCTTATCAAGCTTGGTAACACACCGTATTATTGTAAAGATATAAATGTTAGTCTTGATGACGGACTTTTTATAGCGGCATCACAGTTAAATGCGTTGCGACGTGACGCGATAGAGCAACTTGATAATAAAAGAGCCGAGATTGTTGTTAACGATTATACCGTGCCTGATTTTGAAAATGTTGGTAATTTAAGCGGCAAAAAGCAATTTATCGCCAGATTTTCAAGCGTAGATCAAATACCCGAAAATCTTGACGGTATTACGTCGATGATATTGCCTTATGAGTGCGAAATGCCCGATTTGAGCGGTATAGGGATTATTGCAGAACTGCCGCGTTATATTGCAAATGAAGAGGTTGTTATAAAAAGACTTGCACAGTTAAAACAGCAGGGGATTACTACCGCATATTGCGGTAATCTTTCTGCCGTGGCGATTGCAAAATCATTGGGATTTAAGGTTATGGGTGCGGTAGGTCTTAACGCAAACAACAGCGAGAGTATAAAAACATATAAAGAAATCGGCGTAGATGAAATTGTGCTGTCCGCCGAAATTTCACTAAAAGAGATTAAAGGTATTAACAGTAATATCCCCGTCGGCATTTTCGGCTTTGGCAGACTGCCGCTTATGCTGACAAGGAATTGTCCGCTTCGTAACGGCAGAAGCTGTGTCGAGTGTGACAAAAAAGGTTATATTACCGACCGCAAAAACATACAGTTTCCCATTATGTGCCGCGCGGGTTACAGCGAGTTGCTCAATTCCGCGCCGCTTTATATGGGCGATAGAATTGATGAGATACCAAACGTAGATTATCTGTTGCTTTATTTCACAACCGAAACACCTGATGAGGTGGGTGGGATAATTGATATGTATAATCGCGGTGAAAAAGCAAGAGGGGAATATACAAGAAATCTGTACTATCGGGATTTAATTTAATACTAGAAATGGATTACTGCATTGTCAGAAAATGGCTTTGCAGTAATTTTTTTGAAAAAAATGTAAAAAGCGCTTGACACAAGGTTTTTATTGATTTATAATATGTAATTACTAATGATGGGGGAATTTGCGCCTTTTTAACGGATTGGATGAAGTTTTAAGGCGAAAAATCCCGAAATTTTAAGTAGGAGTGATATAAAACCTATGGAGCCAAACAAAATGGTAAAACCTGTCCAGATGGGAAAAAACACTCGTATGACCTTCTCTAAAATCAATGAAGTTATCGATATGCCTAACCTCATTGAAATTCAGAAGGATTCATACAATTGGTTCATCACCGAAGGTTTGATGGAAGTTTTCAAGGATATGTCCGCTATAACAGATTACAGCGGTAACCTTGTGTTAAGCTTTATCGACTATCGTATTGATGAGCAGCCTAAGTACAGCGTTACAGAATGCAAGTCGCGTGATACAACATACGCTGCTCCCCTGCGCGTAACAGCAAGACTGCTTAACAACGAAACAGGCGAGATTAAGGAAAGCGAAGTGTTTATGGGCGATTTTCCGCTTATGACCGACTCAGGCACCTTTGTAATTAATGGTGCAGAGCGTGCTATCGTATCTCAGCTTGTACGTTCACCCGGTGCGTACTTTGCTAAAAAGGTTGATGAAAAGACAGGTAAAAAGTTGTTTTCATCTACCATTATTCCAAACCGCGGTGCTTGGATTGAATATGAAACAAGCGTTAACGATGTGCTTTATGTTCGTATTGATAAGAATAGAAAGTTGCCCGTTACTACCTTTGTTCGCGCTTTGGGTATTGGTACCAATGAACAAATTCGCGAGCTTCTTGGTGAGGACGAGCGTTTGTCGGCAACACTCGAAGTTGACGAAACAAAGAGCGTTGAAGATGCACTAGTTGAGGTGTACAAAAAGTTAAGACCGAGCGAGCCTGTAACAATCGAGGGCGCAAAGACATATCTTGAGCAGTTGTTCTTTGACCCGCGTCGTTATGATCTTTCTCGCGTAGGACGTTATAAGTATAATAAAAAGTTGGCTATCGGCGCTCGTATTCGCGGCAAGGTAGCATCCCGTCCGATAGTTGACCCGATGACAGGCGAAATACTTGTTGATGCCGATACCGTTATCACACGCGAAATGGCTGATACCGTAGAGCGCAAGGGTGTTATCGAAGCATATGTTAATGTTCAGGACTTTGAGGGTAATACCGTTGAGGTTAAGGTTCTTTCAAACGGTATGGTAAATTTAGACGATTTTGTTGATTTTACCGCTGATGAACTTCAAGAGCTTGACAAAGCAGGCGTTAACGAAAAGGTGAGCCTTGAGGTGCTTAAGGGCATTATTGAGGATTACAGCGATAAGGAAGAGTTAAAGCAGGCACTGATTGACAACGTTGCTGCTCTTATTCCTAATCATGTTACACTTGACGATATTTTTGCAAGTGTTAACTATTTCCTCGGACTTCCCCATGATGTAGGTAGTATCGACGATATCGACCACCTCGGCAATCGTCGTATCCGCTCTGTTGGTGAGCTTTTGCAGAACCAATTCCGTATAGGTTTCTCACGCATGGAGCGCGTTGTTCGCGAAAAGATGACTCTTCAGTCACAGGATCCCGAAAACATTACTCCTCAGTCACTTATAAATATCCGTCCTGTTGTAGCGGCTATCAAAGAGTTTTTTGGTTCTTCACCGCTGTCACAGTTTATGGATCAGACAAATCCGCTGTCTGAGCTTACACACAAGCGTCGTTTGTCCGCGCTCGGTCCCGGTGGTCTTTCTCGTGACCGTGCATCATTTGAAGTGCGTGACGTTCACTATACCCACTATGGTCGTATGTGTCCGATTGAAACACCCGAAGGTCCTAACATTGGTCTTATATCATATCTTGCAACATATGCAAAGATTAATAAATACGGCTTTATCGAAGCTCCGTTCCGCCGTGTAGATAAGTCTACAGGTCAGGTGCTTCCTGAGGTTGTTTATATGACAGCCGATCAAGAGGACGACTATGTAATCGCACAGGCTAATGAACCTTTGGATGAAAAGGGCTTCTTTGTTAACAAAAAAGTCAATGCTCGTATCCGTGATAATTACAGTGAGGTTGAGGCTTCACGCGCTGATTATATGGATGTATCGCCTAAGATGGTTGTGTCTGTAGCCACCGCTATGATACCCTTCCTTGAAAATGACGATACCAACCGCGCACTCATGGGCTCTAACATGCAGAAGCAGGCAGTACCTCTATTAAAACCCGAAAATCCAATTGTTGCTACCGGTATGGAATATAAGGCGGCTGTCGACTCGGGCGTTGTAGTACTGGCTCGTCGCGCAGGTGTTGTTACCTATGTTAGCGCTGATATTATTAAAATTCGCGCTAAGAATGGCGAAATTGATGAGTACAACCTCATTAAGTTCTTGCGTTCTAACCATGGCACCTGTATTAATCAGAAGCCTATTGTATCAGTAGGTGATACTGTAGATGAAAAGCAGGTTATTGCCGACGGTCCCGCAACCAGTAATGGTGAAATTTCTCTTGGTCGCAACGCACTTATCGGCTTTATGACCTGGGAAGGTTATAACTACGAGGACGCTGTTTTGCTTAACGAGCGTCTTGTTCGTGAGGATATCTATACTTCAATTCATATTGAAGAGTATGAAATTGAGTGTCGCGATACTAAGCTGGGACCCGAAGAAATTACCCGCGATATTCCAAACGTTGGTGACGATGCACTTAAAGATCTTGATGAGCGCGGCATTATACGTATAGGTGCCGAGGTTAAGGCGGGCGATATACTTGTAGGTAAGGTTACACCTAAGGGCGAAACCGAACTTACTGCCGAAGAGAGACTGCTTCGCGCAATATTTGGCGAAAAGGCACGTGAAGTTCGTGATACTTCTCTCCGTGTTCCTCATGGTGAGTACGGTACAATAGTTGATGTTAAGGTATTTGATCGTACAAATTCATCAGAACTCAGCCCAGGTGTCAATGTTGTTGTTCGCTGCTATATCGCTCAGAAGCGCAAGATTTCTGTCGGTGATAAAATGGCAGGTCGTCACGGTAACAAGGGTGTTGTTTCTCGCATTTTACCAAGCGAAGATATGCCATTCTTACCTGACGGTACTCCTCTGGATATCGTACTCAATCCGTTGGGCGTTCCTTCACGTATGAACATCGGTCAGGTTCTCGAGGTTCATTTGGGTTATGCCGCAAAGGCTCTCGGTTGGAATATAGCAACACCTGTTTTCGACGGTGCTCACGAATCAGATATCCGTGAATGCTTTAAAATGGCGGGTATGTCAGAAGACGGTAAGGTACAGCTTTATGATGGACGTACAGGCGAGCCTTTTGATAACAAGGTAACCGTTGGTTATATGTATTATCTTAAATTGCATCATCTGGTTGACGATAAGATTCACGCTCGTTCAACAGGTCCGTACTCACTTGTAACTCAGCAGCCCTTGGGCGGTAAAGCGCAGTTTGGTGGTCAGCGTTTCGGTGAGATGGAAGTTTGGGCTCTTGAAGCTTACGGTGCGGCATACACCTTGCAGGAAATTCTTACCGTTAAATCTGATGACGTTGTTGGTCGTGTTAAGACATACGAAGCGATTGTTAAGGGTCAGAATGTTCCGAAAGCCGGTGTTCCGGAATCATTTAAGGTTCTTATTAAGGAACTTCAGTCTTTGGGTCTTGATATACGTGTGCTTGATAAATTGGGTCTGGAGGTTGACCTCAAGCAGACCTTTGACGATGACGATGATATCGGTCTTTCAAAGCCGATAGTTGCCGATGACGAAGAGGCATTTGACGGCACCGTTGTAGAAGACGGTAATTTTGACGGCTTTGGTCTTCAGGATGAAAACGGCGATGACATCGTTGAAACCGATGAATATGCAGACGACGACTATTCAGAAGAATAATAACGGAGGGTGAGAGATTATGTCAGAAGAAAAGAATTTATCATTTGAATCTATAAAAATCGGTCTCGCTTCTCCCGAACAAATCAGAAGCTGGTCATACGGCGAGGTTACAAAGCCCGAGACTATTAACTACCGCACACTTAAGCCCGAAACAGGAGGTCTTTTCTGCGAACGCATTTTTGGACCTACAAAGGACTGGGAATGTCATTGCGGCAAATACAAAAGAATTCGTTACAAGGGTAAGGTCTGCGAACGTTGCGGCGTAGAGGTAACTCGCGCTAAGGTTCGCCGCGAGAGAATGGGTACCATTGAACTCGCAGCCCCTGTATCACATATTTGGTATTTCAAGACAATACCTTCACGTATGGGACTTGCTCTTGATGTATCTCCTAAAGCACTTGAACATGTACTTTATTTTTCACAGTACATCGTAACCGATCCGGGCGATACACCGCTTGAAAAGAAGCAGATTCTTAATGAAAAGCAGTATCACGAAATGCGCGAAAAATATGAAGACGCATTTAAGGCGGGTATGGGTGCCGAAACAATTAAAGAATTGCTTGCCGAAATTGACCTTGATAAGACCTGCACAGAACTTCGCGCAGAGCTTGAAGAGGCGAGTGGTCAGAAGCGCACACGTATTTTAAAACGTCTTGAGGTGCTTGAAGCATTCCGTCAGTCAGGCAACCGTCCCGAGTGGATGATTCTTGATGTTATTCCGGTTATTCCACCCGATCTTCGTCCTATGGTACAGCTTGACGGCGGTCGCTTTGCAACAAGTGACCTCAACGACCTTTACCGTCGTGTTATTAACCGTAATAACCGTCTGAAAAGACTCTTAGAGCTTGGCGCTCCTGAAATTATCGTTCGCAACGAAAAGCGTATGCTTCAGGAGGCTGTTGATGCCCTTATTGACAACGGTAGACGCGGCAAGCCTGTTACAGGACCTAACAACAGAGCATTAAAATCACTTTCTGATATGCTCAAAGGTAAGCAGGGTCGTTTCCGTCAGAACCTTCTAGGTAAGCGTGTTGACTATTCGGGTCGTTCGGTTATCGTTGTAGGACCTGAACTTCAGATGTATCAGTGCGGTGTGCCGAAGGAAATGGCGCTTGAACTGTTTAAACCATTTATTATGAAACGCTTGGTAGAAACCAAGTCTGTTACCAACATCAAGACCGCGCGTAAGATGGTTGAACGCGCTTCAGCTGAGGTTTGGGATGCGCTCGAACTTGTTATAAAAGAACATCCCGTTCTTCTTAACCGTGCTCCCACACTTCACCGTCTTGGTATTCAGGCGTTTGAGCCTGTACTCGTAGAGGGTAAGGCGCTTAAACTCCATCCGCTTGTATGTACAGCATACAATGCTGACTTTGACGGCGACCAGATGGCTATTCACGTACCGCTTTCAGCAGAGGCTCAGGCAGAGGCACGATTCCTTATGCTTGCGGCAAACAACCTGTTAAAGCCTGCCGACGGTAAGCCTGTTGCAGTTCCTACACAGGATATGGTATTGGGCTGTTACTACTTGACGCTTGTTAAGTCGGATGAACCAGGCACAAATAAGGTATTCCGTGATAAAGATGAAGCTATGATGGCTTATAATAACGGTGTTATCGGTTTACACGCACCTATTCGTGTTCGTATGACCGATAGCGAGGGCAAAGCTACTCTTATCTGGTGTACCGTCGGTTTCCTTATCTTTAACGAATCTATTCCTCAGGATTTAGGTTTTGTAGATCGTAGCAACCCCGATAACGCATTTAAACTTGAATGGTGCTTTGATGTTAAAGACCCAAGCAAAAAGTTTGTTGAATCTAATGATGACATCATTCAGAATAAAGTTGGTAAAAAGCAGCTTGGTAAAATTATTGAACGTTGCATCGATACCCACGGCACAAGTGAGTCATCGATTGTGCTTGATAAGGTAAAGGCTACAGGCTTTAAGTTCTCTACAAAGGGTGCTATCACCGTTGCCGTTATTGATGCTGTTATTCCGCCTGAAAAGAAAGAAATTCTTGGCGCGGCCGAAAAGCAGATTGATACTATTACAAAGAATTACCGTCGCGGTCTTATCAGTGATGATGAGCGTAGCCGCCATGTAATCGAAATTTGGAACAAGGCTACCGAGGATGTAGCTGACGCACTTAAGGGCAACCTTGACGAGTTTAACCCCATCTATATGATGGCTGACTCAGGCGCCCGTGGTTCTATGAGCCAGATTCGTCAGCTTGCAGGTATGCGTGGTCTTATCGCAAATACCGCAGGTAAGGTCATCGAAGTTCCGATTCGTGCTAACTACCGTGAAGGTCTTAACATTTTGGAATACTTCATTTCTTCTCGTGGTGCGCGTAAAGGTCTTGCCGACACAGCGCTTCGTACCGCTGACTCAGGTTACCTTACCCGTCGTCTTGTTGACGTTTCACAGGACGTTATCGTTCGTGATATCGACTGCGGTACCGAAGAGGGTCTTACCGTATTTGATATAAAAGATGGTAATCACTTGCTTGAATCACTTGAAGAACGTCTTGTTGGTCGTTTCCTGTTGCACGATGCTGTTCATCCTGAAACGGGTGAGGTCATCTGCACAACCGACCATATGATGACAAAAGAAGATGCTAAGCGTATTGTTGATGCGGGCATTGAGAAGATTGAAATTCGTTCAATCCTTACTTGCCATAGCCATCACGGTGTATGTCAGAAGTGCTACGGTGCTAACCTTGCAACCAATAAGCCTGTAACCGTTGGTGAGGCAGTTGGTATTGTTGCCGCTCAGTCTATCGGTGAGCCTGGTACACAGCTTACGATGCGTACCTTCCATACCGGTGGTGTTGCGGGTGGTGACGTTGCCGACGTTACACAGGGTCTCCCTCGTGTTGAAGAGCTGTTTGAAGCACGCAGACCTAAGGCTTGCGGTCTTATCGCTAAGATTGACGGCCGTGTTCGTATGGTTGAAGAAAAGCGCAGTAATGTGCTTGTAATCAACAATGAAGAAACAATGCAGGAAGAAAAGGTTGTTATTCCTTATGGTTCACGTGTTCTTGTAAATGACGGCGATTATGTAAAAGCAGGTGACTTGCTTATTCCGGGTGCTAAGTATCCTCAGGATATCTTAGAGGCACAAGGCCCAGAGGCTGTTCAGGAATATATCATTGCCGAAATTCAGAATGCTTACCGTACACAAGGTGTTGACATCAATGATAAGCACATCGAGGTTATTGTTCGTCAGATGATGCGCAAGCTTCGTGTTATTGACTCTGGTTCAACCGAACTTTTGGCAGGCAGCAGCTATGAATATAAAGAAATTGCTGATGCAAACGCTACAGTTCAGGCTCGCATCGACGCAGGTGAAGAGGGTCTTACCAAGGCCGTATATCAGGCAACATTGCTTGGTATTACCAAGGCTTCACTTGCTACCGAGTCATTTATGTCAGCAGCATCCTTCCAGGAGACTACACGTGTTCTTACCGAAGCCGCAATTAAGGGTAAGGTTGACCCGTTGTTTGGTCTTAAGGAAAATGTTATTATCGGTCAGCTCATTCCTGCAGGTACAGGTATGAAGCACCCCGATATAAATCCAGAACCAATCGTAGAGGAAGTAGAAGCAATCGAAACCGAAATGATGGTAGAGGAAGCAGTTGAAACTGTAGAAGAATAATTAAAATTAAACACGGACTAATCAAATGATT
>CAZVWG010000052.1:0-10929 GCA_964630675.1 uncultured Ruminococcus sp.
CAGCCTTGGTAAGAAGATTTTCAATAACGGGAAGCTTGCTGTCAACCTTTGCGCCGCCAAGAATAGTAACGAAAGGACGAACAGGTGTCTCAACAGCGTTGCCGAGGTACTTAAGCTCTTTACCAATAAGATAGCCTGCAACTGCCTCTTTTACGTGAGATACTACACCAACGGTTGAGCAGTGTGCGCGGTGAGCAGTACCAAATGCGTCGTTTACAAATATGTCAGCAAGTGAACCAAGCTCTGCAGAGAAAGCCTCGCCGTTTTTGGTCTCTTCTGCGCGGTAACGTGTGTTCTGAAGAAGAACAACATCGCCGTCTTTCATAGCAGCTACAGCAGCCTTTGCATTTTCGCCTACAACATTGTCGTCAGCGGCAAAAACAACCTCTTGACCAAGCTTTTCTGAAAGGCAAGCAGCAACAGGTGCAAGTGAAAGCTCTGGCTTGGGTTCGCCCTTTGGCTTGCCAAGGTGTGAGCAAAGAATAACCTGACCGCCGTCAGCGATAAGCTTCTTTATAGTAGGGAGTGCGGCATTGATTCTGTTTTCGTCGGTGATAACGCCGTTTTTAAGCGGAACGTTAAAGTCACAACGAACGAGAACCTTTTGACCTTTTACATTAATGTCATCAACGGTTTTTTTGTTAAGTGCGTTCATTTTGATATCTTCCTTTCGGTTTTATTACATTGTTAAAAAATACACAAATATATTTTACCACATTTTTTCAAAATTTCAATATATAAATATATAAAATTAAATATTATCTTCCCATTTGTAATTGTGCAATTGACCAAAATTTTCGAGCGCAGGGTAGTCCCACTGACGAAGCACCTCGTAAACCGCAATTGCAACCGAATTTGCAAGATTAAGGCTACGGATTTCACCCTGCATAGGAATACGAACACAGGTATCGGGATGTTGAAGTAATAACTCTTCGGGCAGACCTTTACTTTCTTTACCGAAAAGCAAGTAGCAGTTATCGGGGTAATTAGGCTCCGAGTGAGTTTGTCTACCTTTGGTGGTAAAGTAAAAGAAGTTACCATCTATATTTTTCTCAAAAAAGTCCTGTAGGTTTTCGTAGTAGGTAATATCAAGGTATTTCCAATAGTCAAGTCCTGCGTGTTTAAGTTTTTTATCATCGGGTGTAAAACCCATCGGCTTTACAAGATGAAGTCTAGCGCCTGTTGCGGCACAGGTGCGCGCAACATTGCCCGTGTTTTGCGGTATCTCGGGCTCTACCATTACTATATTTATTTTAGCCATAAAAATCACCAAACGACATTATATTATTTTTATTTGGTACTTGTCAAGTAATGTTGTTTATTGTATAATATTTTTTGGTGATTTTATGAAAAGGAACGCAAATATTTTAGAATACGTAGAAAAATACAAATACAAGTACGGCATTAAATATGCCGAAGAGGGTGGCGCTTTAGTTAAACACTTGAGCGTATATACAGGTATAGTATGGGTTTATTCATTTTTTATATTGGTGCTTTCCATTTTAAGCTTCGCGTTGAATTTTGCAGCAGGTAAATTAGATTACAGTTATTTGAGCAATATCTTTATTACAACCATTGTTTGCGCTGTCATAATGGTGGTCGCCGCCGCTTTTTTTGTTTGCAAACAAAAAATTATAGGACTTATTATTGGTATTATTGTTCAACCGTTTATAGTTTTGACATATAAACCTATTTCGGTTTACGGTGCAGGATATTTGCCGAGTTTTTATTGGAAGTTTTTAGTTCCGGCTATGGTATTTATTATACTTGCGGCGTTTTTGTTTATCGTGTTAATTCGTGCAAAGGTTAAAACCAACAAGATATATGATATGCTTGTAGAAGGTCTTTACAAGCAATACGGTACCCACGACGGTGAAAAGCTAACCGACAGTGAATGGAACGATTTTTTAACAAACTATAATCCGCATAAACCAATAACTTAAAGGCAACAATAATCCCGAAAGGGAAGTGTTATTATGTTGCCTGACAAAAAGAAATACAGCGAAATGACAAAAAAGGCATCGCCACCATCACCCAAGTTAAAAGATTTTGTTTGGGCATATATCGTGGGCGGTGCCATTTGTGTTATAGGTCAATTGCTTAATGAACTATATACAAATATGGGATTTTCGGAAAAGGTAGTAAAAATGGCGGTGCCGGTATCAATTATATTTTTAGCGGCGCTACTGACAGGGTTTGGAATCTTTGACAAAATTGCAAAACGAGCAGGCGCTGGGACTTTGGTGCCGATAACAGGCTTTGCAAACGCGGTGGTCTCGCCCGCGATAGAGTTTAAAAACGAAGGATATATCCTCGGCGTTGGTGCCAAAATATTCACCATAGCAGGTCCTGTGATTATGTACGGCACTATTGCGAGTGTAATTTATGGGTTTATTTATTGGATAACCACACTGTTTTGAACATAGGGCGGGGGCTTGCTCCCACCGCAAACCAAAAGGCTTGACCACACACGGTCAAGCCTTTGATTATATGCCACTTGCTAAGTATATTTGTAATATTGATGCAATTTTTAATGATTTTATAGTAATATCTCTTTATTGGTTCCGTAAAAAATATCATTTTTATTTGCAATAAGCTTCAAAAACTCTTCGAATTTTACGAGATAGTCACTGCGATAATCAAATTCATAAGAGTGCCCCCATATATAAAAAATCTGAGGTGCATCGGGTGTCATATTTATAAATTTTTCACCCAATTTCATCATATCGTCAAAATCAAGATGATATACGGTTGGGTTAAAGCGATATAAATTATCTTGAATATCAAAACTATTATTACAAGTTATGGTGCGGCTGTATTTGACACCGGTATTGTTCCTAATAATTTCAGCAACACGGTCATCGTTGTTTACACCGCCGCCTGGATACGCCATACCGACAACCTCGTAGCCTACAATTTCCGATAAATTTAGTCGGTCCTGCTCTACCTGACGGATAACCTCAGCTTCTTCAAGTGGGGGTAGGTGCGGGTGTGTCAGCGTGTGTACAGCAACCTCGTGACCTTCATAAATTCCCTTTACATCGTCTATATGAACCTTATAGTGCGCAACGCGTTTGTTTTCACGTATGAGTATATTGTTGGTTCCAAGCAACTCTGAGTTAATATTGAAGGTAGCCTTCAAATTATATTTGTTAAAAAGCTCTATAAGCTCAATGTCTTGTGTCACAGCATCGTCATAACTAAAGGTAATTGCTTTTAATTTGCCGCTATCTTTAAAATTCATAAATAACACCGCCTGAATATTTTATATTTTAATTTTACCACAGTATAAAATTTATTGCAAGTCAATAAACATTAAGATATAATGAAAAAGTGGGGGGTGAAGATATGTATAGGAGTGCCAATGATTATTACAAGCAAAAATTTGGTTGTAAGGTTTATAAGCTGTCTATTGACGGCAGGTTTACCTGTCCTAACCGTGACGGTACCAAAGGCTACGGCGGTTGTATATTCTGTTCGGCATCGGGTAGCGGTGAGTTTGCCGCAAAGGGCAACGATATATCCGAGCAGCTCGAAAACGCAAAACAAAGGGTAGAAAAGAAAGCTAAAAGCGGCAAATACATTGCATATTTTCAGTCTTTTACGGGCACATACGCTCCTGTTGAAAGTTTAAAAGCAATATTTTATGAGGCGATTAAGCCTGATTATATTGTAGGTTTATCTATAGGCACGCGTCCTGACTGTCTGCCTGACCAAACGATTGAACTTTTAAAAGAGTTAAACCAAATAAAACCTATAAGTATTGAATTGGGATTGCAAACAACAAATGAAAAAAGCGCCCAACATATACGGCGCGGATATAAAAATGACATTTATTTTGATGCAGTGAAACGGTTAAGGGCGGCAGGAATAGAGGTAGTAACCCATATAATAATTGGTCTACCTTACGAAACTGCCACTGATGCCATTAAAACCACACGTGATGCCGTTGCGGCAGGTACCGACGGGGTGAAATTTCATCTGTTACACGTGCTCAAAAATACCGATTTAGAAGGGGAATATTTAAGCGGCAAATTCGAGTGTCTGACACTTGAACAGTATGCTGAAGCTCTTAAAAAATGTATATTGGTTTTACCGCCAGATATTGTTGTTCACCGTATAACAGGCGATGGCGCAAAAAAAGACTTAATTGCACCCTTGTGGTCAGCGGATAAAAAAACTGTGCTGAATTATCTGAATACGTATTTAAATGGGGATAACGAAAATGAAAAAAGTTAAAAATATATTGCTGCTTTCGGGAATAATTTTATACATAGTTGATATTTGTTTTAATCTATATCCTTCGGCGCCCTGGAATGCAAATTCAAATTATTTTTTATATAATATTTTTGTATCGTGTGCTTCGACGGTTGTTTTTTGTTTATTGCCGGTACTTTTATTGGTATTAAATTTGAAAAATAAATATAACAAAGTATTTTTTATAATAGCTGCAATTCTAAGTGTTATAAATTTGCTTTACCATTCAATCGACCCGTTTTTGACTGCGGTACCTGAATATTTAATATTAAGTAAACTTGGTTTGATTGATACCCCTTGGGTTTATGTTTTTTCAAAAGGTGGAATATTGCGTAAAATTGGTTCAATTATGATAACAATAGGCGCTATATTATCTTGCAAAAACAAAGTTGGTGCTACAAATGAATAATATACCTAAATACTATAAAACATCTCTTACCGATATTGAAAATACCATTAAAATGGTTAAAAAAGGTGAGGCATTGCAACTTTGCCTTTCGGCAGGTAAAAGACCTGTTTATATGGTAAGCTACGGTAAGAAAAACATTTTTAACCGTACTGCAAATTTAAGCTCTGCTTTAGGCGGTAAAGATAAGAATTGTTTTGCCGATAAATCACAACCCAATTATAAACCAACCTTATTACTTGTCGGCTGTATTCACGGCGGAGAATTTGAGGGTACAGCGGCACTGCTTAACCTTATAAATATTATGGAAACGGGACACGACCTTGCAGGTACCGATTTTTCAGATTTAAAAGCTGAATTTGAAAAAATAAATCTGCTCATAATACCGTGCCTTAATCCCGATGGTCGCTCGCATATACCGTTTGACAGCTTTGTTGGTAAAAGCTTTAAAGATTTGCGTTATTACAATCAGGGCACATGGAAGGACGGTACACTTTGCGGTTGGCCCGAGTGCAAGCAAAAACACCCTATAAAAGAATATGTAGATTATTTAGGCGGATACTTTAACGATGACGGCATTAATTTAATGCACGATGATTTTTTCGGTAAAAAGGCTGCTGAAAATGAGGCTTTGTTTGATGCTTGCGAGCAATATGTACCCGACTTTACGGTATTGCTTCACGGTGGTTCCAACACAAAAAACTGTATACTAGGTCCTGCATACGCGCCACTAGAAATAAAAGAACGTGTTTCACGAGTTGATGAATTGCTAAAATCAAAGTGTGAGACTGCGGGACTTGAGTATTACGTTGCAAATAAAAATAACGACTACGGTGAAAGCAAAAATCCACCTGTCTCATTTAATCTGCCGTCGGCAATTACCCAACTTTGTGGCGAACCGTGCGTTACCTATGAAAGCAACCAAGGACTTATAGGCGACTCAATCGGTAGGGGATATGACCACGACGAAATATACCGTCATCATTTAATACTTTTTGAAACACTTATAAAATATTTAACTTAAACTGAAATATCCCGTAAGCATTATGGGATATTTTTATTTTGCCTGCAAACACTAACCAAAAGTGAGGTTAGTGTTATGGCAAAAAGAATTGGTAAACGAACAATAGTTTTAGACAATAAACCGTATATAATCGGTTACGGTTCGGTTGTGGGCAAAAAGGAATTTGAGGGACCCTTAGGTCACGAATTCGACGCGCATGACGATGACAGTCGTTTTGGTGAAGAAAGTTATGAAAAAGCCGAAAGCTTGCTACAAAAAATAGCGCTTGAAACTGCTATGCGAAAAGCCAATGTAAACGAAAAGGATATTAAGATGATTTTTGCGGGTGACCTGCTGAATCAATGTATCGGCTCATACTTTGGACTTCGTGCAAAAGGCATACCGCTTGTCGGTCTATATGGCGCGTGCTCTACAATGACACTCGGTCTTTCGCTCGCGTCAATAATGGTAGATAGCGGCGCCGCAGACATTACTGCCGCAGTTACTTCATCACACTTTTGCTCGGCCGAGCGACAATACCGTTTTCCGCTTGAATACGGCGCTGTGCGACCGCAAACAGCACAGTGGACGGTTACCGGCTCAGGTGCTACTGTTTTGTCACGCGAACAAGTTAAGGGTAAGCCATATATTAACTCCGTATGCTTTGGCGAAATAGAGGATTTAGGCATTACCGATACCAATAATATGGGTGCGGCAATGGCACCTGATGATGTTAAAATAAGACCATACCCAAAGTTAGAGGGTATGGTCTTTTTCTACACACATATTTACATAAAGGGAGGTTTATTTCAATACATAATATCTTGAAAACCCTGTGTTTATGCGGGTTTTGAGCATATTCAGTAATGCTCATATCACAGTATAAAACACTTGGGTTTGAATGTCAAGAACGAGTAAACAATCACAAAATTTTGGAATTTAATTTCAGTTGCCGACTGAAAGTTATTTCCGCAAAGGAGGTATAAAAATGAAATTAATTGATAGTTTAATAAAACAATTCGGATACAATACACCGTTTATGTTATCTGAAATTGAAAAAGAAGATTATAGCAAACAGCAAATAATTAAAGAGGTCACAAAATTATGTCAGGCGAAAAAGATAGTTCGCTTTGAACGCGGAATGTATTATATACCGCGAAAGACCAAGTTTGGCACATCATTTTTAAATCAGAACAAAGTTATTCAGAAAAAATATATTTCTGACGGTGATTTGGTTTATGGGTATTATTCGGGGAGATATATTCAAAAACTTTTAGGTTTAATTAAATACAATATCAATGCCATAGACATATTTAGCAACAATGCAAGTAAGGATGTTACGAAAATTACAGTTGGCAGTCAGTTAGTAATACTTCATAAAGCCAGAACAACCATCGACAAACACAACGCACCCGTTCTTTGCTTTTTGGAACTTATGAACGGTATTGATGTTGAAACTCTTGACGAGTATAAACGAAAACTAATATCCGACTATATAGCGGAAAACCGTATCACCCAAAAGCAAATCACCAAATACATACCATATTTCCCAGATAAAACATGCCGAAATTTAATCGAAAGCGAGGTAATCTACCGTGTCCCGCAGTAATAGTTGTATGGTTTGTACATACCTAATCGAACTTGTAGCAGGAATAATGACCGGTTACATATTTATCTATCTGGACGATGCCATTGTGATGAGATTTGCACTTTCAATGTTGTATATCCCCGCAGTTCTTGTCCTTGTAGATGCAAAATCAAAAATGGTGCGGTTTCTCGTTTACCTTATGCTGACTGCTGTCTGCTTTTGGGGTTTGCTTTATGCCATCTATTTCCGCCGATCTTTCGGCTTTTCTCTTATCTTTTGTGCAATTGTAGGCTTTGTCTATTATGTTATATTTAGCGACACCGCCAAAAAGGATAAACTGTCAAAAATAATTATCGTCAACGGTTGCTTTATCATACTGGTGTTTTTAATTACTTTATCTTGTAACCTGATGTTCAACCCTAGGCACGCACCCCTCCTCAACGGCGGTTCAGTGATGTGGTGATAATTATAGTTTTGTGTACGTAAATTGATTGTTTATTGGATTTATTATATGCTAAAATTCGACAACAAAAACCAAAAATAGAAACATTTTGTATCGAAACTGAATTTTGTGTTGACTTTTTTGGAAAGGAGTGTTATTATTAATATGAAAAGATACGGAGGTTTCATATTATGAAAGATGCCATTGTTAGAATTGAAGGTATTGAAATAGAAAATTTTAAAAATGTTAAATTTGGTTCGATCAGATTTGATAGTAACAATAAGAATTACAAATCAAGCATATTGGGTCTGTATGGCCAAAATGGTTCGGGCAAAACGGCTCTTATTGATGCTATTGAACTTTTAAAGCTTTGTTTATCCGGTAAAACTGTTCCTGTTAGTTTTGCCGATCATGTTAATGTTGATGCTGAATATGCAACTCTGAGATATGCCTTTAAAGTAATCAATAATAAAACAAACGGTGAATATGAAGCAATATATGAAATAAGTTTGCGCAAAGAGATAGATGAGTCAATACAAAATACAGAAACAAGCGAGACATTTATTCAAACTTTTAAATCTGTTATTTTTAATGAAGTTCTTTATAGTTCATACAAAACCGAAGAGAAGAAAATAAAACTGTTACCTATTATTGATACTCGAACAGAGGATGTTTTTGTCCCTGAAAGTAAATACAAATTATTAATTGGAACTAACAAAAAAACTAAATCAAATTTGCTCTCATATAAAAAACTTACCGAAACGACGTCAAGATCTTTTATATTCGCAAAGGAATTATTGAACGAATTAAGGAAAAATCGAAAAGCCGAAAAGCCTACCTACTATCACGATTTAATTGAAGCATTGATTTGGTTTGGAAACTATGAATTGTTTGTTGTAAATACATCAAATTCCGGTCTTATTACATTGAATGCATTACCATTGGCGTTCAGATATGAGGAAAACAATAAGTTTTCTATTGGTAGTTTGATGATCAATTTGAATAAGCCGACTTTAATTCCTAACGACGCTTATGAGCTTGTCAACAAACTAATAAAAAATATGAATATAGTTCTGACACAAATAGTACCTGGTCTTAAGATTGATGTTAGAAATTTGGGTAATGAGTTATCTTCTGATGGTACACTGAGATCTAAAATAGAGGTGGTATCTCTTAAAAATTCTAAAGGAATTCCTTTAAAGTACGAGTCTGAAGGTATAAAGAAGATTATCTCCATATTGCAACTGCTTATAGTTATATATAATAAACCATCTATAACTGTTGCAGTTGATGAGTTTGATTCTGGTGTGTTTGAATATTTGCTTGGCGAAATGTTACGGATTATATCTGAGAAAGGAAAAGGTCAATTAATTTTCACGTCTCACAATTTAAGACCTCTGGAAACCTTGGATAAAAGTTTTGTTGCATTTACTACAACTAATCCTAATAATCGATATATACGCTTTACAAACATAAAAGCCAACAACAATTTAAGAGATTTCTATTATCGCGATATTGTTCTTGGTGAACAAGATGAGCCTGTTTACGAACCCACTAACAATTACGAAATAGCTCTTGCGTTTAGAGAGGCTGGTGAATTAAGTGGCTCGTAAAAAGATAGTATTCGTTATTGTAGAAGGCGTATCCGAGCAGGATGCACTTGGTGCAATTTTAAGTCATATATATGATAAAGATAACGTTTGGGTTCAAGTTTTGCGTAAGGACATAACCTCTGAATATGGAGTTAATCCGTCAAATATTCTTTCCAAACTGGGAAATGAAGTTCGCGTTTATGCAAACTCATACCGTTTTAAAAGGGGCGACTTTAAGGAAATTATCCATATTGTCGATATGGATGGTGCATATATACCAGATGAAAATATAGTAGAAGACAAATCTGCAGAAAGCCTTATCTATTCTTTAACTGAAATTAGGACTGCAGATAAATCAGGAATTGAAATCCGCAATCAAATCAAACGTGCAAATATCAATAAGATTTGTGGATGTAAGGAACTATGGAGTATACCTTATAGTGCGTATTATATGTCCTGCAACTTAGACCATGTTCTATATAATAAACTGAACAGTACAGATGAAGAAAAAGAAAGTGATGCTTTTCAATTCGCCAAGAGATATAAAGAAAAAACAGAAGAGTTTTTATCTTTTATTGGTGAATCGGATTTTTCCGTTACAGGCGACTTTAAAGAATCGTGGGATTTTATTAAAATGGATTTGCACTCTTTGGAACGTTATACTAATTTTGGTATTTGTTTTAAGGAAACAGATGCTCCTATAGAAGAATAATTGTTATATAAAAATCAGCCGCTTTGCTAATTGCAGGGCGGTTGATTTGATACTATGGTGTTTTTAATTGTTCTATCTTGCAGCCTGATGTTCAACCTTAGGCATGCCGGCCTTCTTAACGGCGTTTCAGTAATGTGGTGATTTAAAATGTTTATTATAGTGGAGTTTCGTATTAAGTTGTGGTATAATCAATTCGGTAAATAAGATTTTGGAGAAATGTTTATTATGGCTATGTGGAACCCGTGGCGTGGTTGTAAAAAATGCAGTGATGGATGTTTGCATTGCTATATTCATAAAGGCGATGCTAAACGCGGTGTTAATACTAATGTAATTATTAAGACAAAAGATTTTTACAAGCCTATTGCGAAGTTAAAAAACGGAAACTACAAAATGAAATCAGGGATAGTTTATCTTTGCTTTTCAACAGATTTTCTCATTAAAGAAGCAGATGAGTGGCGTAAAGAGTGCTGGTCTATGATAAAAGAGAGACAGGACTGTACATTTTTATTTCTCACCAAGCGAATAGAGCGCTTTACAAATTGCATTCCTGATGATTGGGGCGAAGGATACGACAATGTCGTTGTGTGTTGCACTGTTGAAAATCAAAAGAATGCAGATAAAAAATTGTCGGTATTTGCGTCACTTCCGATAAAACATAAATGTATTACTGCACAACCTTTACTTGAAAAAATACATATCGAACCATATCTTGATGATATTGAACTTGTAGTTGTTGGCGGAGAATCGGATTATCATGCAAGACCTTTTGATTATTCTTGGGCACTTGATATTAGAGAGCAATGTGTTCGCAAAAATGTATCTTTTGAATTTAGGCAATGCGGAACTCATTTCATAAAAGACGGCAAGGAGTACAAATTGCAGACAAAGGACTTGTGCAGTCAAGCAAGAAAAGCAGGAATAGATTTTAA
>CAZVWG010000053.1:0-10198 GCA_964630675.1 uncultured Ruminococcus sp.
CTAAGAGCTTGGTGGAACAGCTTGATAATGAGATTGATCTGCTTGAGAGTATGGCGCGCAGGGTTTACCAATCGAAAGACAGTAATCGCTTGATGAAGAAAAGATTTGGTGAAGTTAGGTATAGTACGGAAAAGAGTTTTGCAGAACAAGTAGATGATGTAATAAATGGTGTACATAATCCTAGATATGATTTGTATATTTCAGAAACACCAAAATATCTTATTGATTTGAATTTTATTGAGGGGCCATTATTGATGCGAAACAGTAAGATATCGGAAATATTGGAAAAACACTCTGAAATATCAAAAGATACGATAAAATCTTTGCCTGAAGCTATGGAAGAACCAATACTTATATTAAAGTCTAAAACGCATCCAACTGATAGTGTAGTTGTGATTACTGATATTATGACTGATAAAGGTGAAATGATTGTACCTGTTTGGGTAAATCAAGAAGGGTCATATATTGATATTGAGCTCGGTCAAATCAGTATGAATACTAATTTTATTGCTTCTTCTTATGGTAGAGATATTAAAAATTTGCTTGAATATGCAAATGATAATAATGGCTTTTTATATCAAAATCCAAATATGGAAAGAGTCAGAAAACTTTTAGCAAGAAATGGGCTGCAATTGCCCACACCACTAAAGTTATCTGACTCTGACATCATCGTACCACAAATGATACAATCTGTCAATATGAATTCTATGCAGGAAACTGACAAGTATTCTAGTGTGCAGAAAAAATATGATGAAATAAAGTTTTCATTGATGAACAATAATACCTTTGAAAGTAATGTTGATAATATCGTAATTATGAACGATATTGATGCGTTACTAAATAAGGAAGAAGGTAATTTTGTTCGTGTTATGTACGGAACTCCTTCAATTGTTCGTGAAAATGTTGAAGATGCAGAAAATCTTGATGTTATTATAAGCTTTTATTCTTTGTATTTGGCAACAAGAAAAAATGGAGTTTTAGAGGGACATTATCATAATCTTGGTAGTGAAATAATTAAAAAATTGCCAGATTATATAAATAATCCAGATGCAATTGTTAGGACAAATAACGGTAGACTTAATTTATTTACGCAAATAGAAACACCAAAAGGTAATAATGGTATTTTATCCATAGAATTGAATACCGTAAAGGATATAAATAACCATTATGGCAAATACAATTTAGTAGTGACAGTTTTTAGTGCTGGTGATAATTATACAAGAAATAACATTATTAAAAATGCAATAAAAGTAGAGTATCAAAAAGAAGACTTACTGCAAGTTAATCCCCAGCTGTATGAGTGGCTGACGATTGTTAACAATAAGTCTTCGCTTAATAATATAAATGAAAAAGAATTAGTTGTCAATAGTAAAGATGCTAAATTAAAATCATTGCATATCACAACTGCATATATAAATAAAAAGGATACATTTTCTGATGTGCTTGTGCCAAAAGACCCAAAGCGCTACGTCCAAGACGAACATCAGCCTAATGTATCTAAGGATAGTATATCTCATTTAACCCGAAAAGTCAAGGAAGACTCTTTGATTAATGATGAGAAATTTGAGAGTATGGCGCGCAGGGCTTACCAATCCAAAGACAGTAAGCGGCTTGTGAAGAAAAAGTTGGCGGATGAGAAGAAGTATTCTATTGTTGATTCGTTTACCGATGATAATGGTGTGCGATATGAAAATGCGGTATTGCTTGACACTAATTTTTTTGATGGTTTGTCACCGCGAAATTGGGGTGAAAAATTAAAAGCGTATGTTTATAATCGCTCTGCCAATAATCCCATTATAATGCCTATTATTGATGGAAAAGGCAATGTGCAACAATTGCAGTTTGCACAAAAGAGTGAAAGAGTTTCTAAAAAAGGCAAAAATAATCATTTAGTATTAAACGAACTCATTGAAACTAATGATAATATTAGTAAACTTTCTACGATACATATTGACGAAATAATTGAGATTTCCGAAGAGAGCAATCCGTATTATTCATCCGAAAATACACATGGTTGGTTTGACAAGAACGGATGGTTACATAGGGCGGCAAATGTTATTAACGCAAAAAACGGCAATATATATAATATTACTGTTGATATTGCAAAAACAGATGATGGAAGAATTGTGCTATATGCCACTAAAGGAAAAATTAAAAAAGTTGGACAGACCGACGTGAACTCTTTGAAACTCAAAGGTTCGGGGTCACATTCCAACTTTGAGGTAAGTTTACCACAATCCGAAGCGGAAGTCAAGCAAAAACAGCTTGATATAATACAAAACACTAATCCAGCACCGAACACATATAGCACATGGATACGCTCTAAAGAAGATATACTTACTTGGGAAGAAGTTTTACAACTTGATGATGAGTCAATAGGACAATTTGTTTGGGGAGATTTTTCAAGAGCTGATGCCGAACAAGCATTGAAAGATGGCACAATTACCGTTTATAGTTCTCATCCAATAAAAAACGGCGTATTCGTGTCAACCTCATATATTCAGGCGCAAGAGTATGCAGGTGGGCGAAATGGCAAGGTGTACTCAAAAACCATACCGCTAAGTGATGTTGCTTGGATTAACGGTGACGAAGGGCAATATGCAAAAATAGAAAAAAGTAATGACAATAGTAATGATACTCCGTCAGGTCAATATTCTTTAGGTTCGCCGATACAGCAGATGAGATATAACTCTGAAGCCGCAGAATATACTAATAAGAGCTTCCACGAAACAAATGCTGAGAATATTGACATATTTGATATTTCGAGAGACGAACATATAGGAGCAGATAATGGAGTGTCCTCTGAAATTAACAATGTAGGACGTTCAATCGAATCGCCGAAACTACTTAATTTTAACATATGTGAATATATTACAAAGATGTGTAAAAAACTAGGTATATCGGTAGTTTTTGAGGATCTGCGAGAAACTTACCATAAGGGTGAGATGATTTCGCCTGACGGATATGTTAATGACGGTGTAATACACTTAAATCTTTATGCGAAAAACCCGATTGGATTTGTGCTTAAACATGAACTTACACATTATTGCGAAAAAACGAGGGCAAGATACAACGAATTTGCAAAAGCTGTTATGAAAAGCAGAGTGTTTGATAAATGGTTGCAGAAAAAGACCGGAAAACAATATTTGTGGGAGGCTATGGAAGTATACAAGGAAAAAGTTTTAGAGAGCGACCCGAGTATTGCGAACATCAATGATGAAATTATAATGCGCGAAATAATTGCCGACTTTGTTGGAGAGATGCTGTTTGCAGATAATGGTAGCGGTATGCTTACACTTTTGAATGATGTTGAAATAAAGCATAGAAGTACTATTGTACAATATATTGTTGATTTTATATCATGGATCAAAAAGAAACTTTCGGGACAAAAATTTATTACATTGCAATTATCTATATTAGAAGATAATTTTAGTCGTATGCTGACCGAGACTGTACAATCGCAAGAAAATAATATATATCAGGAGAGCGATGGAAACGCATATTGTTTTGTCAGATGCTTTGATGAGTCAATAATTGCACAGGCGGAACAAATGGAGAATGATGGTGCGAAACAGTATGATATATGGAATAAATTAGGAATTATAAGAGATGCTTTTGGTTTATGGATTTATGAAGTAAGTACGTTTTATATGGGTTTTTTTCCAAATGGCAACGGAGCAACAAACAGTCACAAGGATAATCCGCTGGTTGTTGAGAATAATGGAATTATTAGGGGTAAACTAAAGGACTTTTTAAGGTATAAAAACCTATATAAGATTTATCCAAGACTGCAATATATTGATGTGGAAATTCGCTATGCTACAAATGATTACGATACAGTTTTATATTTGCCTCAAAGCAAAAAAATAGTTATTGACAAAAAACTTGTAGATAATTTTGTTAGCGGGACAGATTATTCGGTAAAATCCCATCTGTTACGTGAGGTTCAAAAAATAGTTCAAGAAACAGAGGGTCGAAGAATTGATCCACAACTTAAAAATTTGGAGCGAATTGATAATGGTGATTTACCATTTTCAATTAGAGATAACAAATTTTTAACAAAAGCGGAATTAAGCAAAAGATTTGCAGATGATGTTGAAACTAAGACGGTAGAAAAAAGAGAAATATTAAGGAATGAAGGCAAACAAAGCCACAAAAGATCATTAGAACAAACATCGAAGATGGTAGCATATGCACCATATATCAATTATGATGATGTATATGTTTTTGATAAAAACGGTCGTCCTATAACTGCAAGGGAAAATGATATTTTGCAGGGAAAACATAGTTTCGATGCGTATAGTCCTATACAATACGCTTGGAAAACAAATCCGGATCCCAATATTATAGATGAAGGTCAGACACATATGGCCATAGAGGAGATAAGAAACAGTCCTGAAAAAGAATATGAACATGGGTATAAAGACGATCCTAACGTACAGAGAGAACAAAGTGAGCAAAATACAAAAAATTTAATTTTATACACAACGGAAAGTACATTTCAAAACCGAAGAAAAATACCTCGAGCAAGCTCTGATATAAAAGCCGGCAACAGCGGAGTATTTGATGCACCAACCGATCTTATAACTATAATTAAATATTTTAAAAATAATTTTCAAAAAGAACTCAGCGGTTATGATTCAGCGGGCAGAGAATTATCAGATGCAACACAATCGGATTTCAGTAATTGCATATTTAAAGATGGCGACGGTAATCTTTTGTCGTTCTTCTTATGGCGCACGAGACTAATTAATATTCATAATGCTATAAAAGAAGGGATAGACTTTACAGACTTAAACAGTGTTTTAGAAATTTTCCTTGCGGGCAAACAAAAAAATCCAAGAGGGTACAACGGCTTTTTTCAGGAGTTTTATATTAATTCGTCAAACCCATTAATATTAAATACAGACAAATGGAATACGGTCAGGATTGCAAAAATGCTACTAGACGACTCGGTAATCACGCAGTCAAGCTATGATAAATTGTTATCGATGGCATCAATTAATAACGATACATATACCAGTACAGCTGCTCAAAGATTAAGGGAACACATAAAATTAAAAGGTTATGACAGTATTGTTTTTATTAAAGAGTCGGGTAAAGGCAGCGTGTGTCCGCTTTATGAAAACCAGATAATACCTATTGCAAATAACGGTGTGCTTTTGGAATACAACAGCATAAAGGTTGATGAAGACACGGGGAATCAAAACACGAAAATAGTAGATGTAATAATCAATCCCCATAGTAGAGAGCCGAGAAATTTTGCGGAAATTAAAAAAACATTATCTTCAATTGATAATAACATTGAAAAGTTGCGCTATCTTACCGAAATGCTTATGATTGCAAATAGGCCTGTTTTAGAAAACGAAGAGAAAATAAGAGTAGGTAGCAGTGCTTTCTTTGAAAAGGGTATAGTAGATGCAAATAGGGCGTATGCACTGTATAAATACATTATGTCAAACAGGAATCTTTTTGTATCACAATTTGATTTAGCGAGCAGGAAGATAGGTGATAGAAGCAGAAAGTTGCTTTCTCAAAGCGTATTAAAAACTTTAGACGGGACACCAATTTCTGTGTTTATCTGGAATAAATACGGAGATCGACGTCTTAAACATACTAATTTTGCATTGTCGTTGGGCACTTTAGCATCTGCCAGAGAAAAAGAATTAAGATATATGAAAGACAATCCCTGTGCAAGCGGCGGTGTATACGAAGAATATCTTCCAATCGTTAAGAATCCATACTTTTTAATGTATGAAATCGCAAATATTACTCCAAAGGAATTAGTAAAACGGCTTTTTAAAGACGAAGTGATTACATATCGGCAATATCTGAATGTAATAGAGCGTGCCGGTGCGGAAAGTACATCCGTTAGTAGTGTGTCATCAAAATATTTAAAGAAGCTGTTGCTTAAAAAAGGAATTGATGGTATCATATATATGGATGGAACATATGACCCTGGAAGCCTTGCGGTTATGGTATTTGAAGAAAGTCAATTGATACCTGTTTCAAAAAACGGTATAGCGGTCAATAATGATTTAACACTTGCAGACTCGAAGGAGTCTGCTTTTTTACTGCCTGAAAACGAGAGTAAAAACTTTGTCGAAAACAATAAAGAAAAATGGATTGACAGTTGTGAATATAATGGGTATAATGGAACAGTAAAAAGAGACGGATTAAATCAAAGCGAGAAGATAAAACTCAAACAAAAAACGGGTTGGACTGATGGAATTGTTGATTATATTCGTTCAATGGAAGAAGCTCAGATTTACATTGATGCTAATTTAAAAGAAACAGAAATCAATGGAAGGAAATGCTTGATTCGTAGTGACATTGACATAGATCAAGTCGTTACTGTTGATGGCCTTACGAATCGCGAACTTATAATGCAAAATGAATCACCGATAAATATACATGGTGAAAAGATAGAGTTGCATCACATCGGTCAAAAAAGCGATGGGCCTTTAGCAGAGTTGACTGTATCAGAGCACCGTCAAAACGGTAATTATGCTATTCTTCACAATAATAAAAAACGTTCTGAAATAGATCGCATAAAATTTAATTCAAAACGGATAAAGCATTGGAAAATCAGATTTAATATAGGAGGGTATTAAAATGGATATTATTGAATATGTAAACAGTCTTGGCGGTGTTGCTCGTTGTAAAATACTTCCAACTATGGAGGAAATAAGAAAAGCCGAACAAGAATTAGGAGTTAAATTTGCCGACGACTATGTTAAATGTTTACTGAATTATGGAAAACTTTCAGTGGGGCATACGGAATTAATGGGTATGAGTTATTGTGATACATCTAGTCAGAAGTCCATTAATCTTTATCGTAATAGAGATGTTGTATATCAAACACTTTCATTAAAAAATCTTGAGTGTCATGCTCATATTCCTAAGAATATGTATGTTATTGATGACCTTGGTATTGAAATGTTTTTGGTTTGGCAGGATGAGACCGGCGCGGTTTATAATACATTACCTTGGAGTGGTCCTAAAAAAGAGGCGGATTCATTAGCTGAATATATTAAAATGTGCTATGAAGAATATAAAAGCTATAAAGAAGACGATTTCGATGATTATTAAAGGGGCTTTTGATATTAGAATCTTAGTGAACAGTAGGCAAAACACAGGAGAGATTCTCCTGTGTTTTATTTGGTGAATTAATAAAATATAAATATCGAGGTAAAAACCAATTATTAAGTTCTTTTAAATACGAATAAATATAAAAAACTCAATTGAAAATATAAGACATATTGAAAATGTGATTTTATATAAAAGGAGATAATGGGAAATGAATAAATATATTCTGGAATTAATGGGCGAATTAGACGATTTCTTCTATCTGGATCAACCCAAAGAAAAGGAAATTAAAAGAGCTGAACATAAACTTGGTTTAAAATTCTCTGACGAATATAAGGAATATGTTCGTATTGGTGGTGCCGTTTGTGGTGGTGGTCTTGAGCTTACTGGCATAACAAAATTTGAAAGATTGAATGTAGTATCGGTAACTGGGAGAGAAAAAAGAATTAATCCATTGATAGACGATGATATGTATGTGGTTGAGGTCGTGGGTATCGATGGTATGGTCATTCTTCAAAATGAAATTGGAGAAATTTTTACTGCACAACCTAAAGTTGCGCCAAAAAAACTATTTAATTCCTTGTTAGAATATATCGAAAATGTTGGTAGATTTTGTCCGAATGATAATGCGCGTTCGGGTTTTTGCTTTAAAAAATGCGACGAATTTGGACAGGGTTTAATTCAGAGAATGGAAAATGGTCTTATGCCTCTGTTGCCCAGCGGAAAGACTGTGCATTTACATCATATGGGGTTATCGAGCGGAATGCCGATAACGATATCTCCGTTGGTTGAGTTTACAGATGAAGAGTATTATAAACCGTCCACGTTAAACACCTTGTTTAACGGATTTGTTTGTAATGACGATTATGATAGGATAGAATGTATAAAACAAAAACAAAATCATTGGAATACTCGTTCGGAATCGTATTGAGGATGGATTTAAATACGAAAACAAGGCAATAATAGTGTAATGTTTTATATATAAAGAAAAATTTTAATTGAAATTAATTAAAACACCTACCAATTTTGGTGGGTGTTTTAATTTTTAGAAAGGAGAAATTATGGCAATTAAAACAATTGAATATGAAGTAAATATTGCAGGTATTACACCTGCAACCGAACAGTATGGCGGCACGCAAGGTGATCACAGGGTTATACAACTGAAATTTGCTTTATCAGAAGAATTGTATGGCGGAATTACCGATGTTTCGGCTGACGGTAAGGCGATGTACCGATTTGATGTTTATGACGGTGAGGGCGGCGTATGGTCGAGTGATGCTGTGGAACTTACAGATGATACGGTAAGCCTTGAGCTTGAAGAACGTCACACACGCTTTGGCGGTAAAATTACCGTATATTTGGTAATAACGTCGTTGTCTGAGGATAACGAAACAGAGGTAGAGCTTTATAGTTTTCCGGCTGTGTTGAGACTAAAAAACCGACCTGAAGGCACGCATCAAGACGGTGAGAATTACGAGAGTGTGACCGCTCTTGCCGAAGTGGCAAAAAACAAGGCTTTAGAAGCCGCGCAAAGTGCAGAGGCTGCAGTGACTGCGTTAGAGGATATTGATAGTGCTATAGCGGATAGTATAGATCAAACCTATGATGCAACAAGCAAAAATGCGCAGAGCGGTATCGCTATGGCGGGGGCATTAAATGGTTATGTTCAAAAGGTTTCTGATCCGGCAGATTACCTTAAAGTTTATACTTCAGGTATTGGTGGTGAAGCAGTTATGCGTAGTATTGAGGATGTAGATGCAAAAGAATTTGTAGTCGGAGATATAGTTGTTAGAAATGTATGGGGTAATCTTGGCACAGGTGAACCGATTGATGCTACCGATTGTGTTAATCTAGCTTATGTTAATGCTGCTATAATAGATAGAACCGACCAAACCTACGATGCAACAAGCAAAAATGCGCAGAGTGGTATCGCTATGGCAGGGGCATTAAATGGTTATGTTCAAAAGGTAAAAGGCAACGGACACACAAAACAAGTTTATGCTGTTGATGCAAACGACGATACGTATGGCGACACCACAATGATAGTTGAGGACAACGCTTTTTTTGAGACGGGTTTTGATTATGGCCAAATACCGACAAGACAAGGTAACGGCAACCTAATGACCAATACACCGGTAAAAGACCTTGATTGTGTTAATCTAGCTTATGTTAATGCTGCTATTTCAAATTTATCAGGGTTGAAGGTTGTTATAGTTGCAGAACTGCCTGAGAGCGGGGAAGCGGATACGCTTTATTTTCTACCTACATCAGATACGCAAGACCAAAACCTATACGATGAATACATCTATACAAACGGTGCTTGGGAAAAGATTGGTAGTGCAGCGGTAGAGGTGGATTTAAGCGATTATCTAAAAACCCCCGCAACTGAGATGTGGGGTGATTGTTTTCTTGGACAACACGCGGGAACAGAGGAAAACGTCTGGATTACCGTAGATGCAAGTAACGGCTTGGCTATCGGTGCGAATGGAACTTTATTTGTGTCTCCCGCGACCAAAGCAATGATAGCCGAGAAAAAAGTTGGTAGAAAACCGATACCACCCGAATTATTAGATTATGCCGTCAAAGTAGGTTTAACCACGAATACCGAAACACTAACGGATGAAGAAAAGACGGCGGCACAATCTTGGCTAGGTATTAATTCATACGAGCTTGTTGAAGAAATAACGGTTGAGTCAGAAGGTAGTGTAGATAAGAATACCACACCCGACGGTCAGTTGTATTCAAGTTTATATCAAAATATGCTTGTATCAATATACAACGCAACAGATAAAGCAAGCACTTTTGCTTATATGTATCGTGGTGACGATTGTTTATGTATGCTAACATCGTCATTAAATGCAGGTGAATTTGGCACATTAAAATCTGAAATTATTACCCCCGATCTTGCAGAATGGGAATTTACCAAACGTGCAACAAGTGGTTACGGTACGGCAGTAAATAAAGGCTGTATTGAAACTTCGAACAACGTATCAAGAATACTAATAGGCGGTTGCACGGCAGGTACTGTAATTAAAATTTACGGTATGAAGGCATAAGCGGGGTGATTACATATGAATTTAACAACAATAGTCGCGTTGATTAGTGAGGC
>CAZVWG010000054.1:0-10132 GCA_964630675.1 uncultured Ruminococcus sp.
TGCTTTCGCAATGGATAAAAAAACGACAGGTCGAAACCTGTCGTTTTTGGTGGAGGCGGGGGGAGTCGAACCCCCGTCCAAAAACCTATTCCTATCGGCATCTCCGAGCGCAGATAATTGTTTATGCTTTCCTTATATGACAGACAAGTATCAAACCGTCATACTCGGTAGTTCCTGCTTCATGATAACCGGTGGAACAACCGATTATTCACGTTCACCGCTAAATGACGCCCTCGCAAAGCCGCGGTACTCTCTGGTCGGACGGCTGCCTAATTAGGCAGCAAGTGCAACTTTATTGTTGTCAGTTAATTTTAAATTGCGGATTTTAAAGCGGTTCCGCACCGCTGCTCGCTTCCAATAGTTCAAAATCCCTGTCGAAACCTTTACGCCCCCGTATTTTAAGTAATAAGTAAGAGGTAATAGTGAAGAAGTAACAAATATTTATCTGTTTTGTTCTTTTAGTGCGCGGTCAATTGTACGGTTTGCGTCACGCTTTGCGGCGGTAGCACGCTTGTCGTGTAATTGCTTACCGCGGCAGAGCCCTAACTGCACCTTAACAAGTGACCCTTTAAAATAAACCGATAGGGGAATTAGGGTAAGTCCTTGTTGCTTTACAGTGCCAAACAGTCGCATTATCTCGCGCTTGTGCATAAGTAGTTTGCGATCGCGCTTGGGCTCACGATTGAAAATATTACCATGGTCATAAGGACTTATGTGCATTTGCTTGATAATAAGCTCTCCATCGTCAACAGTGCACCAGGCGTCTTTTAGGTTAACACCGCCGGCGCGAATGGACTTAACCTCAGTACCCGAAAGTGAGATGCCGGCCTCAAAACTTTCAAGCACAAAATATTCGTGAAATGCCTTTTTGTTTGTTGCAATTGTTTTTGTGTTTTCCATTGTCGCATCTCCTTTCGTGAAATTTAAAACAAGTTAAAGTATAAAATCCTCTTTAGTAAATTCGCCTGCGGGTTTAATTTTTTGCGGTGTACGTTTTAGCGGGTCATATTTATAATGGCGGCATGCATCAGCACGGGTGGTAACACCATGCTTTTTGCAAAAAATATCATCACAATAGTCTGATTTTTTGCCGTAAACACACCATAGGCAAGACTTTTGCAATTTTTTGTTAAAACCTTTGAGAGCCATATAAATCATCTCCATTGACCGATTATACCACATCATTTATGATTTTTCCACCATTATTTTTTGAGTAAATAAAAATGAACAAAATAATAAACATAATTAGCATCGAGATGAATAATGCGGCGTTTGAATATGTTGTTTTTTCTATGAAAGTTACATTATTGCTAAAAGTTAAAAGTTTTGTATTAAAAACGATTACTATAATTCTCGTAATAACTGTACTGATAACTCCATGCAGTATTCTGCCAACGGCAAATCGTGTAAAATTTATTTTTCTATCTGATGACATAGCGAAGACCTGACACCATATTGAAATTCCGGAAAAGCCCAATAAGAACGAAATAAAATATATATTTTTAGTTTTTGCCACGGCGTAGGTTATCTCGGTAAAAAATGATATATATTTAATTATCGTCATATTACCAAAAAAATAATCAACATAGGCATTTATACTTGAAAATAGTATTACAAAGCTGCATATACCGATTATTGAACTGCTGGCATCGGCAACACTCTCAACAAAATTTTCTGAAAAAGTTTTGTTTTTTACTGATGATAGTTTGTATTGGCAGTTATTGTGCTTAAGCTCTTTTGAGCATAAAATTGACATTATAATTGATGCAGTAATATGTGAAACGAGTAGTACAATACCAATTTTATTTGAATTAAATTTCGCACCAACAACCGACACGACAAATGCAGGACCTGCATTTACGCAGTATGTCAGCATAATATTTGCAGTCTTGTTATCTATAGCTTTTTGTTTGTGGAGTTCATTTATCAGCCGTGCACCTACAGGATATCCGCCGAGCATTGACATCAAAAATACAAAAAACATATCAAAATTCTGACCAAAAATCTTATGCAAAATGTTATTAAAAAATTTGCTTTTAATTGTAAATCCGCTCTTGATCAGCATTAAAACGCATACCATAAACGGAAATAAGGAGGGGATAATTACATTGGATGATATTATTAGTCCGTGGGATATGCCGCAGCTCGATATTGTTGGAAAAACAATTATCAAAATAATAAAGATTGTTGCAAAAATAAAAGCACTGATTTTTGACCTTGAACGCATAAATTATCACCAGTAATTTATATGCTTTTTTGAATTATTATAATATTATTTTCATATCTTAAATTAGTTGACGGTCAAGGAGAGTGTTGTACTTGCCAAAATTTAAATTTCGTTCTGCAAGAAAAAATAAGTTTAATTTCATTAGGGATTGTGATGAGATTTTAAACAATGAAATGGTAAATGGCGCTCATATTGAATTGTTTTTAAACAAGAAAATTATTATAGAGGGTTGTCAGAATATTGTGGATTATCAGAAAGAGTATATAAAACTAAAACTAAAAAAAGGGTTTTTAAATATTTTGGGGACTAATTTTTTGATAACGTCGTTTGAGGATGAAAAAATTGTTATAAAAGGAAATATTATATCAATTGAATTTTGTGTTTAGGTGATTTTATGATATGGATTTGGCGTTATTTTATTGGATATTTGAAAATATCAATTAACGGAGAAAAAGGAGAACAGATTATAAACCGCGCTGCTGCAAACGGAATCGGTATTTGGAGCCTCAGCTATAAAAACGGTTGTATATACGGAAATATTTCTGTTAAAGATTTTTGTAGGCTAAAAAATGTTAAGAGAGGTGTTAAGTGTAATATTAAGATTATCAAAAGATATGGCGCTTACTTTAAGTTAAAAAAATATAAAAACCGTATTGGTTTCATATTGGGGTTTACCGCCTTTTCTGTTATTTTATTTGTTTTATCAAATTTTATATGGGTGATAAACGTTGAGGGTAATAATACAATACCAACAAAAGAAATACTTGCAAGTTGCAGACAAATAGGTATATATGAGGGTGTGTTAAAAAGTAAAATAAATAATAAATATGATGCGCAGCGACTGCAACTTTTTGAAAAAAATATTGCGTGGTGCGGACTAAATATTGAGGGTAGCGTACTAACGGTTAATTTGAGCGAAGCGGTGATTTCAGATAAAGAGCAAAGGCAAAGTCCGTCTAATTTAAAGGCAAGCGCAGCAGGCAAAATTAAAAAAGTTGATGTGACAATGGGCAATACCGTGGTTAAGGTCGGAGATACGGTATCAAAGGGAGATTTGTTGGTGTCGGGTGTTATGGAAAATATGTCAAGTACGCTTTTTGTTCATTCTCAAGGTATGATTGTTGCCGAAACCAAAAGAGTTTTTTCTGCCGAAGGTAAATTTACTCAATCGGTAGAACTGGAAACAGGAGAGATAATATCACATTATACTATTCAGTTTTTTAATATGAAAATACCTTTATATCTCGGTAATATAAAAAAGACGCATATTTATAACAAGCGCATAGATTATCTGAAATTATTTTCTAAAAAAGTGCCCATAAAAATCGCATGTGAACAGTATAGCATAACACAAAAAACACCCGTAAACTATGAAAAATCCACTCTTGAAGAAATACTATATAATGACATAAAAAAACAGGTTGATAGCTTTAGTTTTATAAATGCAACCGAGGCTGATAGAGAAGTTATATGTACCGAGCAGGGAATGTTGATGAAAATAACATATATATGTGAAGAAAATATTGCCGTTCAGGACGAGATTTTGTTAAGCAAAGAAAATTGACTTTTAATGTGCTTTTGGTATATAATACTAAAGAGTATATATTAGGAGCAAAAACAATGGAATTGTTGATTGATATTGAGCGTGTTGAGCAGCTTGTAAACCTTTTTGGTAATCTTGATGAGAATATCAAAAGGCTTGAAAATCATTATAATGTTACAATAACCTCACATTCCGGTCAGTTAAAGCTTATCGGAGAAACGATTAACGTAACCAACGCTTCGCGAGCTATCAAGTGTTTGTTGGAAATTATAAACAAGGGTGAAACACTTACAGCGCAAAATATTGATTATGTAATAAATATGGTTAATGACGATGAGGATGATAAAATCTCTCGACTTACCAATGCCGATTGCATTTGTGTTACATCAAAGGGCAAGCCGATAAAACCTAAAACACTGGGTCAGCGACGTTATGTAGAAGCAATTAAAAAAAATACAATTACCATCGGTGTAGGTCCCGCGGGTACTGGTAAAACTTATCTTGCGGTTGCGCTCGCAGTAAATGCGTTTCGTGCGAAGCAGGTAAATCGTATTATACTTACAAGACCGGCGGTCGAAGCGGGTGAAAAGCTCGGTTTTTTGCCTGGCGATCTTCAGCAAAAGGTAGATCCCTACCTACGCCCGCTTTATGATGCACTTTATGATATGCTTGGTGCCGAAAATTTTCAAAAATGTCAAGAACGCGGTGATATTGAGGTTGCACCGCTCGCTTATATGCGCGGAAGAACGCTTGACGATAGTTTTATTATTCTTGATGAGGCGCAAAATACTACACAAGAACAAATGAAGATGTTTTTAACCCGTTTGGGTTTTAATTCAAAGGCAGTTGTAACGGGCGATATAACCCAAATTGATCTGCCCGGTGATAAAAAGTCAGGACTAAAACAGGCAGTTCAAATACTAAAAGGTATTGATGATATCGCTATAACACAACTTAGCGCAAAAGATGTTGTCCGCCATCGACTTGTACAAGAAATTATCAATGCTTATGAAAGAAACGGAGAAAAAAATGAGGGTAAAGGTTAATATCACGAATTCACAAAAAGATACTGCTATTCCTGTTGGCACAAAGCTGCTTGTACGTAAGGCTTGCATCGCTACTTTGGTTGAAGAAAAGTTTTCTGATAATGCCGAGGTGGATGTAACCTTTGTAAATGACGATCAGATTAAAGAGTATAACAGCCAATTTCGCAATATTGATAAATCAACCGATGTTTTGTCTTTTCCTTTAGGAGAAAACGGTGTTTATGATACCAATCCCGAAACAAACAATAAAATGCTTGGCGATGTTGTAATATCAATAGACCACGCATTAGCACAGGCTGATCTTTTCGGTCACGGGCTTCGTCGCGAAATAGGATATCTTACTGTTCATTCTATGTTACATTTGTTGGGATATGACCATGTTAACGGCGGTATGGAAAAAATGGTTATGCGAGAAAAGGAAGAGGCAATACTTAAAAAATTAGGGCTTGCAATAACAAAAGTTTAAGGGTGTAATTATGAAACAAAAATCTGCTTTTATAACAATAATAGGACGACCAAATGTTGGCAAATCATCACTGCTTAATAAAATCGTAGGACAAAAGGTTGCGATAGTATCGGACAAGCCACAAACAACACGTACTAAAATTATGGGTGTTGTAACAAATGACGATACTCAGCTTGTTTTTATAGACACGCCCGGTTTTCATAAGCCGCACAATCTTCTTGGTGATAGTATGATAAAGGCGGTAAAGGACGGTATGAGTGATGTTGACGCTGCGGTATTGGTAATTGACGCATGCCCTGACTTTAGACTTGATTTCGAAAATCTACCGCCCGCTGAACTTGCACTTATTGAAAACGTAAGGTCTAAAAAATTAAAGTGTGTTTTAGTTATTAATAAAATAGATTTACTTAAAGAAAAAGAAGATTTATTTGGTATAATTGCGGCATATTCACGTCTTTATGATTTTGAAACAGTAGTTCCGCTTTCAGCCAAGAGTGGTGACGGTGTTGATATACTGGTTAACGAAATAAACAAATTTGCAAAACCATCACCACACTTTTTCGAAGATGATGATTTTACCGATCAGCCTGAAAAGGTAATGGTTGCCGAAATGATACGCGAAAAACTTTTGCGTTGCCTTTCAAAAGAGGTACCGCACGGCGTTGCTGTTGACCTTGAAAAGTTCTATGAAACCGATACCGTAAACGGCGAGCCCGTACTTCATATTGATGCTGTTATCTACTGTGAAAAAGATTCCCACAAAGGAATTATTATAGGTAAGGGCGGCGAAATGCTGAAACGAATCGGCACATATGCTCGGAAAGACATCGAAGAATTTTTTGGTATTAAGGCATCGGTTAAACTTTGGGTAAAGGTTAAAGAAGACTGGCGGAACCGTCAGGGACTTATACATACGTTTGGACTTGACAATCTTAACTAATTTTTACTTAAATTACCTACCATAATATAAGCCTTTAATTGACACAATATTTTTGTGGAGGTTGATATTATGCAACAAAATAAAGCATGGTTAAAATTTTTGATAACAGGTAATCCTAAAGATTATTTAAACTATAAGAATAATATTAATCAGCAAATAATTTACGGGGGTGAGGATACTGCGCATTACGACCGATGGTCTTGTGATAAAGGAGACGAATATAAGGGATAATGACCGTATGATTACAGTAATAACGCGTGATTTGGGTGTTATTACTGCCTTTGTTCGAGGTGTAAAGAGCATTAAAAGCAAGCGCAGTCCCGCCACAAGTTTGCTTGCGTTTTCTAATTTTAACTTTGAAACTAAAGGCGATACATATACCGTAACCGAGGCTTCAATTAATAAAATGTTTTTTGGCGCAGGCAGTGATATTGTTTTGCTTACTATTGCACAGTATTTTTGTGAGTTGTGCAATATTTTACGACCCTTAGAACGCGAATCAGAGGAATTTTTACGGCTGATACTCAATTCGCTGCATTTCTTGACCGAGAACAAACGCTCACCTGAACTTATAAAGGCAATAACTGAGCTTCGTGTAGCAGTTATTGCGGGCTATGCGCCAAATCTTGTCGCATGTGATGGTTGCGGTAAATTTGAAGAGGCGGTAATGTATTTTAAGGTTGACGACGGTGCGCTTTTTTGTAGCGATTGCCGCAAGGAAAACTGTGTTTCAGTCACGCTTACTGTTTTACAAGCGATGAGACATATTGTTTATTCAAAATTTGATAAATTATATTCTTTTGAAATACCTAATGCCGCGGCAAAAGATCTATCTCAGCTTACCGAAAGATATGTAACATATCAAACAGAGCATAAATTTACAACATTAGAATTCTTACGAGGAATTATATAAATGAAATATGATATTTTAAAACACGCAAAAACATTAGAGCTTTGTGAAGTTTTTGCCAAGCTTGCCGGGGAAACTGTTGGCGAAGATGCTTACAATCTGGCGCTTGGGATTGTACCTGATACAGATATTAATATTGTAAGGCGCAATTTAGCCGAAACAGAATCTGCTTATTTGCTTATTTCAAAATATACTTCGCCATCATTTAGCGGTATTACAAACATAATTTCACAGCTGTCACGTGCAGCTCTGGGTGCAACATTAACACCTGCCGAACTTTTAAAGGTTGCAAATGTACTTCGTGTTATTCGTTCAGTAAAGGCTTGGAGAGATAATTCATCTGCCGAGCGTGAAACGGCAATTGATTATCTTTTTAATGCACTTGTACCTAATAAATTTTTGGAGGATAAAATTACTTTTTGCATTAAATCAGAGGATGAAATAGCAGATACTGCATCAAGCGCACTTTGTGATATTCGCAGAAAAATAACCGCAAAAAGCGCTAAGATTCGCGAAAATCTTGATAAGATAGTTCGCGGACAAATGTCGAAATATTTGCAGGATGCTATTATTACTCAGCGTGACGGTAGATTTGTAGTACCGTTAAAGGCAGAACACAAGGGTGAGATTGCGGGAATTATCCATGATACCTCATCAAGCGGAGCAACACTGTTTGTAGAGCCTATGTCGGTAGTAGAAGTTAACAATGAAATTCGTGTGCTTAAATCTAAAGAAATAGATGAAATAAACCGTATATTAGCCGAACTGTCAGGTTATTGCGCTGATTTTGCTGACAGCATTAAACAGTCATATAATGCGCTTGTTGAGCTTGATTTAATCTTTGCGAAGGCAAAGCTTGCCTACAAAATGGGTGCAATAGTACCCAAAATTAACGATAAAGGTTTTATTTATCTTAAACGAGCCAGACATCCGCTTATAAACGGTAAGGCGGTAGTGCCGATTACGATAACGTTGGGTGGCGAATACGACACGCTTATCATCACGGGTCCTAACACGGGTGGTAAAACCGTTGCGCTAAAAACTTCGGGACTTATGTGCCTTATGGCTATGTCGGGACTTATGATTCCGTGTGACGATAACAGCGAAATTGCCGTATTTAATAAAATTTACGCTGACATTGGAGACGAGCAAAGCATAGAACAGTCGCTTTCTACATTTTCGTCGCATATGGTAAATATTATATCTATACTTAATGATTGTGACAGTAATTCGCTTGTTTTGTTTGACGAGTTGTGTGCAGGCACTGACCCTGTAGAAGGCGCCGCACTTGCCAAATCAATCCTTATGACTTTGGCACAAAAAGGTGTTAAAACCGTTGTCACAACCCACTATCCCGAACTAAAGGCATATGCACTTGATACCGATAGGGTTGAGAATGCAAGTTGTGAGTTTGATGTCGGCACACTTAAGCCGACCTACAACCTTATAATCGGTCAACCCGGTCGTTCTAATGCGTTTGCGATTTCAAAAAGATTAGGTCTTGATGAGTCTGTTATTGCTCTTGCAAGCGAGCAATTAACCGAGGATGATCTTCGGTTTGAAAATGTTGTTGCAAGTCTTGAAAAAGCGCGTCAGGATGCCGAACGTGACCGCCGCGAAATATCAAAATTGCGAGCGCAAATCACCGAATCTAAAAAGCGCAGTGATCAAGCTGAGCGCGATTTTAAACTAAAGCAGGATAAATTGCTTGAACAAGCTCGCGAAAAAGCGGCGGCAATAATTGATAGCACGAGATACAAATCGGGTCAACTGCTTAATGAACTCGAGGAAATGAAAAAGCAGTTAAATGCCCAAAATGCTGCTCAAAATGTCGATAAAGCGCGCCGCGATTATAAAAATTCTTTACAACAAATGGAAGATACCGCAAATCCTGTAGTTGAAAGTGCGGTAGGAGAAGGGCTTAAAAAGGCTCCAAAGATAAACGATATTGTAATTCTTTCAAGTTTTAATCGTGATGCCACAGTTATTAAGGTTGAGGAAGATAAAAAACAACTCTATGTTATGTCAGGCTCTATGAAAATGTGGGTTGGATTTGATGAATGTAGATTAAAAAAATCAAATGCACCCTCTACCGAAGCACCCAAAAGACGTAATGTATCGGGTGTTACATCACGTGCTGACCGACAAGTATCGGGTGAAATTGATATCCGAGGTCTTGCTTCCGATGAAGCGTTGTTAGAGCTTGATAAATACATAGATGAAGCCGTTTTGGCAGGAATTAGTACGATTACCATTATCCATGGTAAAGGCACAGGAACACTTCGTAAAAATGTTCAGTTGCACCTGCGCCATCACCGTAATATTAAAACTTTTCGCGTAGGACTTTTCGGTGAGGGTGAAAACGGAGTGACAATTGCTGAGATAGCGGATTAGTTTTGTCTAAGATACATTATGGAGGTTCTCATGAAAAAAATTCTTGATATTTGCTATAACGAAAAGACTAAACAATCTTTAGATATTTATCTGCCAGAGTGTGAAGAATTTAAAACCTTTGTTTATTTTCACGGCGGCGGTATTCAGGCGGGGGATAAGTCTGACGTTAAGTTCTTTTGCGAGCATTTAGCCGAGCGCGGTATTGCAGCAGTAAGTGTAAACTATCGTATGTATCCCGATGCAAAATATCCTGAATTTTTGCTTGACGTTGCCGAGTCGGTGGCATGGGTATTTAAAAATATAAATAACTATGGCAAAAGCAGCGGCATATACGTCGGCGGCAGTTCTGCAGGTGGTTATATGTCACAGCTGCTATGCTTTAATAAAGAATATCTTGCAAAACATAATATAAACGTTATGGATATTGCAGGCTTTGTGCACGATGCAGGTCAGCCTACCGCACACTTTAATGTGCTTACAAAAAGCGGTGTTGACGGCAAACGCGTAATTATTGACGAAAGAGCACCGCTTTATTATGTAGGTGTCGATAACGAGTACCCGCCAATGCTTATTATTGTGTCAGATAACGATATGTTTGGCCGCTTC
>CAZVWG010000055.1:0-10000 GCA_964630675.1 uncultured Ruminococcus sp.
TGCTGCGTTATCCAGCTGCGCCACAAGCGGAAATATATTTGAAGTAATAGGTAATGGTGAAGAGGTAATAAGTAAGGTGTTTCGCGTAGCAAAACGATATATCGTTTTTGCCTTGCAAAAACACCGCACCTATTCACTATTACTTTTACTTATTACTTTAAGAATAAATCAACGGTTTATTCTTTGTATCCATTAGGATTGCCGCTTTGCCAGCGCCATGTGTCCTCGCACATTTCTTCAATGCCGCGCTCGGCTTTCCAACCGAGAAGATTGAGGGCTTTGTCAGCATTAGCATAAACCTCATCCAAGTCACCTGGGCGGCGAGGGTCTACAACATAAGGCACATCAATGCCGGATGCCTTAACAAATGCGTCGCGAAGCTCAAGTACGCTGGTGCCGTTACCTGTGCCAAGATTAATTTCTTCACAGCCAAGGTTTTGGAGTGCCCAACCAACAGCCTTAACGTGACCGATAGCGAGGTCTACCACATGGATATAGTCGCGCACACCTGTGCCGTCAGGAGTATCATAGTCGTCGCCAAAGACGTGAAGTTCTTTTAACTTGCCAACTGCTACCTGTGAAATATAAGGCATAAGGTTGTTAGGAATACCCTTTGGATCTTCACCAATAAGGCCGCTCTTATGAGCACCGATGGGGTTAAAGTAACGAAGAAGCGCGATGCACCAGTCCTTGTCTGACACATAAAGGTCGCGCAAAATTTCTTCAATAAACAATTTTGTTCTGCCGTATGGGTTGGTAGCGCCAAGTGGCATACCCTCTACAAGCGGCACCTCGGTAGATGCGCCGTAAACGGTAGCAGAGGACGAGAATACCAGCTTTTTAACGTTAAACTCGGTCATAACCTCGATTAAAGCAATGGTGCTTTCAAGGTTGTTTTTGTAGTACATAATAGGCTTTTGAACCGACTCGCCAACAGCCTTGTGTCCTGCAAAATGAACTACGGCATCAATCTTATTTTCGCTAAAGATTTTACGCAACGCATCATAATCGCATACGTCGTTTTCGTAAAACTTAACGCTTTTTCCTGTGATTTTTTCTACGCGGTTAAGGGACTCTCGGCTGCTGTTGTTAAGGTTATCAACAACAATTACGTCATAGCCTGCGTTTAGCATCTCAACGCAGGTATGACTGCCTATGTAGCCTGCGCCGCCTGTAAGTAATATTGCCATAATCGGCACCCCCAAATAATAAATTCATCAAATATAATTATATCTTATAGAAAATATTTGTCAAGAAAATTAAAAGGCGGTTTTTGTAAAACCGCCTTTTAATTTTAAATAATAGCTTTCCGTTTACAAGCATCCTTGCACTTGCCGCAGTTTATACATTTGTCGGGGTTTATAACCGCAACATTGTTTTGGAGTGCGATAGCTTCATTTTCACAAGCCTTTACGCACATACCGCAAGCGATACAAGAGGTGGTACATACCTTAGCCACATTTGGCCCCTTGTGACAGTTAGAACACAAAACGCGTGTCTGGCTTGTCTTTGGAATAATTGATATAAGCGATTTCGGACAAACTGCCGAGCACGCGCCACAGCCTGTGCAGACATCCTCACAAATAACTACCTTGCCGTCTTGCAATGTCATTGCGCCGAATTGGCAGGTGTTAACACAATCACCAAGACCTATACAGCCAAACTGACATTCAAGCGGGCCGCCGTGCACAAGGCTTGCCGAAAGGCAGGATTGTTTGCCTGTGTATTCGTATTTTGCCTTTGAGTTTTTCTGGCAGGCAATAAACGCAACCTTAGGTGTTGAGGAAACTTCGATACCCAAAACTTCGCCTAAAGCCTTTGCGGTGCCCTCGCCACCGGGGGCGCATTTATCGGGTTCTGCTTCAGCGGCGGCAATTGCTGCGGCATAGCCGTCACAGCCTGTATAACCGCAAGCGCCGCAGTTAGCACCGGGTAGACATTCGCGAATTTTCTCTTGGCGCTCGTCTGTGGGTACTGCCATAAATTTAGCGGCAAGCGCGAGACCCAGACCTAAAACAAGACCCATAACGGTAACTATAAGTACAGGAATAAGAATATTCGCCATAATCTCAACCTCCTATACCGGCAAAGCCCAGGAATGACAGCGCTACTAAAGCAGCGGCT
The DNA here is from genome assembly GCA_964630675.1 of uncultured Ruminococcus sp. Classification (GTDB taxonomy): domain Bacteria; phylum Bacillota; class Clostridia; order Oscillospirales; family Acutalibacteraceae; genus UBA737. The sequence goes on from CAZVWG010000055.1 coordinate 2,125, forward strand.
ATAAGCGTGATGGGCAAGCCTTTTAAAAACTCGGGAATATCGGCTGTGTCAAGCTTTGAACGCACACCTGCAAAAAGTATCATTGCAAGCATAAAGCCGAGACCTGCACTAAGCGCGTTAACAAGTGATAAACCAAAGTTAAGTTCATCGGTGATGTTAAGCATTGTAATGCCAAGCACCGCGCAGTTGGTCGTAATAAGAGGCAGATAAATGCCAAGCGCATTGTAAATAGGTTTAATAAATTTCTTTAAGAAAACTTCAATAAGCTGTACGATAGCGGCAATAACAAGTATAAATACTACCGTTTGCAGATAGGTAAAGTTAGGGTATAGTAGGTAAGTGTAAATAGGCCAGGTAACTGCTGTTGCTATTACCATAACAAGTGTTACGGCAACGCTCATAGAAAATGCAGTGTTTACCTTTTTAGATACGCCAAGAAACGGGCAGATACCCAAAAACTTTGACAGTACCATATTATTGGTAAGAATACCCGCAAGAAGAATCGATACGATAGATGTAGTACTATTCATCGCTGCCACCTACCTTTTCTATTTCCGGCTTTTTACATTCGGCGTGAGCTTCGCCCTCTAGCACAGCGTTTTTACAAGCCGCGCGTGATGGACAGTTAGCGCAACCCAAATGTTCAACAACAGGTTTGCCCTGACGTTTTGCAAGGGCGTTTGAAGCCGCTACCAAAATACCAAACACAAAGAAACCACCCGGTGGCAGTAAGAAGATTATCATCGGGTCAATAAATTCGGCAGTAACGGTAAGCCCAAATATTGTACCTGCGCCCAAAAGCTCGCGTATAGCACCCATAAGGGTGAGCGTTGCGGTAAAGCCGATACCCATACCCAAGCCGTCTAAAACGCTTGGTAGCACAGGATTTTTAGATGCAAACATTTCGGCGCGAGCCAGAATGATGCAGTTTACAACTATAAGTGGTAAGAATATACCAAGTGATTCGTCAATGGCGGGAGCAAAAGCCTTTACAAGCATTTGTACCACGCTGACAAAACCCGCAATAATGGTAATAAAGGCGGGTATACGCACCTTATCGGGAATAAAGTTGCGTAGCAGTGAAATTACCGCATTAGAGCATACAAGCACTATCGTTGCGGCAACGCCCATACCTATACCGTTTATAGCGGCGGTAGTAACTGCGAGCGTCGGACAAGTACCAAGTACAAGACGCAAAACGGGATTTTCTTTAATGATACCGTTGGTTAAAACACTTAAATTTTTAGATTTGGTTTTCACTTAAGTTCATCCCCCTTTGCTACAATTTCTGCGGCATAATCAAGCGCTTGATTAACAGCGCTCGTTACCGCCTTTGAACTGATAGTAGCGCCTGTTACGGCGTTTATTTCATTATTTTCTGCATTTGCCGTACCACCTTTTATAACGGTGATGTCGTCTTTGAGACCCGCAAATTGAGCGTACCAATCAGGTTTGGTTACATTTTGACCAAGACCTGGGGTTTCGTCGGCTGCGGCAAGAATTTCTACTGCTATGATTTTACAGTCTATATTAACAGCGGTCATAACCGAAACCGTACCACCGTAGCCCTTTGCCTCTGTTACAAAAATGTAACCTAAGGTTTCACCGTCTTTTATGGCAGCATTATAGGTTATATCGCCAAAGCTTGTAGCGGCAGATAATTCGTGGTATTCATCCGCTTCAATCAGCTTTGCCATGGCTTTGTTTTGAGTTTCAATGGCTAAGGCCTCAATTTTGCCTGCTGTAAGCAGATTGGTTGAGCTAAGCGCCAAGGTTACAACCACGCAGATAATCGCTAAAACTGCGGTGGGTGTAATAATTTCGGAATTTGCTTTAAAGAATGCTTTGATTTTATCTAAAATTTTATTCATTCTTCGCCACCTCCCGAGAACCAAAGGGTTTAGAAAGCGTCAAGCGGTTAATATGGGGTGTAAGAATATTCATAAGCAAAATAGCATATGATACACCCTCGGGTAAAGATGCAAACTGCCTTATAACAAAGGTAATAAGACCGCAGCCTATACCGAATATCAACTTGCCAAGATCGGTTGTAGGGCTTGTGGTGTAGTCGGTTGCCATAAATATAGCACCAAGCATTAAACCGCCACTAAAAACAGAAAGAGCCAAATTCTCACCCGCGATGAGACTGGTGATTGCTACAGTACCTATAAACGCAACGGGAATAATCGGCTTTATGACGCGACGAAGCATCAGATACAGTCCGCCGATTATAAGCAGAAATGATGAGGTTTCACCAATTGAGCCTGCGTGCATACCAAAGAACAACTGCTTTAAGGTAAAGGTTGTCTCACGAGCGAGCGGTGTAGCCGAGCTTATAGCGTCAATGGGTGATACGTAGTTTGACATCTGCCCTGCAAATGACACCATCAACACAATTCTCGCTGTCATTGCGGGGTTGGCAAAGTTAAAGCCCAATCCACCAAACATCTGTTTTACAACAATTATTGCAACTACACTGCCTATTGCGGTGATCCAGAGCGGAGTTTCGCTACTTACGTTCATACCAAGCAGTAGACCTGTAAGCACAGCAGACAGGTCACCGATAGTCTGCTTTTTATGTAAAGCAATGTTCCAAACTGCTTCGGCTACAACGGCTGTAACGATTGTCGTAACAAGCACAAGCAATGCTTTCCAGCCAAAAAGTATGCAACCGTAGATTGCGGCAGGCAAGAGCGCAATTATAACATCAAGCATAATTCCGCGTGTTGAGTCTTCATGTCTTATGTGCGGTGAAGATGTAGCTTTTAAAAGCTTGCTCATTTACTTTTGCCTCCTTATCTCTGCTTTGGCTGTGCGCATTACCTGTGTCAGCGTGCGCTTTGCGGGGCACACATAAGAGCAACATCCGCATTCCATACAGTAATTTACGTTTAGTGAATTCAAGGATTCTTTATTGCCTGTTTGAAGCGCTGTTTCTACCATAGCGGGATACAGCGACATCGGGCAGGTGTCGGCACAACGGCCGCAACGGATACAAGCGGTTTGTGGCTGTGGCTTTGCGTCGTGCATAGCAAGAATTGCATTGTTACGTTTTTCTAAAACCGACTCTCCACTTACAACGGGGTTGCCCATCATAGGACCTCCCATGAGTATACGGTCGACATTTTCTATATCCACGCCTACAAAATTTAATATTTCTTTTATTGGTGTACCTATCGGTACGATTAGGTTTTTAGGTTCGGTTACTGCGGTGCCATCAACGGTTATGCGTTTAGCTACCAGCGGCATACCGGTTGTGATAAATCGGTAAAGCGTGGCAACGCTTGTAACGTTCATCACGATACAACCTACGTCACTCGGCAGCTTGCCGGCGGGCAATTTTCTGCCTGTTGCAGAATAGATTATAACCTTTTCGGCGCCCTGCGGATATTTTGACGGCAGCTTCATAATCTTTACGCTATCGTCATTATCACGATGGTCGGCGGCTACCTTCATAAGCAGTTCGATAGCGCGCGGCTTATTGCTTTCAACGCCAATTATTACCTTTTTGATGTTAAGCTTTTGTTTTATAAGATAAACACCCTCAATAACATCATTAAGACCCTCTACGCATTCGCGATAGTCAGATGTTATATATGGCTCGCATTCGGCTGCATTGATTATAAGCGTATCAATATCAGCATCCTTTGACGGTGACAGCTTAACGTGTGTCGGGAAGCCTGCGCCGCCAAGACCTACAAGTCCGCATTGCTTTGCGGCTTCAGCAAGACCCGAAAAATCTTTTACCTCAAAGGGCTTTAAATCGGGGTCAGGTGCCATCCTTCCGTCAGATTCGATTATTACATATTTTTGCAGTGTTCCGTTACCGATAGTAAGCTCCTTAACATCGGTAACCGTACCGGAAACGCTCGAGTGAACGGGCGCGCTCACAAAACCACCGGCTTCGCCTATAAGTGTACCGACAAAAACCTCATCGCCCTTTTTGACAACGGGAACTGCCGGCGCACCAATGTGCTGTGATAAGGGAATATATACCGTTTTGGGCGTAGGCATAATCTCGGTTGCGCACTCGGATGTGTTTTTTTGATGGTCCAAATGCATACCGCCGCGTATCAGTTTTACGGGACGCAAAATACTTTCAGGTAATTTCATACCCAACCTCCAAAATTAAAATAGGCAAATCAAATACAAATCGCATATCTCGCCATTTTTAATTATTATATAATATGTATCGTCAATTTACAAGCAATGTTAAAAACTTGACAAACGGCAATATTTGCTATATAATTTGAAAACGAATTTCAATTTCAGATTATGGTGATAAAATGAAACATACAATTTATAAAACCAAGCAAAAATCCGCTATATTACATTGTGTTGAAACTATGGGGGATAGGCATTTTACGATAGACAGCCTTTGTGAAGTTCTTTCAAAAAAAGGTGAGACCGTCGGCAGAACCACTGTTTACCGTTTTGTCGAAAGATTAAGTGACGAGGGTATTTTACGAAAATTTATAATGCCACAGGGCGAAAGCTGTTGCTACCAGTATGTTGGTGACGGTGGTCACTGTCGCGAGCATTTTCATTTAAAATGTGAAAAGTGCGGCAGTCTTATTCATATGGATTGTGATGAAATGCGCGAGCTTGCCGAGCATATAAAAAGTCATCACGGGTTTAATCTTAATCCGCTCAAAACCGTAATTTACGGAGTTTGTGAGGGTTGCACAACAAAATGAAAAGAATTTTAATTTGCATTTTATGCGTGGCACTGCTGTGCGGTTGTTCGGCTGTTACCGATACGAAAGAATCTTCAAAAATAACAGTGGTTACAACGATTTTTCCGCTTTACGATTTTGCCAGAGCCATAGGCGGCGATAATATCGAGGTTAAAATGTTGATAAGACCCGGCACAGAGGTGCATTCTTACGACCCCTTGCCTTCTGATATGGCGGCGGTTTATGATAGCAAACTGTTTTTGTATATTGGCGGCGAATCTGATACTTGGGTAGATACATTGCTATCTGACGGCGGAATAAATTCACAGTCTTTAATAGACACTGTAGGGCATAATCACGAGGAACACGAGGATCATACTCACGGTCACGACCATATCGACGAGCATATATGGACGTCGCCTGATAACGCTGTCTTAATGTTAGAAACGATATGCGAAAGCATTATAAAAATTGATGCTGAAAATGCTGAAATTTACCGCAAAAACTGTGGAGCGTATATTAAAAGGATAGAAGAAGCATCTGAACAGATATCAAATACGGTATCAGAATATGAAAATCCGTTTATATTAGTTGCCGACCGCTTTCCGTTTACTTACTTTACAGAAGAATACAATATAGAGTACGAGGCGGCGTTTGATGGGTGCGCCGTTAGTACCGACATAAGTCTTAAAACTATGTCACGACTTACCGAAACTATAAAGGAAAAGAATATTAAGTCTGTTTTTTGTACCGAGCTCAGCAGCAAAAATATTGCAAACGCTTTAAAAGAAGAGCTTGGCGTACAAATTATTGAACTGCACTCGGCTCATAACGTAAGTCTGGATGATTTTAATGGCGGTATTACCTATGTGGACATACTTTATCGCAACGTAAATGCTCTTGAAAGGGGGCTGTCAGATTGAATATAATCGAGGTTAAAAATTTATCGGCATTTTATGAAAACCGCAAGGTTTTTGAAAATATAGAATTTACCGTTTCCGAGGGTGATTATCTTTGCATAATCGGTGAAAACGGATCGGGCAAAACCACGCTTATGAAAACGCTTTTAGGGTTTGATATAAAGCATACGGGCGAATTAATATTTAATGGCTTTACAAATCGCGAGATAGGCTGGTTGCCGCAAAAAACACAGCACCAAAAGGATTTTCCTGCAAGCGTATTAGAGGTTGTTATGTCGGGCTTTGCAGGGGGTGGATTTTTTGGTGCTTTTTACGGAAAGACTTTAAAAAAACAGGCGGCAAAAAATATGCAGATGTTGGACATTGAAAATATTGCAGAGTCTTCTTTTTGCGAGCTTTCGGGCGGTCAGCAACAAAAGGTACTGCTTTGCCGTGCTTTGTGCGCAGCAAAAAAAGTGCTGCTGTTGGATGAGCCTGTTACCAGCCTTGATGAAGCGGCTGCAGAAGAGCTTTATGCACTTGTAAAAAAGTTAAATGAGCAGGGCATGGCGATTGTTATGATAACCCACGATGTTACACGCGCTTTAAATGAGGCAAAACACGTTTTAAGCCTGTCGGAAAATTCGTTCTTTTACGGCAGTGTGGCAGATTTAAAAAAACGGGAAAAGGGGGATATATGAATGGAATTTTTAACCCAGATTTTTTCATATCCCTTTGCTCGCAGAGCATTGATTGTAGGACTTTTGTTATCTGTAAGTGCGGCGCTTTTAGGTGTGAATCTGGTACTTAAGCGCTTTTCTATGCTAGGCGACGGATTATCTCACGTATCGTTTGGCGCGGCGGCTGTAGGACTTGCCTGCGGAGTAGCGCCATTGCAATTTTCGATACCTATTGTTATAATTGCGGCTTTTTTGTTGTTACGCTTAAAACAAAATAGCAAAATTAACGGCGATGCCGCAACCGCTATCGTATCAAGCTCAGCTTTAGCTGTGGGCATTACGGTGGCGACCCTTACAACAGGTATGAACACTGACATCAGCAACTATATGTTTGGTAGCATATTGGCGTTGGGCAAGAGTGAAGTAATAATTGCTACCGTTTGCGGTGCGATGATAATTGCAATCTATATTCTTTTTTACCAAAAGATTTTTACTGTTACTTTTGATGAGGATTTTGCCGCCGTTACGGGCGTTAAGGTAAAATGGTATAACAGCATAAACGCTGTGCTTACTGCGGTTACGGTGGTTATAGGTATGCGTGTTATGGGCGCGCTGCTTATTTCAAGTATTATTACATTTCCCGCACTTTCTTCAATGCGGATATGTAAGCATTATAAATGTACGGTTATTGTTGCGGCTGTAGTGTCGGTAATATCATTTTTGACAGGGCTTTTACTGTCCTTTGCGTTTGATATTCCCGCAGGCGCCGCGGTGGTGCTTACTAATCTTGCTGCATTTTTAATTTTGAGTGTTGTGTGTAGGGTAAAACAAATATAAATAAAAAAATTACCTCTTTACAAAAAGGGGTAATTTTTATATAATACAAAAGAACAAATGTTTGATGAAGGGAATAGGATAGAAATGAATGACCGCATAATATTGCATTGCGATTTGAATAATTTTTTTGCTTCTGTTTCGTTGCTTTCTAATCCTACTCTTTACGATATGCCGGTGGCTGTTTGCGGCAGTGTCGAGGCGCGGCACGGCATAGTGCTTGCAAAAAATGAAATTGCCAAAAGGTTTGGCGTTAAAACTGCCGAGGCTATATGGGAAGCAAAGCAAAAGTGCCCCGATCTTGTAACTCTGCCGCCCGACTATAAAAAGTATTACGAATATTCACGCGCCGCGCAAAAAATATATGCGCGTTATACCGATCTGATAGAGCCTTTTGGTATTGACGAGTGCTGGCTTGATGTTACGGGCAGTACTATGCTTTTTGGCTCAGGCGAGCAGATTGCAGATAAAATAAGGCGCGACATAAAGCGCGAGCTTGGCATAACTGTTTCGGTGGGGGTAAGCTTTAACAAGGTTTTTGCAAAGCTTGGCTCGGATATGAAAAAACCCGATGCTATCACCGTTATAAGCCGTGAAAATTATAAAGAAAAGGTGTGGCCTTTGCCAATTTCCGACCTGCTTTTTGTTGGAAAGAAAACGGCTGAAAAACTTAATCAGAACGGCATATTTACGGTAGGCGATGTTACAAAATGTGATGATACAATGCTTGCACGACTGCTTGGTAAGGCGGGTGGGCAACTAAAACGTTATGCTTTAGGTGATGACA
>CAZVWG010000056.1:0-9939 GCA_964630675.1 uncultured Ruminococcus sp.
GTACTTGCATTTGCAATGCTCATAGGCTCACTCTTTGTTGCCAACGTTGGCGTTAATATCAAAGCCGACGCGGCAGATAGCATTGACCTTACCAATAAAAACATCATTTACTGGGATGATAATGATACCGAGGTCACCACATTCGCAAGCGGATGGACAATAGAAAACGGTACGTATATTATCGAAACTGCTGCACAGCTTAACTATGTTTGCACGGTTGCCAATGCTGTTAATGCTACGGATACAAGTACGTTTGGTAAAAATTTTAAAATATCTGATGATATAGATTATATTATTCTTCAAGATGAGGCAAAGATAAAAGAACTTGGTGGTCCCGAAGTTGTTATAGGTCTATCAAGTGCTGAGGAAACACGTGAATTTTTTGAAGAAAAATATACCGAAAAGGGTTGGAAACCTCGCAACTGGGTTTACAAAGCTTGTAACGTTTTTTCGGGTAATTTTGATGGTAGCGGTGTAGGCATCTACGGTCTTTATGCCGACGGCACCTCTGATACAGGCGTTTTGCGTGATAACGTAGCTCTTTTCCCCGCTCTTGATGGTGGTACAACAAAGCGTGGTACATATACCGCAACAATAACAAGCTATAGCGTTGATGCGGGCAAAACCACCACTACTACAACCGTCGAAGTAAGAAATTATAAAGACGATGGTACATATGAGGTTGAATCAACAACCTCAACAACGGCTGCTTATGCTTCGGGTGATGAGAGCAAAAAAACTACAACAACATCATCTAATCTTGTGAGTTACCAGGACGAAGACGGTATCACAATTGAAAACCTTGTTCTTAAAAACTCTTATTTTAAAGGCACACGTCGTGTAGGTGCCATCGCTGGTGGCGCATGGTATCATACCTCATCCGGCACTATCATGGTAGAGGGCTGTTCCAACCTCGTTTCAAGCGTGGTTGCTAACTGCTACCTTTATGGTCAAAACAAGTATACAAGTGGCGGAAAGACCTATCTGCGCGACGGCAACAAGACGTATGACGCGACCACGGGTATAACACCGTATAAAAACGAGATGGGTGTTATCGGTGGCGGTATGGACAACGACCCGATGAAAATCAGCAACTGTCTTGTTTACGGCAACCAGGTTGACTATGGTTTTTATACCGCTACTGCTGTTACGCAATCTGCCAATTATTTGGTAGTCGTAAATGACACTACTACAATTACTGGTCCTGTAAGTTCAAGTCATAATGTATTGTTTAGCTCAAACGGTGCATCTACTTCGAAAATTAATTACGGCTCTATTACTGATTCCGTAATTCTTGATGCAAAGGTTTACGGATTTACAAATGGTGCCAATTATTGTACCGACGTTTACACCAACGTTACACCACAGTATACTGCATATGATATTACATCTATTATCGACCATGAGACCACCAAGGGTGCTACGGGTATGGTGTGGATGTCTGGTCTTGATTGGACTAGTTCATGGTATGCGGTAGATGGCAAATATCCGTCTCCTATCCAGCCTGAAGGTTGGACTGCAAACCCCTCAACCGAGGATATGACCCGGTTTGAAGGCGGCGACGGTAGTGAGACTAACCCCTATACAATCCGCACAGCCGACCAGCTTAAATATATGCTTGATAATGATGCGAGCAGCATTGAAGTTGATGGTACAAGATATTATTACACAGTAGCCGACGGCGTTGACTCTATCTACATCAACAAAGCTACCAACAAGTCCGAAGTGGAGACACTCGTGGCAACAGGCACTTATTATGACTGGAGTACAGCCAAAGCCTTTAACGGCGATTTTGACGGTAAGGGTGTTAACATTTACGGTATGATCAGTACAGGCACCAACCCTGGTTTTATAACAGAGTTTGGCGTTGCCGGTTCGATTAAAAATATTAATTTCCTGGGCGCTTATGTTACAGGCTCTCGCGCGGCTGTTGTTACAACAAACTGTTCGTCTTGGAGCACTACAGATGGCTATCAGTTAAAATCTTACATCACAAGCGTTAGCGTAAGAGAATCTTATATTGCGGCTACAGACAGCAGCGGTGACGGTGCGGGCAAGCCGACGGCAGCGGGTATTTTGTCAGTAGGAACACCTGACCACGTTATTGTTAAGAACTGTCTATATGACGGCTACTCGTCTATATTGATAGACGGCGATGCAGGCAACGGTGCAAACGCTCGCAGTAGCAAGGCTGGTATCGCCAGCCTTTACGGTTCGGGTGCAAGCAGTGATGATATCACCAAAGTAACAGGCGGTAGCTCGAACGAGGTAGAGGTTATCGACTGCGTATCGATAAATGAATATCCTGTTTCCCTTGACAGTGATGTATGGTACTACCGCTATCAAGCAGGTGCTACCAGCGGATTTGTATTTCAAAACATCTACGGTGTGTTTAAACTTGATGAAGATGGTGATCCTTCTAACACAGGAACATATCCTACCCACTTTGAAGACTATTACACCAGATTCGTAGGCTGTGGGCACATTGACACAAAAGCCGTATACACTGTTGCCGATATGCCAACACTTAACTGGGGCGCTTGGACGCTTGTCACACTGGACGATGGTCGTACAATTCCAATGCCAAAGACAAGCGACGAGATTGTGGATTCATTCACAACACAAATTGCAAATCAAAATGGCGGTCAAGGTGCTAATGGTAGCGGTGCGTTCGCCAAAGGTACCTATGGTATGCAACACACCCTTACAGGCTCAGGTACCGCAGATGACCCATATCTTATCAGCACAGCGCTTGAGCTTGCCCGTGCGATTGCTTCGGGCGGTACGGCTATCGGTCAACAATTGCATTATAAACTCACACAGGACGTTGACCTTGGCGGTGTCAGCTGGATCAATCAGGGTACTATAGGCTCGCTGTATACCTATGTTCCGTTTGAGGGCGTGTTAGACGGCGACGGTCACACCGTTTATAATGCAACCATCGGTGATGTATCGTCTGCGGGTCTTATCCCCGTGCTTAACGGCGGTACGGTTACGAACCTGCATCTCCGTTATTCAACCGTTGCTTCTTTCGACAAAGCAGGTGCAATCGTTGGTACTGTAATCAGCGGTACTATCGCGAACTGCTCTGCTGAGGGTTGTACTGTCGTAAATGCTACCACTAAATGTGGCGGTCTTTACGACACAGCTGAGGGCTATGGGGAACCGACAGTAATAAATTCTTACTACTATAACAGTGCCGATGATTATAAATATTATGACGCTAACGGTGCGATAGACGGTATGCCAACCGTCGATTATAACGGTAAAAATGCTGATACAGCTGTTTGGTATAAGGGTTGCGAAAACCCCCGCCTTGTTTGTCGCGCAAAGGCAATGGCTATTGTTGACGTTGCGGGTGACAACGATGGCGATAACCATGACTATGACCAGTATCTTCCTACCGACCTTACCGTGCTTCAAAATAGTTTGCTTAAGGTAGACGGTTATGAGAACGTTTACGGCGACGTTAGCCGTAACGGCAAAACAAATATATCCGACCTTGCAATTCTTGCGCGTCATATCGCGGGCAGCTACAACAAGCTACCTGACGGCTTTTGGCGCAATGCCGAGATAGGTAATGTTGTTATCTATTACGGCGAAAACGATAACTACGACGCTGCACGTAAAGTAGAGCTTCATCTTGAAGCAATGACAGGCGCAGATATTAAAAAGGTTGTAGTAGGTAGCGGAACCAATGTAAGCTGGGGCAACACAAGCGGTGGTGATTTATACATTCACCAGAATGATATTTATTGGGATAGCGCGAAAGATGTTTATTACAAGCTTAATTACGACGAAACCACAGGCGCAATTACTTACGAGACACTTAACACAACAGACCACGCAGCAGAAATTGCAAAATACGCTCTTGACGGCAAGCTGCAGATTGTGGTAGGCGACGTAACAGGCTATAGCGCAGGTCTTGCTGAAAATGAGTATGCTGTAACCTATGACAATACTAATGGCGCCGTTTGGATTAAGGGCGCAAACTTTACCGCTGTTGAGCAGGCTGCAATTGAGTTTATAAACGGCTCTGATTCAACCCAATCAAGTAGTGTTTATAAGACCGATAGCACTAAGTCACTCAATGATACGTATAAGGATTATATAGAGTACGACTTTGACGGTGACGGCACAAAAGAAAAGTACTACTACGCTTGGGGCGATGAGTTCAACGGCAACAACATTGACACATCGGTTTGGACTAACAGCAAGATGAACACCGAAACATCAAATAATGCTAGCAGAGCCGATGAAGATGATAAAAGCCACGCTTATTACGACGTAGAAACTGCAGGTCTTGACGATTTGGCTGATCTTTACGTTGTAGATGGCGGTAAGCTTTCTATTAAACGTGGTGTAAGAAAAGGCGCCGTTGACGAAACAAAGGCTACAACCTTGGGTTATGCTATTCTTGATAACCATACCAGTGGTACAACCACCGTATTTAACGATAGCATCGAAGACGATGACTATTACGCAAATGCGGGTAGCATCAACACCAAAAAGTCATTGCTCTTTAAACAAGGATATCTTGAAATGAAGGGCTCATTGCCATCCGACGGTCACGTCTTTGCTTCATGGTGGATGTACGGTCATCTTAACGATACCAACTACGGATATTCTCAGAACCTTTATGGCAAGGTGTTTAAGCTAAATCCGCTCTATGACGGTACCAGCAACACCCTCGACTCCACCGACCTCACGACCTTTAAGTATCAGGTTCCCTCCAGTAGCTTTGAGATTGATATCTGGGAGCTTATGCAGCATGTGCAAAGACTTGCTAATGAAGACCAGCTTACATATAGAGAGTCGGATGTGGTTACAAAATCTTCTACTAATTCATTTGGTATTACTACTATTACTGGAGTTGAAGATAAATCAGGCACTGCCAAAACAGAGAACCTTCGCACATCAAGAACAACAGGTATTTTCGATTATAAAGTATCCCTTAATATTCACAAGTATTATGATGTTGGTCATGGTGATAGCAGCGTTAATGTTATAGACTGGGCAACCTATTCAACACCTTATACTATTACATACGACGAAATCACCTCCGACGACAATAAAAAAGGCTGGCAGTATAGTACGTCGGCTGGTGAGCATCCGTTTACTTATGACGATGCCGATACTGGTATTACCTATACAGGTCATACAACGCACACATTTAGCTATGACTATTATACAAAGGTATCTCAATACTCTAGTTACTATTACAAAAATACTACAACAGTAACATATGATGATTATTCGTATAACGATAATCTGCAGCAGATGCTTACCGCTAACCGTCGTTACGGCTTCTACTGGAGTACGGCGGATGACGGTAGTAACGATGGCATTGCCAATGATGGTATAGCTGATTCGTTTAACTTCACCACTTATATCTATGATATAGACGGTGACGGTACAGAAGAGGGCGATACCGATATGGTGACGATAACTCAATCTTCTAAGATGACATACAACGAGACCACCCAAACCAATGCTGGACGCATCAGCGACGCTGTAACCGCTAACCAGTATATGTATTACATATTTGATAACATTTTCTACTCTTCAAATAATTATGTAGATAGTGATGATGACGGCTGTTCTGATACGTTTGATATGCTCAACACTGATTATGGTGTTGGAACAACATCTTTGGATATCGATTATGTTCGTGTATACCAGCTTGACGGCAAACGCGACATCGTAACTTCGGAAACAGAAGACTTTAATAACGGCAACCACTTCGGTTACTAAACACACACACAGCTCCCTCTGACGAGGGAGCTGTCACCGTTAGGTGACTGAGGGAGAGAGACGTCATTCAGACGAACAAAGTGAGGAAGAATCTCAAAAACTTTAGTCTGTCATTCGGACTAAGTGTTGTATGACCTTGCGCTCTCCCTCCACCGCAAGCGGTCCCCCTCCCTCGTCAGAGGGAGGCAGGGGATAACGCCGGTTACTAAAAACGCCCGGCTCCCTCTGACGAGGGAGCTGTCACCGTTAGGTGACTGAGGGAGAGAGACAACAAAGGCTCCCGTGCATAAAGGGTAGACTCCCTCACGGTGTGAGGAAATGTCACAAAGTGACAAAGGGATTTTCAGTGGTGAAGGGAGAGAAAAAATGATAGAATACAACAAGAGCAACATCCCCATAGCTAAGACATTGCGAAAAAATATGACACCCTGGGAGCGCAAATTGTGGTACCGCTTTTTGCGAAATTATCCAATAAGATTTCAACGTCAAAAAGCAATTGGCAATTATGTGGCGGATTTTTATTGCGCAAAAGCAAGGATTGTTCTTGAACTTGATGGTAGTGGTCACTACACAAAAGAGCAAATACAAAAGGATGAAATAAGAACCAAAGAATTGCAAAATTTAAATTTAAAGGTTTTAAGAATTTGCAACAAAGATATTGACCAGAATTTTTTTGGAGTATGTGAGTATATAGATTTTGCTGTAAAAGGCTCTCTCCCTCCGCCTCGTCCCTCGGCACCTCCCTCGTCAGAGGGAGGCTAGGAATAACGGCAACCACTTCGGTTACTAATCTTTAAAAAATTACACACAACCCCCTCAATCGAGGGGGTTGTAGCAATTAAGATACCTTTCTATATATAGTGGACATAAAAACTATAATGTAATACATATAGTAGAACATAAAAAGTCAATAATTTTTTTAAAATTTATTAGGAGATATTTTAGGTAAATATTTATGCACTTTGCACAAATCTCGAAAAAAAACTGAATATTTTTTAAAAATATTTTGTATATTATGCTTGACTAATGGGTTATTTTGGAATATAATGAACGTGAAAGATAAGCGTAGGTATAATCTTTCAATTTCTTGCAAGAGAAAGGATTGTGCAATATGAAACCAGGAGATTTTGCAAAATTAAAACATCCCAGTAAGGGCTTGCCAGAAAGTAGCAAGTTACATATACTTTCAGAAAAGTCAGAAGACAAAGACCACGCATACAAAGTTAGAGACGTTAACACAGGCAGAACAACCAAAATCAAGTCTAAGTACTTGAAACCGTGGTGATCACAATGTGGAGTAAAATCAAAATCAGCTGGGGACACGCTGTGATTTTTAAAAGTATAGCGGTTCCTTTTGCAATTGTTTTGATTGCAATTGTTTTATTTCTATGTGATAAAAAGCATTTTAACGATGTGGTTTTGCTTTCTGTAATTGCAAGTGTTATCGCAGCATCAATTTTTTTGCTTTTTGAAAATTTGTCTCGTGCTAAAGAGAAAATTTGGAAATTGGCGGAAATCGCAAGTGAATTTTTAATTTATCACGAGGTTTACGGCAATACTACCCCTGTGCCATGTGAGTATGTATTGGCATTAAAATCGACGTGCAACAGTTTTTTCTATGCTAAGGATCTATGTGTTGTTAAAAATGATGTAATTGAGGCAGTGGCTGATGCTATGCTAGAAGCAACAAACGCAGTTACCAATAATCAAAACAATATAGAAGAAAAATTTAAAACTTTAAATGAATGCTTGGATAAACTTTTTGAGTAGATTTTAAGACAGCTCCCTCTGACGAGGGAGCTGTCACCGTTAGGTGACTGAGGGAGAGATTCATGCACGTTATGCGGGATTATATATTAGATTATCAGTGACAATTATTAATTTTACAGAAGTAGCGTTAAAAACATTTTAACATACAATGAATCGTGGGATGTTAAAACCGGCAACGATTATGTTTAAATAATAAAATTTGACAAAAGATAAATAGTGTGATACAATTATTAAGCTTATTATACCTATTGTTAAACTTTTGCTTTTGATAAATTTATGAAAGGATTTGATGTTTATGAGCGAAAAAAAGACAGATATTACCGAACAAGCATATCCTTCACTTAATATCACTCAAGAAACAATTGATAATATTTTAAAAAGACCTAGTTTTTTCAGAGGTCATGTGAGAACCTCGATTGGTAGGATATATACTACCAGCGGATTTAAAAAGAGAAGTGATGAAGTTCTCGGAAAGCGTATGCCGTAAGTTATGTTAAATAAATACCAAAAAGAAATAGACTTATTGCTAAAATGGTATGATAGAGCAAAAGTAACGACAATTAAGGCAGAATCGTTGGATCCCCAAAACACAGGATACATACAGCCACTACACGAGCAGCGATATGCCCTTGACCATTTTGTTCGCGCTATAAAATACAGTAAGGACGATATTAACGACACCAAAATTCTCAAAGCAATTAATTCTTCTATAGGACATTTACAACGAGCTTACAGCGATTCTATTGAGTGGATTTTGATATCGGTTAAGGATGAATTCCTTAAGGTGTTGCAACCGTATACTAATGAATTAATTAATCAAGTATTTCCCGAATACTATCAAACAATCAGGTCGGATATTGAAGACATCACCGAAATAGTTAATGAATATAAAAATCAAAAAAGCGTTGAGCAGGCGAGTGTTGGAAATGAGACACAACAAGGTGATGACCTCATTCCTGAGGAGGAATTAGAAAAGCTTAATACAATTACAAAACAATATGTAGATATTGAAGTTGTTGAAAAGTTATGCAAGCATTTAAAAACTTTACATAAAAAACAGTCTTCTTTAATTGAGGCAAAAAAGCGCGATAAAAAGAATGAATTTTCTACTAAAGTTTTTTGGCCAATTGTTACTGCAGTAGTAGCTAGTTTAATAACGGCTGTCATAATGTTTTTTATTAAATCGTAACAACATTAGTAACGGCAACCACTTCGGTTACTAAAAAAATATTTTCTAATATTGTACGGGCGATTCACGAATCGCCCGTACGTTTTTTTAGATTGAAAAATTATTGTGTTTTCGCCGAAAAAATATAATTTCATATCCCGTAATATTTTATTGAAAAATTAATTAAATAACATTAGAATGTATTTGGTGATAAAATTGGAACTACCAAAACGAAAATCAACACGGTTAAAAAATTACGATTACAGCAGCGAGGGCGCATATTTTATAACAATCTGTACCCAATCGCACAAAAAAATATTTTCGAATATCGTAGGGGCGATTCACGAATCGCCCGAAAACAAATTAAATCATTACGGTAAAATTTTGGATTTTTATATTCAAGAATTGAATGCCAGATTTGATTTGAGGATAGATAAATATATAATTATGCCAAATCATATTCATTTGATTGCTGTTATCGAGAATAACGAACGGGCGATTCGTGAATCGCCCCTACAACAAAAACGTGCGTTAATTTCTAAAGCAATAGGGTATTTAAAAATGAATGTATCGCGTGATATTCATAGAAACGGATATGTCGATAAAATTTGGCAACGTTCATTTCACGACCATATAATCCGTGACCATAATGATTATTTAAAAATTTGGAACTACATCGATACAAATCCGCAAAAATGGAATGAAGATAAATTTTTTGTTGAATAATTGTGTTTTTGCAAATGCGAAACGGGCGATTTTTAGATTGAAAAATTATTGCGTTTTCGCCGAAAAAATATAATTTCATATCCCGTAATATTTTATTGAAAAATTAATTAAATAACATTAGAATGTATTTGGTGATAAAATTGGAACTACCAAAACGAAAATCAACACGGTTAAAAAATTACGATTACAGCAGCGAGGGCGCATATTTTATAACAATCTGTACCCAATCGCACAAAAAAATATTTTCGAATATCGTAGGGGCGATTCACGAATCGCCCGAAAACAAATTAAATCATTACGGTAAAATTTTGGATTTTTATATTCAAGAATTGAATGCCAGATTTGATTTGAGGATAGATAAATATATAATTATGCCAAATCATATTCATTTGATTGCTGTTATCGAAAATAACGAACGGGCGATTCGTGAATCGCCCCTACGATTTTTAGAATTGAAAATTATTGTGTTTTCGCCGAAAAAATATAATTTCATATCCCGTAATATTTTATTGAAAAATTAA
>CAZVWG010000057.1:0-9517 GCA_964630675.1 uncultured Ruminococcus sp.
TTGTCAAGGTATGAGCACCCGCAGAAAGATAATATTCCAAATCTCCCGAAGAAGCGTCAAGTGCCCTTAATTTTTTTGTACGCCACATCTGCACTTCTGTCTGTGTTGGACGAATTTGATTACCGTAAATATCGTATTGCTTAATATTTTCGTTTACCCAACTGCGCTCCAACGGTAGACCCGAAGACTCAGCAAAAGGAAGCTGCCCGTCAACAAGCAGGTCAATACTTATAGAATCGTATGTGTCAGGGAGTGCGTAATAATCAACTTCTACCCAATAATTTCCGTCTGAAGAAATGTTTATGTCCCAAGTAACGCTATCGCCTTCACTAAGAGAAAGCACCGTACCCTTGTCGGAATTATCTACCAATTCGGCACCGTAAGCCAGCTCAGCGCTAAGTTCATATTCTTCAACTTGCTGAGACTGAACGGTTACCTTATAGTCAGAATACTTTTTATCTGAAGATATTCCCAACACAAAGCAGGGCGTTATTAAAAGTAGAGCAAGCATAACGGAAATAACCGATATTAAGCTCTTTTTCATAACCAACATTCCTTTCTCAATTTGTAAAAACTAAAAGTGAAACAGACCCTGGTTCAAGGATAACTGTATCAGTTAAATCAGTAATCGTTTCCAATGTAATATTATTATTTTCAAGGCAGGCTCAGCACCTATGTAACGGCACAGCACCATAAACTCATCTATTCCTATTTCGTGGCAATCATAACCGTATGTATTACGAAAAAGGAAAGTTCCATCATACATACTTGAATCAATCGGCGGGCGATTATCCACTGGCAAAAGACCGTCTTTCCAGGAATAAACCTCGGCATAGCAACCGCCGGGGAAACGTAAAGCTGTTATTCCGCATTCTTTTAAAGCATTGAGCACGTCTTTACGCATTCCGCTTATATTATCTACAGGCATAAGTGAAACACAATATATAGCTGCGCACCCATCTACAGATATAGATAACTCGCCCTCAGCATCCGCGTTTGAGACAAACAAAAAAGGTTTGACGTGTAGACTCCATATTGCCACCAAACAGCGCCGAATTTACAGTGCTGTGCTTTGTTGGAATGTTAATTTCTACTGTTACTGACATATTGTTTGCTCCTAATTAACTGATTCTATCAATATTACAGCCATATCACCCGCCGCAACCTTAACGCTGACAGATTTTTTATCTGTATCAATACTATAGTTATGCAATACTTCACTTATTGCATATTCTGCATCGTTAAGTCCCATATCGGCATACGGTATTTCGGCAGTCATCACAGCATCGCTGTCGGATGTATTCGGCAACACAAGTACTCCGTGGTTACCAAAATATCTTGCATATGCCTGAAGCTTACAATTAGATTCTACCTTGCATATATTTGATTCGCGGTGATTATCCGGAAAATATTCAAAAATATCGGGATAAAGACGACGTACACGCATCATATTTGCCATTGCATCAAGATACGCCTTGTTTTCGGGCTCATCAATCAAATCCCATCGAATAACATTGTTAAACAGTACACGACCTGTTTCAAGCGGATTGTTCCATTCTTCGCCAAGGAACCAAAGCGGAATATACGGTCCAAAAATTGCCTGATAGCCCGCACGTATTTTATCGCCTTCTAAGCAAGGGCGCGGATTATCGTGACAAGCGAGACACAAGCAATAAAATCTTGCCATACCGCCAAGTCCGCGGTCCTGAGTATAGATTGTTCCGTGACCGTTACCGTTTTTAACTGCATCAACAATATTAAGACGTTCGGTAAACATTGTGTGCATATTCCAACGCTCAGGATCTTCATTGGTAATTTGTTCGTCAAAATCATATGCCTCATCGCGCTCACTGGTACATTCAGCAATAAACATAAGCTTTCTGCCCATATCAAGCAATCTTTTACGAATACCGGCAATGTACTGGTGACCTGTTACAAACGGTTCTAAGTCAACACGGTAACCGTCAATTCCGGTTTTTAACGCAACGTCAACCATCTGATCGGCAAACCATTTTTTAAGACCCTCACTGTGCCAATTCCACTTATAGCCGCCCCAAACCTCAAGCTTGCCGCTATACCAATCGGGGTGCTCCTCCACAAGCGGACTTTCCTTTACGGTACCCCAAACGATAGCATCTAATATAATACGGATATCACGCTTGTGGGCTTCATCAACAAACCATTTAACTACCTCCCAGCTTTCCTCATAGGTATCCTTACCCGTAAGAGCGGGGTTAACAGTATGTATACCCATATTTCCGTAGCCGTTACCTGAAGTGCCTTTATCATATATGGGTGTGAGCCAAAGAGCATTAACACCAATTTTAGCATAATGATCCAAAACGCGAATCGCTGCCTCAAAGGTGCCTTCTTCGGTTGCACTCTCGATTCTTAATTCGGCAATTACCATACTTTTTACCCAATCGGGATGCCAGGATTCCATCTTAACCTGCTCATCAGGTACATATTTTGGCATAACAGGTCTTGTGATTTCCATTTTTAAAACCTCTCTTTTAAATTTTAATACTGTTTTGCTTCTAAAATTTCGACCGTAATTTCTTCAATTCCAAAAGGAATAACGCCATAGTTATCGGTCCATAAATTCTTTCCGTAAAGCTCGGGAACCATAAATCCCGTAAGGACATCCCAACGGCCTTCAAATGTGGCAGGACCAATTAAATAACTTTCACCGTTGACATGATGATGCGGTCCAAGCAGATTTCGGTTGCTACCCACCAGTGTAATAATACAATCTTTATTTTCGGCGGACATTATATCGGTAACATCAAATCTTGCGGGGCATTTGTTTGAATATAGTTTCTTTCCTCCGCACTCAAGCGTCACCATTGTGCCATAATAATTTTCTATGCATATTATGGTTCGTTTACCTGACTGCTGCTTGGGCATTGCAAGCTTATAACAAACATTTCCGCGATAGAACCACATATTTTGCTTTGTGAGATCTCCCAAATGCTTTTGGGTCGGCACTGTAAGAGTAAGATTACCACCAACACCATAGCAATAGCCTCTATCTTTTATTCCCTCATCCGATACAACATCAAAGTCACCTAAAATATAGATGCTGTCGGGCTCGATAGGATAATAAAATCTATTGCGCTCTGTTTCAAAAATCTCAAGCAAACCGGAGGAATTTTTCTTTGGTTTTACTTCATAGTGTAATGTTACGGTATTTAAGCCTGTAATCGTATACTTTCCGATATCATAAAGGCCTATGCAACGATCTATCCACCAACCGTCTCGTTTATCGGTAACATCACTGTCATTTACTTCTATTTTCTTGCACTCGCCGTCTTCAACAGCAAGAGTAAGAGCTTTTGCAACCGATGCATCACGACAGTTAAAACCGTATCGCACGGCAAATTTTAACTCTCTGCCATCTGTTTTTTCGTATATTTTATCAAGCAGGTGAATTACCGGCTCGCTTGGAGAAAATGTTTTTCCACCATCAAGAGAGAGCTCGGCGCAATCAATAGTAAGTGCATTTTTTTCACAAAGACATATATTTGTTGGCTGCAAAGTATATTTGGTTGAAGTATACTCTTGAGGTAAATTATATTGCTCATCTGTAATTTCCAATTCAATTACTGTATTGGTAAAGGCTTCAACAGTAATAGGAACTAATATACCTGCATCATTGTATTTAACGGGTAATTTTTTACGGCTTCCATTATACAAATCCACTTCATAAACAATTGCTTTCTCCTTGAAGCGTAAAAACACCTTATTGGTTGAGAAGGTGTCATTTGCCCAGATGTGAACACGGTATCCATTCTCAAGTCGTCTTGTATGTAGCCTTAATCCGCTTGCGGTTTTTAGATCATTTACCCTCACTGCAGATATTGGTCGATTTATACCAAAATGCTCTACAAACTTTTCAAACGTATTTCTGCGATTTACAATAACGATTGGCATTTCTCCACACCAATTGCTCGGCAAACGATTGATCGCTATAAGACGTCCACCCGACTTCATAAAATCACAAAGAAGAGTGCAAAGCTCTTTATCTATTGTTGTGGTTTCAGATAAAATAACCGTATCGTATACCACATTACCAAGACGCAAGCAACCGTTTTCGACCGTTGCATCACGACAAAGCAGAAACTCATCGCCATAATCAAAATCAATTTGCATATCCAACAAATTTTCAGATAACTCCCTGAATTCCGAAGAAATGCGTTTAATTTCAGTCTGATTATGCTTTTCGTCCTGATAATTAGCCTTAACGTCACTTTGAGGCGGAATCACCAAGGTATGAAGCTCTCGTTCCCCTTGAGTCATAAGAGAATTTAATCTTTTAATCCATTCAGCAAATACTTTAAACTCATTCCACCAAGGCTCTTGACAAGAATAAAATGCCGGATAGTCACGCTTGCGTCTTCCCTCAATCGAGTATGCAGACAGATGATAACACGGTTTTGTTATTCCAAGAACCGACTGTCCTCCCCATATCCACTCAAGGCGCTTAAAAGAAACTCCCCAACCGGCGCAACCGAACGTTTCACTAAGGACATTGCCGTCACGGTACTGACGCGATACGCTTGATGCTTGCTTCATTAATACAGGACTTGCTACGCGAGAACCCAGATGATCGATGGCGGGCAACTGCATAACACTGTAATTACGCATAAGATCGCCACAGGATGAAACCTGCTGACACATACCGTCCTCAGCCGCGAAATGACCTGTAAGAGCAACACCGTGTTTGTCACACCATTCTGACAGCCGGCATACAAAATTTCGATGATATAAATCTGATACCGTATTCCAAAACTTTAACTTGAACTGTTTGGATTCGTGGGTATCAAACGCCAACCGCCAAAGCTCATCTAATAACTCACAATTTTCATTTTTCCTATATGCCTCACATAAAGCGGTACTCCAAGGATATCCGCAATTGTTCATCTGCGGTTCATCTGTAAAAAATCCTTTTATTACCGTACCAAAAAACTTACCCATTTTTGCATAATATTTTTCGTGAGTGCTCTTTATAAATTCTGCCGTTACATTTGGATTCATCAGATCAACATAATGACTGTCTGTTTCATACCAAAAAACAATAGAATCTGTCGAAATATCACTTAATTCTTCATTAAAGGAACGAATATATTCACCTTCACTTTGTTTATTGTATACAGCCACTATCTGTCGAGATGGGATATCGTCAGAAAAAGATGCTGTAGCAAAAGAATAATTTAAACATTTGTGCCAATAATCTTCACCAAGCGCAGTAACCGCACCTCCGCCAAAGCCGCTGGGCCATCCTTCTTCATCGTAGACCCAAACCTCTATTCCAAGTTCGGCAGCGCGCGCTGTGGCATACTCGAACAGATCAAACCATTCTTCACCCATATATGTTATTTTCAAACCACCACGTGCATGAATCACAACACCGCCAATGCGATCATCAGCAAAATCTTTAAGCTGCTCATCGATACCTTCGCGGGTAATTTCACTATTCCAGCTCCAAAAGCACACAGACATATTTTTGTCGCATATTTTCACCTTTTCCCCTCCCTTATTCGATGAATAATTTATCAAAAATACAATTTTCGTTTTATATATACATATTATCATAAAATATTAAATAAGTCAATCGGTTTAATATAGTTTTTTTATCATTAAATCACTTTTTTAAAAAAAGAAATTTAATTTAATCTGTGCATTATTAACAAATTTCATTGATTAATTTTTTCATTAATTAAATCGATTTAACACAATTGTAGACCCTTGCAACAGTATACAAAATATGGTAAACTTAATATGATATAGATGTATATTTTAAATTTGAAGGATGCTGACTATGTCTGTAACAATTTATGATATTGCTAAAGAAGCGGGTGTGTCTCCGTCAACCGTATCTCTGACGATGAACAACAGCAACAAAATTAAGGAAGAAACAAAAGAATATGTTCGTGAGGTCGCTAAAAGGTTGGGTTATACCCCTAATTATGCAGCGCGCAGTCTTATAAACAACAGATCGTTCACAATCGGTGTGGTCGTACCTAATCTTACAAATCCAGTCTTTACTACAACGCTGAGCGAGATTGTTCACACTGCCAATGATTACGGATATAATATTATGCTGGGCTCTTCAGAGCAATCGATTGATAAAGAACGCAATTATATCGAAATGCTGTCCGAACAGCGAGTAGACGGTATTCTGCTTTTTCCTTCTTTCCTTGAAGAATTGTTTCCGGAATTCATAAAAGGAAAAGACGATGCCACCATTCCCCTTGTGTTGTGCGGAAGCTCGACAAAATCAAGTGAAAAAATAACCTTTGTAAAATGTGACAATCATATGGGTGGTTACCTTGCCACAGAGCATCTTATAAAGTGCGGCAAAAAGCGCATTGCATTTTTATGCGCTGTTAAAGAAAAATCACAAGCATTGAGCCGTATATCAGGATATCGAGATGCTCATGAATTTTTGGGGCTTACATATGATGAAAATCTAATTTGCTTTTGTCATAACGATCCCGATGATATATTTTCATCAACAATTTCGCTCATCAAAGAACATAGCGTCGACGCATTTTTCTGTCTTTTTGACGATATGTGTCTTCCTGTTATAAAAGCCGTACAATCACTCGGAAAGTCAATTCCCGAAGATATTGCCATTGTGGGATATGACAATATTGATACCTCGGCACGATTGCCTATCCCACTAACTTCGATTGATACACATTCGAGATCTATTGGAAGCATGGCAATAAAACAACTTATTAAAAAAATAGAAAATCCCACATCCGAAATGCGAAAAATCATTTTAAAGCCCGAGCTTGTAGTACGCGAGAGCACTGTTAAGGCTTCCAAAAATCAGCCCTGATATTACGGTCATTGCAAATATATTTTGCGGTGACCGTATTGCGTTTTTTTGTTGCTTTATGTTATAATCCGCTTGAATTTTGAAAGGCGGTATATTTATGGGATTTCATAAAAGGTATTTTTCCTTAAAGCTTGCTCTTGCGCCCTTCAGGCTAAAGGGTGATTTTGAAACCGTAAAAACCGTTGCTGCCATAGATGCACTGTCTGACCGTGCGGATATGCTTTACCGAGGCTGTATTCCGGGCATTAAGCGCGAAGGCAGCTGCTATGATTGCCCACCCGGAACCGAGGCTGAGCCTATGCTTGCCAAAGCTGAATATTATCTTAATGCCCTTCAGAATGGCGAGTATCCGCTAAACGGCTGCTTTGCCGAGCCTGGATGTACACTAGTAGATCACTCTTTTATTGAAAAAGACGGCGTTTTACATATTTTTTACAACCGCGGTTATATTGGCTTTGACTGGGCAGAAAAACCTCACGATACCTTCGGTCATGCTTGGACCGACGACCTCATTAACTGGTCATACAATATGCCTGTTCTTTCGGCTACAAACGATTATTATCAGCAAAATCAGATCTGGTCACCGTCTGTACTAAAGCATAATGATATATATTATATGTTCTATACCGGTGTTAACCGGCACATCGCGCAATCAACCTGCGGTGCAGTTTCAGAAAACCTATTTACATGGGAGCAAATGGACAATAATCCGATTTATACTCCGGGAGAATGGTGTCCTTGGAATCAGAACCACTGGTCAAACTGCCGTGATGTTTTTGTTTTCCGTGACGGCGACGAAAACTTTTATATGTATTTTTGTACCGAGCGCTACACCAATGACGGAAATACCGAATCTGCAAACGGCATACTAAGGTCAACCGATCTTAAATCTTGGGAAGAGGTAGGCACATTTAAAATGCCTTCATGTTATAATATGGCAGAATCGCCGTTTGTTATGAAAAAGGATGGACAGTTTTACTTATTTTATACGGCGTGCGGTATTGGTACCTGCTACGCTGTAAGCGACAGTCCTACAGGTGATTGGCAGGAAAAAGGCGTGCTTATGGGCGTTGATAAAACACCTGATGATCTTGCGTGGGTTCCCAGCTGCGCAGAGGTTTTTTGCTTTAAAAACAAATGGTATATATCCTGCTGCACTCGTCAACCGGGATGGGAACAATATCTTGAAATATTTGAACTGGTTTGGTTAGAAAATGGCGAAGTACGCTTAGGTCGGCGAATTGAAGCTCCGATATGAAAAATCACCCGTTTTAAACGGGTGATTTCAGACTGTAGACAAAGTCCCGCAAGGGACTTTGTTTTCTTAATACACAAAGAGAAAAGCAGATTTTCCATTGCTTAGAAAATCTGCCTTGTCCACGGTCTGACCGAACCGACTTCGCAAAAGCAAAGACGGTTCGGTTTTAATCATTTATGTTTATTGTTGCTTTTGTGGGTTTAAGCAAAACTGTTTAAAAAATATTAACCCAGTTTTACATCCCAACCATTAATATATCTTATAAGTATAGCAAAGTCTTTGTTATCAATTTTTTCGTTTGCATAAACATCTGCAAGCTCAGTATTGATTTCTACGTTCCAGCCGTTAATATACTGCAAAAGCAAACCAAGATCTTTGTTATTTACAACATCGTCGTTGTTAACATCGCCAAACGCATCAATATTAACTTTAGCATTAACCGTCACGGCAGCAACGTTTTCGAGATCATAATTAAATGTATTTGCAGCATCACAGGTTACTGTAATCTCGGTGTCACCGCCAACTGCAGTCTCTAACACCTTAAATCTAAGTGTAACAAATGTGCCATTAGTAGTTACATTCTCATTAATCGGGTCGATCCAATTAACT
Source organism: uncultured Ruminococcus sp. (assembly GCA_964630675.1). Lineage (GTDB taxonomy): Bacteria > Bacillota > Clostridia > Oscillospirales > Acutalibacteraceae > UBA737. The sequence goes on from CAZVWG010000057.1 coordinate 8,715, forward strand.
GCAAACGGATTTGCAGAGAGTTCACCGTAATAATAGCAGTCAACCTGTTCTCCGACACTTTCGGTATTTGAGGCAAAATCACCGTTGGTAACACCAATAAGTTCAAGAACATTTGCATCATAGCCTATATCAAGTTTTGCAGAAACGATACCGGGATTGTTTTCAACCGAAACTACAACATCAAATTCTTTGCCAACATATGCCTGTTCGCCTTCTGCATAGAAACCGAACAACGCTTCACCATAGATTGCGATATCGGTAACCTGACAGTCCATAACAGTACCCTGTGCATTAAAGCCTGCCTTACCGTCTTTGAGTCCGCTTACCGAAACTGCTTGTTTTGACTGTCCGTCAGAATAATCATAGAACGTAACGGGTGTACCATTAATAGAAACCGAGATAGTATCGGGTGTGGAAATAATCTCTACAGCATAGGTGCCTGCGGGACCCATACCTACATTTTTTGCTACGCCTATAAGTGAGCTGTAGGTTGTTGCTTCGTAACCAATTCTTATCTGATCTTCTACACCGTAGAATACAATATACAAGCCTTCGGTACCGTTAGAATCTGCACTGCTGTCGCGCACGGCAATGGTTGGCAAACGGTAGCCTTCGGTATCGGTTAATACTAAATTAAAGCTATATTTATATGATTGGTCAGCCTTAATGTCTACAGGTAGCCAATCCCAGAAGTAGTCATTAAGAGTTATGTCCGCCTGATTTCCTACAAGATTTCTATCCGACCATATTGCATCAGCCTCTTCTTCGGCTGCTTTTTCGCCGTAAATTGCGATGTCGGTAAT
>CAZVWG010000058.1:0-9175 GCA_964630675.1 uncultured Ruminococcus sp.
GCCGCAGGTCTTCATTGCTCTTTGGCTCTGCGCAGTCGGCGCGGATGCGCTCTTTAGCAAAACCTTTTCGCTTTATCATTTCGGCAATATCCGAGTTCAGCATCTTTGTTTCGTAATGCTCGTCATATATGTAAATTTCTTTTGTTATTGGATTCACCGCAAAGGCAATAAACGCCGTCGGGTCATTGGTATAACCATAGTCAAGCCCGAAAAAATGCCGCAATTTCCAAGAATCAACCACACTAACGGCTTCTCCTTGAGGAGAGGCTCCGCCATGGGCGGTGGTGAGATGTATATTTCCCTTCTCATCAAACCCAAAATTCAGCATCTCAAAATTCTCATACACAAGCCCTTCAGCCACGCCCCACTCACCAAGACCTGCAACAGCATATCGCCGATAATTTGTATCCTTCATCCGCTCAAAAACATCACGGTCGGTATCGTCCAAAAACTCATTACATTGGTAATTCGTCGAATAAGTGTTCACATTATCCTGTGGCTTATCAAAAAAACGTTTCTTAAGCCAATGTGCTTCACTCCACGGGTTAAAGGTAAGTGTTGTCTGCTTGAACAAATGCGGCGGTATATTGCCGCGCGGCACCGACAAGTCAAGCTTTTCAAAATCTGTCTCACTGCCTATCTCAAAAGCTTCCTCTATCCATACCCAACACAAATATCCCTTTGATACCGTAGTGGATGCTAACTTCATAACGTCATCAAATCCACGAAACAATATCCTCTGACCTGTGGGCTTATACGTCATTTCCATCGGCGATACCGTGTTTTGCCACAGATGCACAACACCCAACTTTTCCTGCGCCCATTTAAGCTGTGCGAAGGTACTATCCCTATGTGTATTAAATACTGCGCGCACTACAAGTAAATTGCTGTCAGGATATTTCATCAATCGGTATATCAGATTTAGTGCCGTCGTAGCGCTCTTTTTACTACCCTTACCGCCTTTAAGCACACGGTAACGATTCTTATCATACCAAAATTCACCATAGCCTTTACCCACTATATCGGGTAAATAACAGACTTCATTCTTCAATTTTGTCCTCACCTGAAATAAATACTACTCTGCCCAATGCAGTATTTTTACTCTGCAAATTTTTAAGATCAAAAAACAACTTTAAGGCCTGTGGACTTCCCTTTTTCGCTGTTTCTATTATCGCCTTCCAAATCTCAAATAGTTCAGTTTCCGTGTACCTATCAATAAGAAAATTTATGTACTGCCTAAACTCCTTTTTATCATACCACCTATAAAATGTAGAGCGCGCAATAGATAACTCATCACATAATTTACTTACATTTCCATCAAATTCCGAACTTATCATTCTTTCAGCACATTTTTTCATTTTTGGTGATATATCAAATTCATCTTCTTTTTTCACTTGCAGCACCTCCTTGATTTTTAAAATACTATTTACCACGGTGATATCTTATCACATATTTTACTGACATTCACTGACATCTATATGTTTTTGTACAAAACGTCGTTTCTACAAATTCAACTGTGATTTTATCGTTGGTCACTTAAAACACAAAGTTATGATAACCGTAGTTAAATATCCTTCAGATTTATCAATGCCTTCTTATATATTCTATATATCTGCCTTTCGCTATAACAAAGTATTTTCGAAATTTCTGAAAAACTAAACCGCATTCTATCCCCGTATTCGTCAATTTCACCCAAATACAAAAGTCTTAATAATCTTTGTTGCGTCAAATCCTCAAGCGCATTTATCGCATTCTCAATTTTTATTCGCAAATCATAAAACAATTCAAATTCCTTTCTTATCAATTCATCCCAATCTACTGCCCTTTTTTCCACGGTAATTTCAACAACCGAACCCCTGTCTTTATTGCTCTTTATTTTTTCCTCAAACTCAGGACTCTGATATTCATCACATACCCTACTATCTTCCTTCCACCGTCGCAACTGTTCTATTCGATCATCAATCTCACCGTACTTTTTTAACAGTTGCTTTTTTTCTTCTATCGTCACTTTTTCTCCTCCTATCTATCATGTCAAGCATCAACACAAACTGACCGTACGATTTATGTGTATCGTGTTTTTCGTTATAATCTAATCGAAATTTTTCTACAACATCGATACTTTTACTTCTTTTAACTCTCAGCAACTGGCGACATTCATCGCATAAACCGTCTTTTATGTCCTTGCAACCACAAATGCAAATGTTTGTTTTATTCATATTCCATCTCCTAAACACATCAAAATTTCTTGCAGTTCTCTAACATTATCCATTTTTAAAATTTTTCTTTCTATATCTACATTAAGAAAATCAAACATCTCAACAACCATCTCAGTAATAATTTCCACACTACAAAACAACTCTTCATTCTTAATACCGTCACCAAAAACATCTCTTAACGCACCAACATATTTATTAAGATACATAACTGCAGGCAATATTTTCTCTACTACATCATATTTTTCAATCACCGAATCAAACGTCAAAAAATCATCACCTCTGCACATCGGACAGACCGCCACTCGCTCAAACGGCGGATTATCTAATCCGTGTTTTTCATAATAGTATTCAGGTAATTTAAATACCTTGTTACATTTATTACAAAAAAATCTTTCATTCTTCATCAACATTAATTTCTCCGTATTTCAATCTCAAAATAAAATTTTCCTTAACCAACATCTTTACTTTTTTATGCTCCTTCATAAATAAATCGTTCAAAGCACAATTCTTTCTATCCGTTAACACCGCAATGCCAAGACTTAACACCGCAATAACTACTAATAAAAGTAATGATGTTAAAAAAACATATAGACTTACTCCTTCTAAAACAATATAGCTCATATAATTATAAAACTCCTTTGTATCTTTTATAGATACACGCGCTGTAAAAAATATAATTCTTCCCCCCTATTTAGTTTGATTTTAAGCGTTGTATCTTTTTGCGATACACCGATAATATCATTAAAGTTTTAATTTGTCAAGAGTTTTGTATCTTTTTTTTTTAGAATTTTAAATTTGTTCTTGACTTATTGCTATTTTTAAGATACAATTGTTGCAGAAAGGATTTGATTATATGAATATAGGCGACTACATAAAAAAACTCCGTAAGGAAAACGGCTACTCTCAGGAAGAATTAGGACGTCTGCTCGGTGTTCAGCGTGCCGCCGTCAATAAATGGGAAAGCGGTACAGTAAAAAATCTTAAAAGAGAAACCATAAAAAAGCTTTCAGAGATTTTCGGTGTTGACCCATCATCCTTTATTGATACTGATTATTTATCATACAATAACATTATACCTATGCCAAAAATGAACCGTATTCCAATTCTTGGCACTATCGCCTGTGGCACACCGGTACTTGCCACAGAAAACCTCGAGGGAGAAACCACCATACCCGAAGACATCAATGCCGATTTCGCCCTGCGTTGCAAAGGTGACAGTATGGTTGACGCCCGTATCAACAATGGCGATATCGTCTATATCCGCCAGCAACCCACCGTCGAAAACGGTGAAATCGCCGCCGTGCTTATTGATGAAGAGGCAACACTCAAACGCGTTTATATCTCAAACGACACCATAACCTTGGTCGCTTGCAATCCAAAATACCAACCCTTTGTCTACACAGGCGAACAACTTAACCAAATCCGTATACTCGGCAAAGCCGTCGGCTTTACCAGCACTATAATATAACAGTCAACAAAAAACGACTTACCTTTTTGGTAAGCCGTTTTTGTCTATCTTTAAATTATCGCTGTACACGACCCGAACCGTCGCCGCCTGCAAGCTTCTCAACCTCAGCAACACCAACACGGTTATAGTCACCCTCAATTGAGTGCTTAAGCGCAGATGCTGCAACTGCAAACTCAATAGCTTCTTGTGTGGACTTGCCCGAAAGAATTGAATAGATAAGTCCGCCGCCAAATGAATCGCCGCCGCCTACGCGGTCAACAATGTGCAGGTGGTATGATTTAGAGAAGCAGTAATTCTCACCATCATAAAGCATACCTGCCCAGTCGTTATCACTTGCAGAAATTGATGAACGAAGTGTAATTGCAACCTTCTCAAAGCCGAACTTGTCAGCAAGTTGCTTAGCAACCGACTTATAACCCTCATGGTTAAGCTTACCACCGTAAATATCGGTGCCTTCCGCTTCAATACCAAATACGTCCTTTGCATCCTCTTCGTTAGAAATGCAAACGTCAACATACTGGCAAAGGTCGGTCATAGCAGCGCGAGCTTCATCACGGGTCCATAGCTTACCGCGATAGTTAAGGTCGCAAGAAATCTTAACGCCCTTAGCCTTAGCAGCCTTACAAGCCTCACGGCAAATTTCTACAACATTGGGACCCAAAGCCGGTGTAATACCGGTAAAATGGAACCAATCTGCGCCCTCAAAAATCTTTTCCCAACCAAAGTCTTCCTTTGTTGCCATCTGAATAGCAGAATACTTACGGTCATAAATACATACCGAACCACGCTGTGATGCGCCTTTTTCAAGGTAGTAGATACCTACGCGCTCACCTCCGCGAGTGATGTTCGATGTATCAACACCAAAAGAACGAAGCGAATCAACAGCCGCCTGACCAATAGCGTGCTTAGGCAACTTTGTTACATAAGCGCTGTCCATACCGTAGTTAGCAAGCGATACTGCAACATTTGCTTCACCGCCGCCAAAGGTTGCTTGCATTTGGTCGTTCTGGAAAAAACGATAATAACCGTTAGGCGCCAAACGCAACATAATTTCACCAAAAGTAATAATTCTTGCCATTATCCTCTAATCTCCTTTAAAAGTTCAACAGCTTCTGCTGTAAGTTTTTCAATTTCATCAAATTTGCCGTCGGTAATCATATCTCCAGGAACCATCCAACTACCGCCACAAGCAAAAATCGCCTTGCAATTCAAGTATTCAGCAAGATTTTTCGGTCCTATACCGCCTGTAGGCATAAACTTAATCTTGGTATAAGGAGCCGCCATAGCTTTAATCATCTTAACGCCGCCTGCCGCTTCTGCAGGGAAAAACTTAAGATAAGTAAGACCTAATGACATTGCCTGCTCTACCTCGCTCGGTGTGCAAACACCTGGAATTATCGGATATCCCTTTTCATTACAATGTTTAACAACTATCGGATTAAGACCCGGACTTACAATAAATGAAGCTCCTGCAGCCATTGCTGCATCAGCCTGCTTGGGTGTAAGCACAGTTCCTGCCGCTACAAGAAAATCGGGATACTCGTTAGCAATCAAACGAATAGCCTCTTCCGCAGCATCTGTTCTGAAGGTTACCTCTGCACAACAAATACCACCTTTTTTGAGAGCAGCCGCCAACGGCACCGCGTCCTTCGCGTTGTCAATTTTGATAACAGGCACTACACCTATATCACTAATTTGCTTAATTAAATTTTCCATTTAATATTCCTGCCTTTACAAGAAAATATTTTCAATACAATTTTACCACATAACAAAATATTGTCAATAAATAAATTATATTTTTATTCTGCCGTTTCGGAATTATTCACTGTTTCTTCTGAATTTTCACTCTCAGCAGCCTTTTGAGCCTCTTCTTCGGCTTTCATAACCTCTTCCGGTGTACCTAGTGCAGTTCCTTCATGGTTTTTACAAACAGACGGAACATTATTTTTTGTGTACCAGCCTACCTCTTTAGAAGAGCATCCATCTGTAGCCAACAATCCGGTCTCAGTACAGTAGAATCTATCCACAGCATAACTGCTTTCTTTAAATTCTTTAGTATCAAGTCCCGAATGTACTTTTGACATTACCGCGCCCCACATTTTATGCGCTATACCACTATCTGAAATTGTTTGCTGATTGTCGTATCCGCACCAGCAAGATGCCACATAATAAGGCGAACCGCCCACAAACCAAAGGTCATTTGAATTATTTGAGGTGCCTGTTTTAGCATATATTTTCATATTTTTAATATATCCTGCTGCTCCCTTACCGGTACCGTTAGAACCATAAACAACATTCTGCAACAGCTTGTTCATAACTGTTGCGGTATCCTCGCTTATTGCCACCACGGGATCAATTTCTTCATTCGAAAGCACCACATCATTATGTTGATCATACACTGCATAATAAAGTGTTGGCTCGTAATATCTTCCACCATTACCGAAAATCGCATATGCCGCTGCAGACTCTATTGTGGTAATACCGCCGTTTGTTCCGCCCATTCCAAGAGGCGACAGATCAATATCATTTTCATTAAGAGTTGTAATACCCAACTTTTGTGTCAAAAAATCATAACAGGTCTGCGGACCCAGTTTGTTAACCAAATAAACAGGTATTGTATTTATGGAACGTTCAAGTGCATACTTTGTAGTCACACCGCCCCAATAAGTGCCATACCAGTTTTTAGGTGTCCAACCGTTATAGTTGGTTGCCGTGTCATTTAAAATAGACGAATAATTAATAATTCCATTTTCAATCGCAGGTGCATATGCTGCAATCGGCTTCATTGTAGAACCGGGCTGACGAATAGCATCAGTAGCGCGATTAAATCCCGTCATACCAAGATTCACGGTTTTTTCACCTATTCCGCCGGCAAGTCCCCGAACCCTGCCCTTATAGTCCATAATTGTAAAGGAACCTTGTAGTTGTTCGCCATCCTTGCCGGTCAATCCGTATGCTTCCGAATTAGAGAACACCTCATCAACTACAGTTTGAATTTCAGGATTTAGTGTTGCATAAATTTTATAACCGCCGCTATAAAAGTTTTCCGCCGCATGCGCCTTATCCCAACCGTATTTTTCCATCAAATCGTTCGTAACATCAACAATCAAAGCGTCGACAAAATAATTGTTCACTTCAGTCTCATTGAGATTATCTCTTGATGCAACCAGATTTAATTCTTCTTTTAAGACAGCATCATATTCTTCTTGTGTGATATAACCCTGTTCCAACATAAAGCTTAGTACAGTTTCGCGTCTTGTCTTATTATTTTCGGGATTATCCTCCGGATCGTAAATAGATGGTCCCTTAGTTATTGCCGCGATACTCGCACACTCAAGTAATGTCAACTCGTTAACACTCTTACCAAAATAATAATTTGCTGCAACCTCAACACCGTAAAGACCGTGACCCAACGGTATCGTGTTAAGATAACATTCAAGTATCGTAGACTTACTATATTCACTCTCAAGATAGCGAGCTCTCATAATCTCGCGAACCTTACGCATAGCACTTTGATCTCTGTCATCTGTAAGATTTTTAACCAACTGTTGTGTTATGGTCGAACCGCCCTGTTTCGACGAATAAATCGGTATAATCGTATTTACAACCGCACCAAATGTACGCTTCCAGTCAACACCGTAATGCGTATGAAAACGCTTGTCCTCGATTGCTACAAACGCATCAACCAACTGTTGTGGAATACCGTCATATTCCGTATTATCTGTCTTTTTTGCATCGGTTTCGTTATATGATACCCAAATTCTGTTATACTCACCGTGCAGGCGCTGATACTCTACCCATTCACCACTTGTTTGATCCTCAACATAAATAGTAGTGGTAAAGTTTAACTCTAAATCATTAAGGTCATAATCGATTGTGCCGTCAACCATTGTAAAGGCATATACCAAAAAAGTTCCCGCAACAATACTAACGGTTATAATGCCCACGAGCATTACAGTAAGAAACATCTTTAAAAATCTTTCCTTACTGCGTTTTTTTCTGCTTCGCTTCTTTCTGGCATCATCCACCGCACCCGATGAAAAGCTATTAAGATCCAGAGAGTCCTCCTTTGGTTCACTCGATGCGCTATTGCTAAAAATATCTTTATCGTCCATCATAAACACCTCCGCCAAAATGGACACACTATCCATTATACGTTTTATATTATACACTAAAATTTTAATTTTGGATAGTTACAATTTTTTAACTTATATTAACAATTTATTAAGGGCATACTAAATTGGGTGATTCTATGAATATATTTGTCAAAAAAATTTTATTCCCCGCTTTAACCTTTATCTCCGTTTTTATATTTATTCTTCATTTTATAAACGGTCTTTCAAAAACCGCCAACACTGTACAATACACATTAAAGTCATATAAAAACACTGTTGCGTTGTATCATGGTGAAGAAATAATCAAAATTTACAACAATATTGTTCTTAACACCCTACCGAAAAAAGATATCCAAAACTTTAATAGCGGCATACCCGTCGCAACCGAAACGCAGGCAGAAGCCTACCTTGAAGATTTTGACGGATAAAGAAACAGCGGCATCTTTTGATGCCGCTGTAAACTTATTGTGCCTTTTTCTCTTTAGAGCGATAGTAAAAATAAAGTATCAGATCGGTGCTTACCATAACAAAATTAAGTATGTAAACCGCTATAGAAAGCCAACCAAACCAACTATCAATTTCTGAAATTTTTAAAAACTTTGCTACTATACCGCAAACATAACCGGTATCAATAAGTATCAAAAACATAAGGCTTTTGCCCTTGGTAGATTTGTTTTTAAGCGTCGTTAAAATATTATTCGGCCACGAAAAACCAAATAACGCAATCATTATTGTTTCTAAAATAAGTGGTAAATTCATATTTATTCTCCTTTTAGTACAGTGTTAATCGCATTTTTAATTACATTCACTAAATTTTCATCATCACATAATTCGGGCACAAATGAAGCGTCCTCAGCCCTACCGTCAAAAAGCTTACAATACCAGGTAAGCGCTGCTGCATATCTACCATAACCCAATGACAAATGAAAACCGTCTCGGTTGAGTGAAAGCCCACCGTTTTTATAATCAAACTCAGGCTTGTTGTCACGCAGATACTGAATAACGTCACCGCTTGGTATAATCTCGGCATCAATACTTTCGGTAGCCTTTTTGTATGCATCAGAAAGCATATCATACATATACTTCTGGTCATTATTATAATTTTCAAAATTAGGACTTACAAAATCACTTTCATACGCCCATGTTTTATGTATGTAAAATTTAGCGTCGGGACACGCTTGCTTAACCACCTCATGCAAATCACATAAAAACGGCTGATATTTTTCATATTTTCCGCTTTCATGACTTGCTTGCTGGTAGGTTATTATATCCCATTTTTCAGACTCCAAAGCCTCGCGCAAACCGATTTTTTTTATCGGTACGCCCTTTATTTCATAATCGTATTCCGCCTGGTTATTGATATAAAAATTCCAATG
>CAZVWG010000059.1:0-9117 GCA_964630675.1 uncultured Ruminococcus sp.
AGTCTTGTACTTAAAAAGTAAGGTTCAACTTTTTGGGTTGAACCTTTTCTTTTTTCGTGGTAAAATGGATACGCACAAATAATAAATTAAGGAGAATTTTTATGAAAGACCAAAATTGCGCATATTGTATGGGCGGAGAATTGCTTGACAAGTTCGGCATTTTTATTTGTGATTTGTCGGTAAGCCAGCTTATTCTTTTTAAGGAACAATCAAAACCCGGCAGAGTTATCGTGGCATACAAAGACCACGTTAGCGAAATCGTAAACATAAGCGAGGACGAGCGCAACGCCTTTATGGCAGACGTTTGCCGCGCAGCAAATGCAGTGCACAAAGCCTTTAACCCCGACAAAGTAAACTATGGTGCTTACGGCGACACAGGCTGTCATCTGCATATGCACATTGTGCCAAAATACAACGGCGGTGACGAATGGGGCGGCGTTTTCCAAATGAACCCCAATAAAACCTACCTCACCGACGGCGAGTATGCTGAAATGATTGAAAAAATCAAAGCAGCGCTTTAAAAATTAAAAATGAATAATGAATGATGAATAAATTGTGTCCCGACCTTGTCGGGACTTTTTATATAACGTTTCGCGTAGCGAAACACCGAAATTATTCATTATTCACTATTCATTATTCCTTAAATAAAAAGTTCCACAATAAAAACTACCGCGCAGGCTATAGTTGCAACCGTGGGCAGTCCGCCACCGGCATAGGCTACAATCATAGCCACAACAAATGCTGCAGCCGCCGACCATACGCTTTCGGTAGCAGAAAGTATTGCAGGAAAGGTCATAACAGCAAGGGTTACAAACGGCACATAATACAAAAACGATTTGAAAAATCTGTTAGTAATCTTCTTTTTTATAAGTGCCAGAGGCAACATCCGTATCAGATATGTCACGACCGCCATTATAAGCATATACATATATATATTATTCATTTTGCGCTTCCTCCTCGTCTTTTATTGGGAAGAAATACGCCGCGATACCTGCGATAACAAGGGTCAGTATTATAACCCTAAAGCCTGATGATATTTCTTTGAGTATGGGGGTTATCGCAAAGATAAGACTTGCAAGCATTGATATTACCACAACGCCAAGCAATACTTTGTTCTTTTTAGTGGGCGGCACAATTATTGCAATAAACATACCGTAAAGCGCAACACCCAGAGCACTTAAAACACTTGCGGGCAAAATATCGCCCGAAATACAGCCGAGCGCCGTACCAAGCACCCAACCGGGCCACGATGCCGCTATAAGACCGTAGCAATATGCAGGGGGCACATTTTCTTGCTCATATGCGCTTGATACACCAAAAATCTCATCGGTTACACCGTAGGCAATCAAATAACGATGATAAGATTTCATCCCCGTGTAAAAGCGTTGTGACAGCGACGATGACATAAGACAATAACGCAGATTTATCACAAGTTGCGTAAGCGCCATTTCTATATAACTTGCCTGCGACGCTATTACTCCAATTGCCGCAAATTGACCCGCTGAGGTAAGGTTGGTTGCCGAAATAAGTATCGCTTGCCAAGAAGCAATACCCATACTTCTTGCCTGAATACCAAAGGTAAAAGATACTGCCAAGTATCCTAAAAATATTGGTATACCATTTTTTATACCATTTTTAAATAATGTAAAGTTGTTCATCTTTTTCCTGACCTTTGATTGACATTAAAATTTTATAATAGTATAATTAAGACGGCATAAAAATACTGCCGTAATTTTCGCTTTGCGCCATTGATACAAAATCAGCATCGGCTATAATTATATGGTCGATAAGCTGAACACCGATTTTTGAGAGTGTTTCAGCCGCCTGCTTCGTTAGTAATATATCAGTCTCGCTCGGTATCGCAATACCGTTCGGATGATTGTGGCAAAGCACCGCCGCAGTGGCATTACCCTTAAGCGCGGTTTTTGCGAGCTCGCGCATAGAAATACCTACCGAAGCAATATCTCCCTCCCCTAAAAAATCAAAGCTTATGAGACTTCCCTTTGCATCAAGACACATTACGCCCAGCTTTTCACTCGTCTCACCAAAGTAACGGCTAAGTATATACCTACCTATGCTGTCCAGATTGCAAAAGGTTGGCTTTTGCTCTGATTTATCATAAAGATATCTGCGCGCCACGGGCATTATCATTTTAAGCAGTACGGCGCTTCGTTCGCTCAGTCCCTTAAATGCGGCAAGTTCTTCCACAGGTGCATCAAGCACACCCGCTACACTTCCGTATTTTGCGATCAACTCATGCGCTATCGGATTGGTATCAGCGCGTTGCACACAGTAAAAAAGCAATAATTCAAGTATTTTATGGGGCGGCGTGTTGTGGTTAAATCCATGTTGCAAAAACTCTTGTCGTGCACGTTCGCGATGACCCTCGTGTAAATTTTTATCCATACGGCGACCCCTTTCATTATTTTTTAAGGAATGTTTTATGAAAAGTTTTGAGATTACCAAAAACGACGCAAACCAGCGTCTTGACAAGTTTATAACCAAGGTTTGCCCCACTTTGCCGCAGGGTCTTATGTACAAATACATTCGCACCAAGCGCATCAAGATAAACGGCAAACGCGGTGAGATATCCACCAGACTGTGCGTCGGCGATATAGTCGACGCGTACATCAACGATGAGTTTTTCGAGGAAATCCAACCCAAGTACGACTTTTTAAGTTCTCCTGCGAGGCTTAATATTGTTTACGAAGACGAAAACATACTGCTTGCCGACAAAGAACAGGGGCTTATTGTTCACCCCGACAAAAACGAGTACCGCGATACGCTTATCGGCAGAATACAGCATTATTTGTACGATAAGGGCGAATACAAACCGAATGAAGAAAACAGCTTTAAGCCGGCTCTTGCCAACCGTATCGACCGCAACACAGGAGGTATAGTAATAGCCGCAAAAAACGCCGAGGCGCTGCGTATACTTTGCGATAAAATAAAAGATCGTGAGATAGACAAAAGATACCTTGCCGTAATTCACGGCGTACCAAAGCAAAAAAGCCAGACGCTCGAAGGGTACCTTGAAAAGAACGAAGATAAAAACAAGGTGTATTTAAGCGGCAAAAAGACCGATAACAATCTTACAATTAAAACCCGTTATAACACTTTAGCCTCAAAAAACGGATTGTCGCTTATCGAGGTAGAGCTTATCACAGGCCGCACCCATCAGATACGTGCGCATATGGCTTCAATTGGTCACGCGCTTTTAGGTGACGGCAAGTATGGCAAACTGCAAAATGACAAAAAGATGGGATTCGATAAGCAAGCGCTTTACTCATATAAATTGACATTTGATTTTACCACAGACGCCGGCATTTTGCAATACCTTAACGGTAAAACCTTTACTGTTAAAAGAGTGTGGTTTGCAGAACAATTATTTGGAGATAAATATCAAAAATTATTATAAAAAGAACTACCCGTCGAGTCGCACTCCGTAAGGAAATGCGACTCGGTTATTTTCTTTATGGGCTATGAAATAGATGTTTTCTTAGATTTTGCGTACGAATTCGGACCCTTTCAATAAAATAAAATCCTTGCTGACGCAAGGATGAAATCAGCTGTTGCTGATGAAATCTTCGGCTTCGCCTCAGATGAAATTAAATTCACCCACTCGCAAGGGTGAATTTAGCTAAAAACGACAGATTCCCATCGGAATCCGTCGTTTTCTGGTGCGGATAACAGGAATCGAACCTGCACCGAGTTGCCCCGACTAGAACCTGAATCTAGCGCGTCTGCCAGTTCCGCCATATCCGCTTATTAAGTTTTTGACCTCTAAATTTTACACGGCGAGGTCGTCCGAGGTGGGCAATTACGCTAATCCACAACCCTATTTTGACACGGCGGCTAACCGAGGTGGAGTTTACTTTCGGATAAATCTTACTCTTCAACTTAATCCACGAATGCAAATTGCAAAGTAATTATACATAAACACAAATTAAAAGTCAAGGCAATAAAATTAAAAAACACTAAAATTACAGCAATTTAAATCTATTCTTATTAAACTCAATCAAGCCCTCATCTCGCAGTTTGCACAGCTCGTTGGACATAGCGCTTCGGTCTACCGACAAAAAATCAGCAAGCTGTTGGCGATTAAAGGGTATAGAAAAATTGTTGCTATTGTGCCGCTTTGCCTCGGTCGAAAGGTAAGAAAGCAGTTTTTCTCGCGTTGTTCTTTTTGCCATATGAGACAGCTTTTGTACCAGCTTTTTGTTTTGTTCAGATATAGCAAAAAGTAAATTTTGCGCTACGACCGAGTGGAAGCGACAGGCGTTTGTACAGGTTGTGATAACACAAAGCGCGTCAAAAAACATGACGGCGCTATCCTCTATTGCTACTACGTCGTTAATAAGCGCGTCGCTTTGTGGCGCAACGTAGGATTCGCCAAACATTTCACCTGTGGCAATGTTACCCAGTATACTGCGGTTGCCCCAATAATCGTCGCTTTGAATGTGCAATTTGCCTTCCACCAAAACGGCAAGCGCATTAATTCGTTCGCCCTGTCTAAGTACATATTCGCCCTTTTTATAACGCTTAAGTGCGGCATTAAGGCAGGAAAGCATAGAACCGATTTCTTCCTCTCCGACACCTGCAAAAAGTTGCGTTCTTTTTAAAATTGGTATATATTTTTTCACAAAAGACCCTCTTTTTGTTGTAAAAACAACCGATTTGTTTTATTTATTATAATATAATAATCTTGCAAAATCAAGAGAGGTGTAAAAATTATGATAAGAAAAATCATAAAAATAGATAAAGACAAGTGCAACGGTTGTGGCGCGTGCGCCGCTGCTTGCCACGAAGGCGCTATTGAGATGATAGACGGCAAGGCGCAGCTTACCCGCGAGGATTACTGCGACGGTCTTGGCGACTGCTTACCCGCCTGTCCGACAGGTGCTATAACCTTTGAAGAGCGTGAGGCACCCGAATATAACGAAGAGGCAGTAAGACAAGCCAAAATGCAAAGGCTTGGCGTGAAGCTACCCTGCGGTTGTCCCGGAACACAGTCAAAAGCAATTAAGCGCGAGACGGTGTCACACGCGCCCGACCATACCGCCACAAGCCAGCTTTCGCAATGGCCCTGCCAGATAAAGCTGGTCCCCGTAAATGCGCCGTATTTTGACGGAGCAAGGTTGCTTATCGCAGCCGATTGCACCGCATTTGCATATGGTAATTTTCATAACGAGTTTATACGTAATCACATAACTCTTATCGGATGTCCAAAGCTTGACGAGGGCGACTATGCCGAAAAACTGACCGCAATCATTTCGGGCAACGATATAAAAAGCGTAACAGTTGTCCGTATGGAAGTGCCGTGCTGCGGTGGAATTGAAAACGCCGTAAAACGCGCGTTACAGACAAGCGGAAAGTTTATCCCATGGCGTGTGGTCACCATCTCTACCGATGGTAGAATATTAGATTAAAAACAAGATAAATTTTATCTGATTTGCATTGACAAAGCGAACTGTATTGTATTATAATACTAAAGTAATATAGGGCTTTTACATAACTGACTGATTTATGCTGCTTTGCGCAAAGGAAATGTAAAAGATTTTAGCCGACCGTTTGGGCAAGTCAGTTACACTGATTTGCTTTTTTTACGGCAAACGGCAACTAACGGAGGAACGATATATGCAACACGAAAATTGGAATGGATTTAAATCAGGTGTTTGGCAAGACGAAATCAATGTCCGTGATTTTATTCAGAAAAACTATACCGAATATACGGGTGACGATTCTTTCTTGTCGGGCGCGACTGAGAGAACCAACGCTCTTATGAAAAAGGTTCAGGCGCTCTTTGCGCTTGAGCGTCAGTTTGGCGGTGTGCTTGATATTGATACCGCTACCGTTTCGTCACTCACCACCTTTTCACCGGGATACATTGATAAGGAAAATGAAATTATCGTAGGTATGCAGACCAACCGCCCGCTAAAGCGCGGTGTAAGTCCCTTTGGCGGCATACGTATGGCGCGTCAGGCTTGTGAGGCTTACGGCTATAAGCTGTCAGAAACTATTGAGGATGAATTCAAGTTCAGAACCACACACAACGAGGGCGTTTTCAGAGCGTATACCGACGAAATGCGACTTGCTCGCCGTTGCCACGTAATCACCGGCTTGCCCGATGCTTACGGCCGCGGTCGTATTATCGGTGACTACCGCCGCGTAGCGCTTTACGGCGTAGACAGACTTATCGAAGAAAAGAAAAAAGATAAGACGGCAATGGCCGAAAAGCCTTTTATCGCTGAAAATATTAAAATAAGCGGCGAACTATTTAAGCAAATCAACTTCTTGGGCAAGCTTAAGGACATGGCTGCTATGTACGGCTATGACATAAGCGGTCCCGCACGCGACTCTCGTGAGGCTGTGCAGTGGACGTATTTTGCATATCTTGCCGCTATCAAGGAACAAAACGGTGCCGCTATGTCGCTTGGCCGTGTGGCTACCTTCTTTGACATTTATATGGAGCGCGACATCGAAAACGGTACCCTTACCGAAGAAGGCGCACAGGAACTGTTTGACGATTTTGTTATCAAGCTTCGTATTGCTCGTCACCTGCGCACACCTGAGTACAACGAGCTTTTCGGTGGCGACCCGATGTGGATTACCGAGGCAGTTGGCGGTATGGGTGAGGACGGAAGAACACTTGTATCAAAGAGCAGCTTCCGCGTGCTTAACACCCTTTACACACTCGGTTCTTCACCCGAGCCTAACCTTACTGTTCTTTGGTCAAAAGATTTGCCTGTTGGATTTAAAAAGTTCTGCGCAAAGGTTTCTAAGGACACCGACTCTATTCAGTACGAAAATGACGATATTATGCGTCCTATCTACGGCGACGACTACGCTATCGCTTGCTGCGTATCGGCAATGAAGCTCGGCAAACAAATGCAGTTCTTTGGCGCGCGTTGCAACCTGGCAAAGCTGCTAAACATTGCGCTTAACGGCGGTTATGATGCTATGAGCGGCATTCACATCGGTCCTCAGATGGAACCGATTTCGGACGATAAGCTTGACTTTGATACCGTTATGGAGCGTTATGATATTTACATTCAGTGGCTTTCACAGTTGTATGTAAAAACTATGAACGTTATCCACTATATGCACGATGAGTATTGCTATGAAAAGGTTCAGATGGCGCTTCACGATACCGAGGTTGAGCGTCTTATGGCGTTTGGTATTGCAGGTCTTTCGGTTGTTGCCGACTCGCTCAGCGCTATAAAGTACGGTAACGTTAAGCCGATCAGAAATGACGAAGGCTTTATCGTTGATTACGAAACTACGGGTGAATTCCCCAAATTTGGTAACGACGACGATCGTGTTGATAGCTTGGCACAAGATATGACTCACCGCTTTATTGAGGCTCTGCGCAAGACCCAAACATATCGCAACGCTGTGCATACTCTTTCTGTTCTTACCATTACATCTAATGTTATGTACGGTAAAAACACGGGTGCTACCCCCGACGGCAGAAAATCGGGCGAGCCCTTTGCTCCGGGTGCAAACCCCATGCACAACCGCGAAGAAAACGGTGCTTTGGCTTCACTTAACTCGGTTGCAAAAATCAGCTATGATGACTGCCGCGACGGTGTTTCTAATACCTTCTCTATTACCCCCGAGGCACTTGGTAAAACCGACGACGAGAGAGTTGATAACCTTGTAGGTATTCTTGACGGCTACTTTGCTAAAAAGGCTCATCATATAAACGTAAACGTGCTTAATCGCGAGACACTTATGGACGCATACGAAAATCCCGACAAGTACCCCAACCTTACAATTCGTGTATCGGGTTATGCGGTTAACTTTAACAAGCTCTCACGTGAGCATCAGCGTGAGGTTATAAGCCGTACCTTCCACACCGTATTATGATAAAAGGCAATATCCACTCTATTCAGAGTCTTGGCACGGTAGATGGTCCTGGTATTCGCTTTGTGGTGTTTTTGCAGGGATGTAATCTGCGTTGCGGCTGCTGCCATAATCCTGATACTTGGGAAATGTCGGGCGGTACCGAATATACTGCAGAGGAAATCGTGCAGAAAGTTATTCGCTACAAGGAGTATTTTGGTGAAGCCGGCGGCATCACCCTTTCGGGCGGCGAGCCGCTGCTGCAAGCCGACTTTGCTTATGAAGTGTTTTCGCTTTGTCACAAAGAAGGCATCAACACCTGCCTTGACACTTCGGGTAGTATTTTAAATGATAGCGTTAAAAAACTACTTACTGTCACTGACCGCGTATTGCTCGACATTAAATACACAAGCGATAAGCAATACCGCGAACACGTCGGTTGCAGTATGGAAAAGCCACTTGAGTTTCTTGCCTTTTTAAACGATAAAAAAATCCCCGTGACGATAAGACAGGTAATTATACCCACCCTTACCGATAACGAGGAAAATATAAAGCGGTTAAAGGAGCTTGCAAGCCAACACCCAGTTGTTGATAAAATTGAGCTTTTACCCTTTAGAAAAATTTGTCAGACAAAATATGACAATATGGGAATAAGGTTCAAATTTGGCAACATACCAGAGCCCACCCGCGACAAAATGCAAGAGCTTAATAAACTGATATAAAAATCCGCCTCCCTCTGACGAGGAGGCGGATTTTTGCGTTTATTCTGTAGCTTCATCAGTATCTATATATGTTTCTTCACAAGCCTTTTGAGTATCTATCAACAAATTTATTGCTTTTTCGACACCGTCAAGCAATGTTAAGTACATTTGCTTATAATCGGGCATAACAATACCTCCTTTTATAACAATATTAAAAATATTTGTTACAACGGCCATTGTAAAATAAAAAAAGTGCGACTGCCGAAGCAATCGCACATAAAACACAAGCTCCGCCAGTCGCCAAACCTAAACGTAAAAATATTCGCATATCCCTACATCAACGGAACTCGTATTTTTACGAGTTCAAGATGAAGGGATAAATGGGTACAATACTCCCGCTGCGAATATTCATTTTTAAAGTTTAGATTTGGCATAATTATATTATCATAAATAAATTTTGCCGTCAAGTCATTCGACAAAACATTTCAAAAGAATATTTAAAGCAACAAAATGACCGCTTTAGCGTGATACTCCAAGCGGAGTATCACGCAACTCTATTCGCCTACGGCGA
>CAZVWG010000060.1:0-8858 GCA_964630675.1 uncultured Ruminococcus sp.
AATGAATAATTGCGGAGTTTGCCTTGCCTCCCTTGCCTAAAGAGAGGTGGATTTTGCGAAGCAAAAGACGGAGGGATATAATTCAAAATTATTTTTTAATTGCATAATGTATCCTCCCACCGCAAGCGGTCTCCCCTCCTTTATGCAAGGAGGGCTTTTGTACCCGTGCCACAGACTCACAATAATTTTCAATTTTAGACTTATTGTCGAAACCTCTTACTAAATTTTGGTTGACAAGTTATGAAATACATTATAAAATTATAATGTATTAATTTAGGGAGGTTTTGGCAATGATTAATGAACAATACAAACTTTGGTGCGAGCGCGCTACACTTGACGATGATCTGGTAGCAGAGCTTAAAAGTATAGAAGGCAACGATGATGCCATCAGTGACGCTTTTTATAAAGACCTTGAATTCGGCACAGGTGGTCTGCGTGGTGTTATAGGCGCGGGTACCAACCGTATGAATGTTTATACCGTTGGCAAGGCAACACAGGGACTTGCCGATTACGTTAATTCGGTAACCAAAAACGGTAGCGTGGCAATCGCTTACGACAGCCGTATTAAGTCGGATGTTTTTGCGCGCGATGCGGCGGCAATTTTGGCGGCAAACGGTATTAAGGTATATATCTACAAAGAGCTTATGCCAACACCAATGCTTTCATTTGCGGTGCGCCATCTTAAGTGCGATGCAGGTATTGTTGTAACCGCCAGCCACAATCCTTCAAAATATAACGGCTATAAGGCTTACGGTAATGACGGTTGTCAGTTAGGATTAGAGGCTGCTGATTATGTGCTTTCGGTTATGAACAGCGTTGATATATTTGACGGCGTTAAGCGCGTCAATTTTGATACCGCTTTGGCGGAAGGCAAGATTGAATATATTGGTGAAGATGTAATTGATGCTTATCTTGCCGCTGTAGAAGACAGACGTGTAAACCGCGACATTGATATGTCAAAGCTCAATGTGGTTTATACTCCTCTTCACGGTTCTGGTAACAAGCCTGTACGCGCAATTCTTTCTAAAATAGGCGCTACAAATGTAACGGTTGTTCCCGAACAGGAATTACCGAACGGTAATTTCCCGACAGCGCCGTATCCTAACCCTGAAATCCGTCAGGCATTTGAATGTGCTTTAAAGCTTGCAGAAACCGTTAAACCCGATTTGCTTCTTGCTACCGACCCTGACGCTGACCGCGTTGGTATCGCTGTGCCAAACGGCGACGAATACCGTCTCTTTACAGGTAACGAGGTTGGCGCGTTGCTATTGGAATATATCTTAAAATGCCGCAAGGCAAACGGCACACTGCCCGAAAAGCCTGTTGCGGTAAAGACAATTGTTACAAGCGATGTTTGTCTTAAAATTGCTGAGGATTACGGCTGTGAATTGCGCGACGTGCTTACAGGCTTTAAGTTTATAGGCGAGCAGATTGCAAATCTTGAGGCGGACGCGCAAGAAGAACGTTATGTGTTTGGCTTTGAAGAAAGCTACGGTTATCTGGCAGGCACCTATGTGCGTGATAAGGATGCAGTTATAGCATCAATGCTTATCTGCGAAATGGTGGCTTACTATAAAGCACAGGGTAAAAATCTTATCGAGGTGCTTTCTGACCTTTATGATAAATACGGCTACTACTACTGCTCACAAAAGAGCTTTACCTGTGAGGGTCAGGCCGGTATGAAACAGATCGCAGGCATTATGGAGCGCTTGGCTACTAATCCACCTGCAGAGATTGACGGAATAAAGGTTGCAAGATTTAACAATCTTAACAAGTCAGAGAGTCTTGATATATCAAGCGGAAAAATCACCGCTATAGATTTGCCGAAATCAAATGTTTTGGGCTTTTATCTTGCGGACGGTAGCTCGCTTATTGTTCGTCCCTCGGGCACCGAGCCTAAGATTAAGCTGTATATCAGTGCTGTTGGCGCTACCGATAGTGCTGCTTTGCTAGAACGTGAAAAATTAGAGGCTGCCGGCACTAAACTTTTAGGGTTTTAATTAGAATTAAAAAGTCTTGTCAAGGTGTTTTCCTTGACAAGACTTTTTTTGTTTGTGTGATTTATTTATTTGACAAGTTGCTCAAATACATTGATGTTTGTCATATCAATACTAATTGGCATAATTGATATATAGCCTGACATAGTGGCATTGGTGTCAAGCGTCAGGTCATCTGTGGGGGTATAAACACACTTACCGCTGGCTCGGTATAGTTCGCCCTCTACATTTATAAATCCGTCGGAAAAATACATACCTCCCTGACGGGTAATTTTTATTCCATTTGGTGTGGGTGGAATGTTTATGTTATAGGCGTTGTGTATATCAAGAAGTTTGTGTTCATAAACAAATTCAAAGACCTCATCCAGATGTGACACCGCGCGATCATAATATTCAGGCGTGGTGGAAAGCGCTATGGCAGGTATACCTTGCAGTACTGCCTCGCGCACGGCAGAGACCGTACCCGAATACAGCATATCAGTGCCCATATTAAGACCGCGGTTAATACCCGATATTACCAGATCAAATCGCTGTTCTAATCCTAATACGACATACCGCACACAATCGGCGGGCGTAGAGTCAATGACGTATGTAACAACATCACCGTCAAGGAATTGTTTTTGTACACGAAATGATTTATGTAGCTCTATACCATGGCTTTTGGCACTTTGTTCAAATGCGGGCACGGCAACAGTCACTTCGCCTAGCTTGCGGCAATATTTAACCAGCGGTAGCAACTGCTCAGCCGATATACTATCATCATTGGTAATTAATATTCTCATAGCCAATCCTCATGTGTATCCTTGTATTCTTTTATGTGCGCATCAGCGTCACGAAGCAGTTGCTCTGCTTCATCCCAACCGTAAACCGTAGCGCCGCTTGCACATGCGTGACCGCCGCCGCGGTATTTTTCGGCAATGGGGTTAATATGCACAAAACGTGAGCGCAGGCGCACGCGGATAGAACCCTCATCATCTCCGTTTTCGATAAATGCCATCCAGGCAATTGCACCGCGAATAGAGTCAAGTGTGCCAACACAGGCGCTTGCTTGCTCAAGTGTGAGGTCAAATTCTTGTTGCATTGCTTTATCGATAAAGATATATGCTACACCGTTTTCGGTTATCTGCATACGGCGATATATCTCTGCTTTGAATTTCAAGTAGCCAAACGCTTCGAGATAAAGGTGCGCATAAAGCTTTTCGGTGTTTACGCCGCAATCAAGCATAATAGCCGCATTGCGCATAGTATCGCCTGTTACACCCTCATATTTAAAACGTCCTGAATCGGTGACCATTCCTGTGTAAATGTAGGTTGCGGCATCTTTGTCAATTTTAAGCTCGTCTCGAAAAGTCGCATAAAAATCTGCTATCATTTCGCAGGCAGAGGAACGTTCTTCTTCTACCCACGATATATCTCCATAGTTTTCAAGCGGGATATGATGGTCAATTTTGATAATTTCTTTACAAAGAGAATATTTTTTGTTAGAAATACGCACCTCTGATGCAGTATCAATAACAATGCCCAAAGCATCGGTGTACTCTGTGTCATCAACAGGCTCATCTTCCGGACCTAAAAATTCGAGATACTCAGCACGGTCATCATCTATAAGATATATTTGCTTTTGCGGGAAAGTAAGCTGTAATATTCGTTTAAAACCCTTTGTGGCGCCTACGCAGTCGCCGTCATTACGAATATGACGAAACAAAAAGATTTTGTCATACTCTTTTATTTTATCAAGTATTTGCTTTTTTACGGACAAATTCATTAATTTTCTCCTTGTATGTTGTCGAGGTCAGCAAGCATTTTCATTGCTGTGTCGCGGTCGGGCACACAAGCGCCGCTTGCCTTTTGATGACCGCCGCCACCGTATTTTACGGCAATAGGGTTAATGTTAAAACGGTTTGAACGCAGTTCGCACAAAACACCTTCGTCGCTTTCGGTAAAGTTTACCCAGATATCTACGCCTTTTATATCCGCCATAGTGGCAACCATTCCGCGTGAGATAGAAAATTCGCTGCTTTCAAGCGCTTTTATCTCATCCTTTGTAGTATAGATATATGCAACGTTATTGGGTGTAAACTGTATCTTTAAGGTAAATTTTGCCTTAAGTAGCTTGCTATCAAAATTATCGGCGTAAAGGTTGCGGTAAAGCTCGTTTGTATCAAAGCCCGTTTCAATAAGCTCTGATGCTAAGCGAAAGGTACGAGACGATGTACTGTCATAACGAAAACGTCCCGAATCGGTAAGCATACCCGTATAAAGTGCTTCACCGGCGGTGGCGTTAATTTTTAATCCGCATTCTACAGCAAATGCCGTTACCATACCGCAGCAGCTTTCAAAGCTACTATCTACAACCTCAACATCTGTGAAGGTTTCGCAATAGATATGATGGTCTATACGCACGGTCTTTGCGGCTTTTGTATATCGGTCATCGCTTGCAAGATGGGGCGATGCAAAGTCAAGCAAAATTGCAAGTGCACCGTTATAAACATTGTCATCTATTTCATCCATACAGCAGTCAGGCATAAAGCTTAAATAATTTGTTGAATCACCGACCATATACACGGTCTTGTTTGCAAAATTTTCTAAAATAATATGCTTCATACCGATCTGACTGCCCATAGCATCACCGTCAGGACGGCTGTGTCGATGAATAATTATTGTATCGTAATTTTTTATACAGTCAATTACTGGCTCAAACATAATTATTATTCCTTATCTTGCTTAATTAAAATTCTTAGTGCCTCTATTGCCGTTTTTATAGCGCAAGAGGTGTCTTCCTTTCGGTCTTTTGGCATTGCACTTTTTGATGCTTCCTGATTCCATACACAATGGAATACACCGCCCGAACGCAGACCGCGCGCCGCGCTTACTATAAACAGCGTTGCGCCCTCCATTTCGCTTGCCAGACAGCCGCCCCGTTTCCAAGCATCCCATTTAGCCAAAAGCTCGGGAGCAGTGGGCATACTTTCGGGTGAATGTTGACCGTAAAAGCTGTCCTTTGCCTGAACAACACCGATATGGTTTTTATAGCCTAATTTTTGAACCGCGTTGTATAGCGCGCTTGTAACGTGAAAATCGGCAACAGCTGGAAATTCAATCGGCATATATTCGCGGCTGGTACCGTCCTGACGGATAGCGCCTGTAGAAATCACCACATCGCCGGGGGCAACATCGGGCTGCATACCGCCGCAAGTACCTACACGGATAAAGGTATCGACACCGATTTTTGCAAGCTCTTCAACACATATCGCACAGGACGGACCGCCGATACCCGTAGATACAACAAGTACTTTTTCACCGTCTAAGTAGCCAAGATATGAATTGTATTCACGGTTATAGCCTACCTGATGTGCATTATCCAAAAAATCGGCAATTTTTTGCACTCTACCGGGGTCGCCGGGTATTATGGCATAACGTGCACCGTGTTCTTCCGAAAGACCTATATGATACTGTTTCATACAATCACCTATTTACTTACATTATTTTTTGAAAAACCGAACGGCAATAATTCATGCAAAGCAAATGACTTAAAGTTCCCTTCGCTGAGGGCGACGATTACTTCAAAATCGCTATCACAAAATTCCGCCATTACCTGACGGCATACACCACACGGCATAAATAAATCTGTGACATTTCCGTCTTTGCCGCCGACTACTGCAATTTTTACAAATTCGCGTTCGCCTTCGCTTATGGCTTTAAAAAAGGCTGTGCGCTCTGCACAGTTTGTGGGACTGTAAGACGCATTTTCCACATTGCAACCTGTATAAACCGTACCGGATTTTCCAAGTAGTGCGGCGCCCACTTTATATTCTGAATAAGGTGCATAGGCTTTTTGCATAGCATCAAATGCCGTTTTTACTAATTCTTTGTTATTCATTTTATAATCTCCGATAGCATACTTTCACCCGCGATTCCTGATTTTACATCAAGATAATCGCATATTGTTTTGCCTATGTTACAAAAGCCCGACTTTGTACCAAGGTTAACAGTATTTACATTTTTGCCGTAAATAATAAGCGGTACATATTCACGAGAGTGGTCGGTGCTGACAGTATATGCAGGATCACAGCCGTGGTCCGCCGTAATAATAAGAAGGTCATCCTCTTTAAGTAAAGGCAAAAATTTATCGAGCCATTCGTCAAATTCGCTAAGCGCGGCGGCATAACCGTCCACATCATTACGGTGACCGTAAAGCATATCAAAATCCACAAGATTGGTAAAACAAACACCGTTAAAGTCACGTTTTGCGTATTCAATGGTTTTTGCCATACCGTCGGTGTTGCCGATGGTATATACATATTCACTTATACCTTGACCTGCAAAAATATCATAAATTTTACCTACAGAAATAGTATCAAGACCGCTGTCTTTTATACAGTCAAGCATTGTTTTTGTTGGCGGTTTTAATGAAAAATCATGTCGGTTTGAGGTGCGATGGAAAACACCGTCAACAGTGGTAAAAGGACGTGCAATGACACGACCGACACCATGCTCATCGGTGAGTATCTCACGCGCTATGCGGCAATAGTTATACAGTTCTTCAAGCGGAACAATATCTTCGTGTGCCGCAATTTGAAATACGCTGTCGGCCGAGGTGTACACGATTAAAGCGCCTGTTTTTATATGCTCTTTTCCATAGTCTTTTATAACCTCGGTGCCTGAATAGGGTTTGTTGCAAATAACCGTTCTTCCTGTACGACGTGAAAATTCTTGAAGTACGCTGTCGGGAAAACCATTGGGGTAGGTGGGGAGTGGTTTGTCTGAAATTATACCCGCAATCTCCCAATGACCGATTGTGGTATCCTTACCCTTTGAAAGCTCGGCAAGTCGACATACGGCGGCGGAAGTTTGCTCAACACCTTTACAGCATTCAATACCGTCGATATTAAAAAGACCCAGCTTTTTTAGATTGTTAATTTTGAATTTTTTTGATTTAGAAATAGATTTTAGTGTATTGACACCTATATCGCCGTATTCTGTACTATCAGGCATAGCACCTATGCCAAAGCTGTCAAGAACAATTAAAAATACTCTTTTCATATCAGTCTTCAGCCTCTAATATCGGCAATTTTTCATATTCTACGGCACAGTTGAGCGCCAACTCCATCATTTGAGTAAATGTTTTTTCGCGATCATCAGCCGGGAGCGCGGTAAAAGGCGGATAGAGTATATCCGAAATGGTGCAAATTGCAAGCGCACGTAACCCCATACGCATAGCCGTACAATAAAGGGCTGCCGCTTCCATCTCTACCGCAAGACAACCAACCTTTCCCCAATCTGCTGAGGAGTGTGTATCATCATAAAATGTATCTGATGAATATAGATTGCCAATATGAACATTAAGCCCGTTGGTTTTAGCAATTTTATTCGCGATATCAAGCATCTCAAAATTACAAATAGGCGCAACGGTACCGTTCATACCGTATTGCAAAGCAAAGTTTGAATTAGTGCAAGCTCCTTGACCTATAACAATATCGCGAACCTTTACGTTCTGATTTATAGCACCTGCAGAACCCACACGGATAATATTTTGCACACCAAAGAATTTATAAAGCTCGTATGAATAAATACCGATGGATGGCATACCCATACCGCTTGCCATAACCGAAACCTTAACGCCTTTGTAGTAGCCGGTGTAGCCATTTACACCGCGAACACCGTTTACAAGCACAGCATCTGTCAAAAAGTTTTCGGCAATATATTTAGCGCGAAGCGGATCCCCCGGCATAAGCACAGTTTTGCCAAAGCCGATGTCGTTTTTTAAATCAATATGAGGTGTCCTGTTTGTCATGTTCTTCACCTTTCTCCAAAGCCTTTACTATTTTTACTATTCTGCTGGTGCCTAAACGTGTAGCGCCGATAGCAATAAAATCTTCTGCATCTTCAAGTGATGATATGCCACCTGCCGCCTTGATTTTAAGGTGGTCTGCGACATTATCTGCAAATATCTGAACATCGTGGCGAGTAGCGCCTGCTGTAGAAAAACCTGTAGAGGTTTTTATAAAATCAGCGCCCGAAGCTGAAACAATCTCACACATTTTAATCTTTTCATCATCGGTAAGCAGACAGGTTTCGATTATGACCTTAAGTATCTTACCGTTGCAAGCGGCTTTAATGGTATTTATTTCTTCAAGCAAAAGGTCGTATTTTTTATCCTTTAGCCAACCAATATTGATAACCATATCTATTTCGTCGGCACCGTTTTTTACCGCATCTTCGGTTTCGAAGCATTTTGTAGCGGTGGTAGAATAACCATTTGGAAAACCGATAACAGTGCAAATCGCCAATTTATTACCAACATATTCCTTTGCTTGTTTTACAAAGCTTGCCGGAATACAGCAGGATGCACAGGAATATTTAATTCCGTCGTCCAAAAGCGCCTTAATTTCGTCCCAGGTAGCATTTTGTGATAATAATGTATGGTCCACATATGAAAGTATTTTTTTAATATCCATAAAAACGACCTCCCGTTTCATATTTTATACTTTATTATACCTTTTTTGCATAAATCAGTCAACAAAAAAATCCTTAGTATAAATATTGGCAAACCTATGATGATTTTAAATTTTAAAACATCGGAAGGTAATGTGTTTGGATAGCATAAGCAAAATAGAAGTCTTATATTTATTAAATTATGTCTTGAAAAAAATGTCTTTTTTTTTTATAATGTTGTCAATGGTAATCACTATAGTTTAGATTAGAGGAGATGCTTTTAATTGAAACGATTTAATTTGAATGGTATTTGGAATCTTAAGGGCGGCAAATATGACTGTATGGGTACAATTCCCGGTTCGGTTTATTCCTTTTTGCTCGACAACAAGCTTATAGACGATCCTTATTATCGCGATAATGAGTTAA
>CAZVWG010000061.1:0-8678 GCA_964630675.1 uncultured Ruminococcus sp.
AATACTTCCTTGGCACAGTAGGTCTTCTTGAAGACTGCTCTTTCCGTTTTTCACAGTGGGATCCTAACAATACCGACAAGTACGAGGGCACCGCTGAACAGTGGAACGCGGCGCAGGCTACTATGGAAAAGATACTTGAACATTTGGGCGTTAACTATGAAATCGGTATTGACGAAGCCGCTTTCTACGGACCAAAGCTTGATATACAGTACAAGAACGTTTTCGGTAAAGAGGATACCATTGTTACAATTCAGATAGATATGCTACTTGCCGAAAAATTTGGTATGTACTACACCGATGCTGACGGTCAAAAGAAATTACCGTACATCATCCACCGTACAAGCCTTGGCTGCTATGAGCGCACACTTGCATACCTTATAGAAAAATATGCCGGTGCACTGCCAACCTGGATGTCACCTGAGCAGGTTCGTATTCTTACCATTACCGACCGCGCAAATGACTATGCAGAAGAGATACGTGCAAGCCTTGCCGCTAAAAAGTATCGCGTAACTGTAGACGACAGTCAGAACACACTTAAATACAAAATCAGAAATGCACAGCTTGAAAAGGTGCCTTATATGATTATTTTGGGTGATAAGGATATCGAAAACAAAACAGTATCCGTTCGTCACCGCTCGGGCGAAGACCTCGGCGCAATTACTATGGACGAGTTCCAGAGCATACTCGCTGATGTTGTAGATAACAAGCTTAAAAAGTAATTGCGCAATTAAAACAAAAATCAACGACCCTGCTTTTTAAAGCAGGGTCGTTGTCTTTTTTAATCTTCAATATAAAAACAGTCTTTGTTCCATTTTTGAGGGTTGGTGTCAATATAATTCCAGATTTTTAAATAATCATTTTCATCGCGGATAATATGATCGTGGAAAGATGTTTGCCAAAGAGTATCGTTATATTTACTGTCGGTAAAAGATTTAAACCGACCAATTATATCATACACTTGTAGGGGAGGGTCTCCGTGCCCTCCCGTTTGGTTTGTAATAATCAAATGTATGTGATTTGGCATAATAGCATATTTGTCAACCGATATATAATCGTAATTATTGTTGATGTATTTAATCGATTGTTTTACAATTTCACCGATTAGCGTTAATTTTATCGACGGGAGGGCGCAGAGACCCTCCCCTACAATATCGCATAAAATCTTTTGTCTGTCTTTGGTACATATTGTAATAAAATATGCGCCATCCTACTGTAATCATAATTTTAAAGGCGGGTCGGTTTTCGCTTTGGTAAATCCATATTCATCACCGAAAATATTTTAGCATAACCGATTCCGTCTATCAACAAATTTGTAGGGTTGATTCACGAATCAACCGCAAAAATCTAAAAGGGGAGCGGAAAAACGCTCCCAATTTTATGTATTATAAACCTAATAACTGTTTTTTCTTTTGGTCAAATTCTTCTTGGGTAATTACACCGCTATCAAGTAAATCTTTATACTTCTTGAGTTGGTCTGCTTCATCACTTTTTACTTCTACAGTTTGTGATTGTGAATTTGCTTTTTTGTCTTGTCTATCAATTAAAAGCTTGTTGATTTCTTGATGAAACAGTTGATATTGAGTAAGAAAACTGAATCTAATTGCTCCTGACGATGTTGTTATAATCACAGAATGAAAAAGTTTACCAATTCCTACAGCAGCGATAGAGTCTATTGGCAAATCTACTCGTTTCCCGAATATGTTGCAGCCATAAACGCGTTTATCAGTTAGTGTCAATTCGATATTCTTTGACAATTTAAGTACTAAAGAAAGAATTAACATTACTATAAAAAAAGCACCTAATGCAATGCCTAAAGGAAGACATAAATAAAAATCCCAATACTTTAATACAGAAGCAAAAGCATAATCAACTCCAAACATATCACAATCAGATATAAACTCAGCCAAAGATATTGTTGAAAATAGCACAACAAAGGTAATAATAGCAATAATAATAGCAATTTTTTTAATTTTTAAATTTTTAGGGTTAAATTTTTCGGTTTGAATAATAATTTTTTCTTCCATTTTTTACACCTCATTTAATTTTTTTAGAGTAATTGTTCTTTCTTTTACTTCGATAGAATAGTTATAATTTTTTGCCACTTTAGAAAGTGCCGATCTATTCTTCAAGTATGAAGTATCTTTCGGTAAATTACGCCCTGTGTCCTTTAAATATTGTTTTTCAGTAATTGAAAAATCTTGATTTGATTCAAGCAAGGGTATAATTTTCGACACATCAAGTTTATTGCTCATTTCCCCACCTCCCTAAAAACAAAAAAGTGTGTGCAACCGAAGTCACACACACCGAAAAACGCGTGACTCTTGATTGCTACCACACAACATTTTCTGACAACACAACAAAGTATGCGAAAATTGAGTCTGCATTTTTACCGAAAGATAAAAATACACACTTTGCTCGTTGTCAAAATATTAAAATGTTATGTGGTATGGCTATATTATAGCACCGCCGCAAATAAATATCAATAATTTGTTTTAAATAAGTATTACGGATTGCCACGCATCTAACGATGCTCGCAATGACATTAATTTTGTATTACAAATCTTTTATTTGTCATTGCGAGGAGCGTAAGCGACGCGGCAATCCGTTCTTTTTAGCGATAAAATAATAAGCACCTGCTATATTGCTATAGCAAGTGCTTTACTTTAATTTTATTTATCAGCTAAATTGCCGCGCTTGCGGCAGCAAAATTGTAAGCGTTGCTTACAGCTAAATTACACTATGTGTAGCTAAATTAAATTCGCCTTCAGCGTGTCGCAGACACATTTAGCTCTATTAAGAATTTAGCGCACCGTAGGTGCATTTAGCTCGCCGTCAGGCGAATTTAGCTTTTTGGCATTTCTTTTTTTATCGCCTTAACATCGGACTTGGTGTAAAGGAACGATGATATAAGCATCATAACAATACACACAATAATCAAAACATTTGACACTGTAGATGGAATATTAAACCATACGATATGTATAAACATCGTGGCGTAAATTAACACGGTATTTAATTTTCCGTGCCAGACCGCCGATACGACATAACCTGCTTTTTTAAGGGTTATCATATTCATAATTGCTGCAAGCACTTCTTTTACGGTAAGTATCACAAGCGGTATCAGCATAAGCGGAAAACGCGTAACCAGACAAAACATCATCGCAATCTGCGTGAGCTTATCTGCCACAGGGTCAAATGCCTTGCCAAAGTCGCTTATCATATCAAATTTACGGGCTATAAAGCCGTCTATAATATCGGTAAGCCCCGATATTATAAATATCACCGTTGTCCATAGATAGTTTTTTTCAAAACAATAAAGCCACACGATTATCGGTATCAGACATAGTCTGAAAAACGACAGTATGTTTGGTATGGTAATTATTTTGTTTTTATACCTGTTTGTGCTTTCGGTTGCCGTAAAAATCCATCTCCCATTTAAAATACCTTATAAGTATATACCTTTATTTACCAAAGGTCAAGCGCTGTAAATATTAATTTTTATACAAGCGGTACCACAAATACACCCTCGCCGTAAGCAAGCTCAAGTGTAAAGCCTCCGTTTTCATCAAGGGTTACAATTTCAGGAGTGCCGCTGTAGCCTGCACCACCGTAGAGCGCAACAGCGCCGCAATCCTTGAATGTGGTGTTTACGACATTAGACTTACCGTTATTTTCAGCAAAGTTTACAAACATATAGCTTTCGCCGTATTGATCGCTTACAAAACGGCTTACGACCAAATCCTGTGTTCCTGTTGAGGATACATAATGTTTTGTGTTTTCAAGGCTTTTTTTATTAAAATCTGCATCTAATTCAATCGAACACACACGGAATGTCTGTTCTTCTGTACCTGAGATACCGATTGCCTGATCCCAATCATAAGCTAATATCGCGCTTGCAAATTTTTGTATTTCAGCATTTACCGTTTTTACATAATTATAAACCACACTGGGCGTCTTATTGTCACTTTCAAGCATACAGTAATTGTACGGTATATTATCCGGCACAGAATAGCAATAATATTGTATATTATCGGCGCCAAAAGCAATTGCAAGATATGCTTGCTGACGCATATCATCTTCGCTAAGAGTATCTAAAAACTCATTACCCGTGCTTGACTGCAAAATAAATGTCGTTTCAGCACCATATTTTTTAGCAGTATTTGCAATTTGATAGTAATTGCTGACTATATTGTTGCCGACCGCATTCCAACCGGAATATAGGTAGCAGTCAACCGAAATGTACGGATTTTCAAACTTGCTCATAATATCTTCACCGTAGTGATTAAGCATTTCCGTATAGTTGTCATAATCGCGGCTCGCAATAGCGGTTTCAGGAATAAGGTTAACCATATATTTTGTGTTTGGATACACCTTTTTAAAATCCTCTATAAGCGCATTATCCGCCAGAGAAGTCATAGTTTCCTTGTTTGGTTCATCGTTTATATGAACACCTTTTATTATATCCTTGTATTCACTGTAATCATCGTGAGTGCTAAAAGGAGCAACATCAAAATACTCGTCGCCCTCATTTGCGCGGTTAAACCACGATGCACCGTATGCGATGTAAACATCCAAACCGACTTTTTTGCAGATCTCAAGTGCTTCTTTTGTACGCTCCGAGCCTATATAATACTGATTTTCACTGGTTCTGGGCAATTCGTCATGATTGGTAAATGAGCAAACATTAAAGCCTGCATCTTTGTAAAGTTGAAAAGCCTCCTCGCTCATCTCGCGCGGAGCCCAAAGACCGCAAATCTCAAACTCTTGTGACTCATAATCGTATAAATCCTCATCGGAATATTTTTTTTCACAACCCACAACTGAAAATGTCATAATAATTACAAAAACAGCTATAAATATTTTTTTAAACATTTCTAAATCCCTCTTTTATACAATCGGTACTACAAATACACCTTCGCCGTAAGCAAGATCGACACGGTATTGGTTTTCTTCGTCAAGTTCAACGATTTCGGGGGTGCCGTCAAAGCCATTGCCGCCGTAGACCGCTATCTTACTGCAATCTTTAAATGTTACAGTTGCTATATTGTTCTTATCTTTTTCAGCATAGTTTACAAGCATATATGCTTCACCATACTTATCGCTTGTGAAGCGGCTGATTACAAGGTTGGTAGACGAGATTGCCTTTTCAAAGTGTTGGGTATCTTTAAACTCATTTTGAAGCAATAGTTTAGACATATCCATATTGCTGCTAAAGCCTACTGGATTGGTGCCTATAACGCTATCCCACTCGTAAGAAAGAATTACATCGGCATACGACTGTATTTCCTTATGAATATCCTGCACATAACCGTAAAGTGCGCTTGGCTTGTTTTCAGGGTCAAGAATACAGTAGTTGTAAGTGTATTGTATAGTAGGTACAGAATAGCAATAATACTGCAAACTATCCGCGCCAAAGGCAAGCGCAACATTTACCTGCAAGCGCATATCTGCTTCGGTAAGCTCATTTGCAAATTCAAGTCCTGCACTTGATTGCATAATCGGCATAAATTGAGCATCATATTCTTTTGCAATTTTTGCCGCCATCTCAAATGTGATAAGCCAATCATCGCGACGCGGATATGAATTATGCTCTTCATTTGAAAAGGGATAGTAGTCAATTGAAATAAACGGATTGTCAAACTGACTCATAATGTTTTCGGCATAATAGTTAAGCATTTCATCATATGTGTCAAAGCCATAGTTTGAAGCTCCGGCATAACGCGGTGTAATTGTCATATCATATACCGCGTTTGGATATACCTTTTTGAAATCATCGGTAAGTGTTTTGGACTTGTATTTATCAATATGCTCCTTACTGGGCTCATCCTTTATTTTGATACCCTTTATAATATCTTTATATTCGTCATAATAATCATAATTACTAAAGGGGGTGCCGTCAAAATAATCCTCGCCCTCAATTTCACGAACAAACCAGGTATCGCCATAGCCTAAAATCGCATTAAGACCAACCTTTTTACAAAGCTTTAATGCTTCCATGGTACGATTAGAGCCTAAATAATATTGATTATCTGTAGTGCGGGGCATTTCGTCATGGTTGCTAAACGAAAGGGTATTAAAGCCTGCCTGCTTGTATAATTCAAACCCTTCTTCCGACACATCGCGCGGTGCCCACAAAGCACTTATCATAAATTCATGATCCTCATATTCAGGTATATTGTCATCGCAGGACGAAAGACATAAAACCGTAGAAAGTATCATAGCAATTACCAAAATTAAAGAACATATTTTTTTGGACATATTATCACTTCTTCAATATTATATTTTTCTACACCATCGGCACCACAAATACACCCTCGCCGTAAGCCAAGTCTACACGATATTTATTTTCTTCGTCAAGTTCAACGATTTCGGGTGTACCGTCAAAGCCTTTGCCACCGTAGACCGCTATCTTACTGCAATCTTTAAATGTTATGGTTGCTATATTGTTCTTATCTTTTTCAGCATAGTTTACAAGCATATATGCTTCTCCGTACTGTTCGCTTGTAAAGCGACTGATTGCCAAATCGGTAGACGAGATTGCCTTTTCAAAGTACATAGCATTTTCAAATTCGCGATCTAACATCATCATCATATCAGTGTTACTGCTAAAACCAACGGGATTTCTGGTGATAATGCTATCCCACTCGTAAGCAAGTATTACGCTTGCATATGACTGTATTTCCTTATGTATATCCTGTAACCAATAGTACATCTCGTTGGGTGTGCTGTCCTGATTTAAAATACAGTGGTCATACATATTTGTAACCGTGCCGTCTTCGTCAAATGATTTAGGCACCTCATAACAATAGTACTGTATATGGTCAAAACCAAACGCAAGTGCAACGTTTACCTGAAGTCTCATATCACTTTCGGTAAGCTCTTTTGCAAATTCGTTACTTACGCTACTTTGTATAATTGCAGTTTTGTAAGCGTCGTGTTTCTTTGCGAGGTTAGCAATAATCTCATAACCTAAAAGCCAGTCATCGCGGCGCGGATACTCACGATTTTCTTCATTGCAGAAGGGGTAACAGTCAACCGAAATGAATTTATTATCAAAATAGGTCATTATCTTTTCTTCGTAAGTATCTACAAGCTCATCATAGTCAACAAAATCCCAATATGATCCGCCGGCATATCTGGGCGATATATTTACCATGTAATAAGCATCAGGATAAACCTTTTTAAAATCATCCATCATAGCTGTGCTGTTATATCTGCCGTCATAATGCTGCTTTGAAGGCTCGTCAACGATACTTATACCCTTAATTATATCTTTGTAATCATCATATAGATCATATTGGCTAAAAGGTGTTTCACTGTAATATTCCTCATTGTTTTCTGACCAGTTAGCAATCCAATCGCCGTATTGTAAAATCGCGTTAAGACCCGTCTTGCGACAAAGTTCAAGTGCTTTCATAGTGCGGTCAGAGCCGAGATAAAACTGATTTTCACTGTTTTTCTCAAGGGAATGATTAATAAAAGCAAGCGTAGTAAAACCTACATCTTTATATTGTTGAAGGCTTTCCTCCGTTATTTCATAAGGCGCCCAAAATCCTGAAATTTCAAAAGACTGTTCAGGATAACTTGGTATTCCGTTCGATTTGCAACTCGCCACAGAAAACGCCATAACAAGCACTAATACAGCAGCAATCATTTTTTTCAACACAAACATCACCCTCTTAATTAATGATTAAATTATATCTATAAACAAAATTCAATTCAACAGGAATAAAATTTAAAATAACATATATTTAATTTTAGATGTAATATATTAATTTCTCATTATTTGATCGGCACTACAAAGCATCCTTCTCCATACTGAAGTTCAAATTGTATTTGACCATTTTCATCCAGCACAACTATCTTTGGTGTACCGTCAAAGCCCTCACCACCGTAAATTGCAACTGCTTTGCAATCTTTAAAGGTTGCTGTAATGGTATTGGCTTGCTGAGCGGCAAAGTTTACAAACATATATGCCTCACCGTATTTTTCACTTATAAAGCGGCTTACAACAAGATCGCGAGTGCCCGATGCGCTTACATAGTGTTCTGCATCCACGAATGATTTTTGCTCAAAATTTTCGTTGTATGTAAGATAAAATGCACGATAGTCATACCCTTCTGTTCCAATAACAGAAAGTGCATCATCCCAATCATATGCTAATGCCACACTTGCAAAGCTTTGTATTTCGGCATTTATTTCCTTTACATAATCGTAAAGCACGCTTGGCGTTCCGTCGGGATTAAGTATGCAATAATTATATTCAATTCCTTTTGGAACCGAGTAACAATAATATTGCAAATTATCTGCGCCAAACGCTATTGCAGAATATGCCTGCCAACGTATATCCTCTTCACTTAAAGTATTCAAAAACTCACTGCCTGTGCTTGACTGCAAAATCATTGTTGTTTCTGCGCCGTGCTTTTTTGCCACACTAGCAAGCTTGTAATAATTTTGAAGTATGTATTCATCTTTGTTGTTCCAAAAAGGATAACAATCTACCGATATATAAGGAGTCTCAAACTTGCTCATCACAGCATCACTGTAATGCTCAAGCAGTTCATCATATGTGGAATAGCCTTTACCGTTAGGCCAGGTTATATCGATAAGATTAACTATGTATTTTGCATTGGGATAAACCTTTTTAAAGTCATCAATAAGTGTTTGGTTAGATATTT
>CAZVWG010000062.1:0-8410 GCA_964630675.1 uncultured Ruminococcus sp.
GTAAAATTCCCGCAGATTTGCCTGAAGATAAATCAAATGAAATACGTGACCTTTCTTGCCGCATATTTAAGGCTA
The DNA here is from genome assembly GCA_964630675.1 of uncultured Ruminococcus sp. Taxonomy (GTDB): domain Bacteria; phylum Bacillota; class Clostridia; order Oscillospirales; family Acutalibacteraceae; genus UBA737. Next base: position 76 of record CAZVWG010000062.1, read on the forward strand.
TCGGTGCCGGCGGCGTTGTTCGTATAGACTTTTTGTTAGATACCGAAACAGGTAATGTTTACGCTAATGAGATTAACACAATCCCCGGTTCGCTTGCGTTTTATTTGTGGGAAGCAACCGGTCTTAAATATACCGATATGATCGACCGTCTTGTCGAAATTGCTTTCCGCAGACAGCGAAACCGCGACAACCTTACATTTACTATCGATACAAACATTTTATCGGGCGTATCTTTTGGTGCAAAGGGTGCTAAAGGGGCAAAACTTTAATGATAGCCCTGCTTGTTAAATTGTTCGTTAAAAATCCTGCCGATACAAAATCGGCGGCATCGCGTAACAACTATGGTAATTTAGGCAGTGCGGTTGGAATTTGTGCGAATATACTGCTTAGTATTATAAAAATCGTTATCGGTTATATAACTGCAAGCCTTTCTATAGTGGCAGACGGTTTTAATAACCTTGCCGATGTCGGCTCTTCAGTGGTGACGCTTATCGGTTTTAAGCTTGCAAATAAACCTGCCGACCGTGACCACCCGTTTGGCCACGGCAGAATGGAATATATATCGGCATTTATAGTATCGTTTTTGATACTGCTTGTAGGCTTTGAACTGCTTAAAAATTCTGTTATGTCGCTTGTAAATGATACACCTGCCCCCGTATTTTCAAACACAGCAATAATAGTGATTGTTATTTCTATTGCTGTAAAATTGTGGTTATTCTTTTTTAACCGAAAAATAGGAAGAATGATAGATTCGTCAGCGCTTGTAACCACCGCTAAAGACAGTCTTAATGACTGTATAGCAACAGGCACCATCTTGGTTTCGGCAGTGGTCACAAGAATTTGGAGTTTGCCGTTTAATCTTGATGCTGTTATGGCGGGGTTAGTTGCATTATTTATACTATGGTCGGGTTTTTGCTCGGCACGTGATACGCTTGATGAGATTTTGGGCAGTCCGCCTAAACAACAGCTTATAAGCGATATAAACGATACTATCTTAAGCTTTGATGAATTTTACGGTATACACGACCTTATAGTGCATAACTACGGTCCCGGTCGTCAGTTTGCTTCGGTACACGTAGAGGTGCCACACGACGTCGACATAGTGTCGTGTCACGAAAAAATAGATCTTTGTGAAAAGCTGATATGTGAAAAATTCGGTGTTAATTTGGTTATTCATATGGACCCGATCGATACCGACGATGAGTCGGTTGCCGCTGCTCGTGACACAATGATCGGTATTTTAAAAGAAATCGATAGCAAGCTTACGTTGCACGATTTTAGAATGACTCCCGCGGGAGATACTCGCACCAATCTGATTTTTGATGTGGTTATACCCTCGCATTTAAAGCTTTCTGAAAACAAGTTAAATGATATAATCTGTCAAAAGGCTCGCGAGACTGATAAAACCTATGTTTGCGTAATAACCTTCGACCGTGATTTTATCGGTCAATGACAAAAATAAATTAAAAAGGAAAAAGATTTATGAACTTTACACCTGTTGATAACAGCGGCCGCGTGGACGGCTTTTGCCTCGTGAAAAGCGTCGAGGTTAAAACCTCGTCAAAGGGCGACACCTATCTTGATTTTACCTTGGGCGACAGCACGGGCGAAATCAACGGTAAGCTGTGGAGATATACGCCCGCCGAGCACGGCGAATACAAGGCGAACGACCTTGTAAAAATTCGCGGTACCATTTCGCAATATAACGGTGCCGACCAGTTGCGCATTGAACGAATAAGACCTACTATAGATTCTGACAATGTGTATATAGAAGACTTTGTTCGCACCAGCGGCTACAGCTCCGAGCAGATGTATGACGAGCTGATGAATATCGCAAACGGCTTTGCCGATAATAATTTAAAGCTGCTTGTTACAACAATACTTGCCGATAACCGTGAGAATTTACTTTTTTGGCCTGCGGCATTCAAGCTTCATCACGCGCTACGCGGAGGGCTGCTGATGCATACGCTGTCGATCGTTCGTTTGTGCGAGGGCGTATGCAATGTGTATCCGTTTATCGACCGCGAGCTGCTGCTTTCGGGAGCGATACTTCACGATATATCAAAATTGCAAGAGTTTGATGTAAACGATGCAGGCGTTGCCGATGGATATACAGTCGAAGGCAACCTTTTAGGACATATCGCTATGGGCGCTACAAAAATAGATAAATACGCTGAAAAATTAGGTGTTGACCGCAGGGTGTCGGTGTTGCTGCAACATATGATACTATCGCATCACGGCGAGCCTGAATTTGGCGCAGCGGTAAGACCTATGTTTATAGAAGCAGAGGTTCTTTCAGAGATGGACTTGCTTGATTCACGTATTTATGAAATGCGTGAGGCAGTATCTTCGGCAAGCCCTAATGATTTTTCGGGTCGTGTCTGGGCGCTTGATAACCGTAAACTCTTTAACCACTCCAGAACCGATTTGGAGATAAATCCCAAATTGTTTTAAATAACAAAGGAAGTAAAATTATGAAAATTACAAAGGATATGATAGTAGGCGACGTGCTTGATATAGATTCAGGTGCCGCAAAATACTTTTTTGAAATCGGTATGCATTGCCTTGGCTGTCCCGCTTCACGCGGCGAGACTATAGAGCAGGCTTGCTCTGTTCACGGTGCAGATGTGGACCAACTTGTTGAAAAACTTAACGCTTATTTTGAAGGCAAATAATGTTTGAATTAAGCAAAAGATTAAGCCTTATCGCAAGTTTTGTAAATGAGGGCAGTAAAGTTTGTGATGTGGGTACAGATCACGGCTATCTGCCCGCGTTTTTATGTCTGTCACATAAATGCAAAAGCGTTATAGCTACCGATATAAATAAAAAGCCCTTACAGTCGGCTGGTAAAAATCTTGAACAACTGGGTGCCGAGGTAAGATTAATTTTATGCGACGGTCTTGCGGGTGTTAGTCGACAAGATGCCGATACTGTAATAATTGCGGGTATGGGCGGCGAAGTCATAAGCGGAATAATCGACCGTGCGGAATTTTTGCGCGATAATACCGTTTCGCTTATATTGCAACCTACCACATCCGCAAAGGAGCTGCGGCAGTATCTTGCTGCTAACGGCTTCACCGTAGAGCGCGAGCAGGCGATAGTTGAAAACAACAAGATATATTCGGTTATGCAAGCAAGATATGAGGGCGTGCCCTACAGTATAACCGATACACAAGCGTTAATCGGCTATTTAAAAGCCGACAATGAAGAAGCTGAGCAGTATATTAAAAAGCAATATCGCATAGTGCACAAATGCGCGTGCGACCTTGAAAACGTACCGAATAAACAGAATGAGTACAAATATTATCTGCGTTTAAGTAAGGAACTAAAAAGTATTTTAGGAGGTAGCAATGGCTTTTGACGGCGCATTTTTACATACTGTGACACGCGAACTTGGGCAAGCGGTTGATTGTCACGTAGATAAAATCTATCAGCCGGCACGCGACGTGCTGGTTTTAGTCCTGCGCAAAAAAGGATTTGTTAAGCGTCTTGTTTTGAGCGCCGCATCGGGCACGGCAAGAGTACATTTTACCGAGCAAAAATACGAAAATCCCGACACCCCGCCAATGTTTTGTATGCTTGCGCGCAAGATATTTTCCTCGGCAAAGCTGGTAAGCGTTGAGCAAAAAGGACTTGAGCGCGTAATAGAGCTTACATTTGACACGTCAAATGAAATGGGCGACCGTATTTCGCCTAAAATAATTTGCGAGCTTATCGGAAACAGCAGCAACATCGTTCTTGTGGGAGAGGACGGTAAGGTTTATGATGCCGTTCACCGCAGCGATATAGACGCTGACCGACTTGTTATATCGGGCGCTACCTATACTTATCCCGAATCGCAAAACAAAATCAATATACTCAATGCCGATGTAGATAAAACGGCAGAAAAAATCTTAAATAAAAAATCCGACAGCCTATCATCATCGCTGTTACAAACATTAGAGGGCATATCGCCTCTCGTTTGCCGCGAGCTTGCCGCTCAATCAGGGGACGGTTCCCTGATTGACAAAAATGCTTTGATAAACATTCTGCAAAAATTTCAAAACAGCATTTTATCAAATGAATTTGTTATGCTTTGCAATGCCGACAATACCCCTGTCGATTTTTGCTATATGCCTATTGCACAATACGGTGGACTTTATAAAACCAAATGCTTTAATTCGCCGTCCGAACTGCTGGACGCTTTTTATTTCGAGCGTGAAAATTCAGCACGCATACACAAGGCATCTGCCGATATTACCAAACTTTTGTCAAATCTGATAACAAGAGCCCGTCGACGCGCGGCAATTCGCCAAAAGGAGCTTGCCGAAAACCGCAACCGTGAGGATTTACGTATCAACGGTGAACTTATCAAGGCTAATCTCTACGCGATAGAGCAGGGTAGTGCTGTAGCCCGTGTGCAAAATTATTACGCCGAAGATCTTTCGACTATCGAGATACCCCTCGACCCTTCACTTTCTCCTCAACAAAACGCGGCAAAATATTTTAAAGATTACAAAAAGAGCTGTGTAGCTGTGCAGTCATTAGGCAATCTTATCGAAAATGACCGTCGTGAGATAGAATATCTTGAGTCGGTGAGTGAAAGTCTTGCGCGATGTAAAACACTTGCAGATATTGCCGAAATAAGAGAAGAATTATCCCTGAGCGGCTACATCAGGCAAAACACAAAAAAACAACCGCGCAAAAAGGCACAGCCGCAAATTACCGAATACAAATCAAGCGAGGGTTATCGAATACTCGTTGGCAAAAATAATATGCAAAACGATTATATCACCTGCACTCTGGCATCAAAGGGAGATATGTGGTTTCACACCAAAAATATTCACGGCTCACACGTGGTAGTGCTATGCGGCGGTGCGGAATTAAGTGACGAAACGATTATTTTTGCGGCATCGCTTGCGGCAAAAAATTCAAAGGCGGCAAATTCGTCAAATGTGCCTGTTGATTACACGCCTGTTAAGTATGTAAAAAAACCAAACGGTGCCAAGGCGGGTATGGTAATCTATACCACCAATAAAACAGTATATGTAACACCGTATAAGGAGGAGAAAATTTTATGAAAATAGGAATATCCACCTCCTGCTTATATCCTATGTATACCGAAGAGTCGTTTAAGCTTTTAGCACAAAACGGTATAGCGCTTACAGAAATATTTTTTAATGCCAATTTAGAGCTACAACCTGATTTTATAAAAGAATTATTGCAAATAAAAAATGAATACGGTATCGCCGTAAGCAGCATCCATCCAACTATGTCGCTTGCAGAGTCCTTTATGCTCTTTTCAAATTACGACCGCCGTTTTTACGAGGGACTTGATATGTACAAGCGCTACGGCGAAATAGCGGCGCGTTTAGGTGCGAAATACGTTATTATGCACGGCGGAAAACCAAACGGCACTATGGATAATTACGGTTATTTTGACCGCTTTGCCCGAGTTGCTGATGTCGTCCGTGAAAACGGAGCTGTTCTCCTGCAGGAAAATGTTGTAAAGTATAGGGCAGGTGACCTTGAGGTATTGCAAAATATGTCAGACTATCTCGGCGACAATGTGAACTTTTGTCTTGATGTCAAGCAAAGTCTACGCGGCGGATATTCGCCATATGATGTTTTGCATCTTCTGGGCGGCAAGATAAAGCATCTTCATTTAAGTGACAGCAATGAGCAACACGATTGTATGCTTCCGTTTGACGGCAATTTTGATTTTAAAGCATTTTTAGACACGGCAGTCGAATGCGGGTATACAGGAGACGCGGTTATAGAGGTCTATCGCAATGCGTTTGATGATCCGCGGGAGTTGTTTGATTCACATAAAAAATTATTAAATAAAATCGTAAAATGAGGGCATCACACCACACAAAAATATTTTTTAAAAATTTTTCAAAAAAGTGCTTGACAAATTAAAAGTGTTGTTGTATAATCACTTTTGCCGTCTGAAAAGGGCGGCATAAATATCAGTCGGTGTTGATTGCGGTGAGGGTCCACCTGTTCCCATTCCGAACACAGAAGTTAAGCTCACTTGCGCTGAAGATACTTGGCGGGCAGCTGCCTGGGAAAATAAGTAGATGCCGACACAAAAAGAAACCTTATGTTTTCACATAAGGTTTCTTTTTTGTAATGATGTGTGCCTGCAGGCACGTGGGGTTTACGGCAAACCTTACATCATTTCTAGCGTCAGCAAGATACTTCATTTTTATCCTTTACAAAATTAAACCTTACATATATAATATATATACATTAAATTAAAAGGGGGCTATAAAATGAACTACAACATCAATCCTGCGATTTTCAGCAGCACATACGCAATACCTACCGTGGTTTCTGACAAATATCTTAAAATAGCCACCCATAATCAGCTTAAGGTTTTGCTTTATTTTATGCGAAATATATCAGAGGGGATATCCCCTCAAAAAATCGCTGCCGCGCTTGGCATTTCGGTTGATGAGGTTTGCGATGCACTTCTCTTTTGGCAACAGCGCGATATACTTATCGGCGAAACAAAAAAAGAACCCGAAACCAAAAGCGTTATAATAAGCTCTAGTCTTCCCTCGCGTGCCGATGTTATAAAACGCGGGCTCGAGGACGAGCGTCTGGCGTTTTTGCTTCGCGAGGCGCAGCTTAAATTTTGCAGAAATCTTAAGCAAAATGAGAGTCAGTTAATTGTTTCGCTTTATGATGATTACGGTATGGACGCGTCGGTGATATTGTTGCTTTTAGGGTATGCTGCTCGCGAAGGCAAGTGCAATATATCTTTTGTTAAAAAAACCGCAACCAATTGGTTAAACCAAGGTGTCGAAACGGTAATGGATGCCGAAGCGCTTATTGCCGACTCGGCAAAGCAAAACCTTGCGTGGAGCGTTGTTCAAAACGCTTTTGGAATCGAGCGTCGCAATCCCAGCAGCAAAGAGCTCGAATACAGCAATCTTTGGATAAACGAATGGAAAATCAGCGTCGATATGCTAAAGGCGGCATACGATGCCTGCATAGATTCAAAAGCCAAGCTTTCTATGCCCTATATTGCCAAGATAATCGAATCGTGGCATAAGGACGGCATAACCGCCCCCGAACAGATTACCGAAAAAAAGCAAAAACCTAAAGCCGCCCAAGGCAAAACCGATTATGCGGGCTACGATTTAGATTTGTTTGAAAAAATGCTTAATAAAGATTAAATTAAATCAAATCTGCTTATGCAGGTTAATTAGTTTCACAAAGCGAAACTAATAAATGTAGGGATGATACTGTGCGGGAAAACAGACTTACGGATTTCATACCCTTTATTTGAAAGGATTTTTTATTATGACACGTGAACAAAGTTATAATATTGCTTTTGGCAGGCAAAGAGATGTTTTGCGTCATAAAAAAGCAACTTTTGATGCGGCGATGCAAAATTTGCAAAACACCAATGCCGATTTTGCAAAGATAAACGCGCGACTGTCTTATCTTGGGGCTCAAATCGCCACCTTGGCTATCACGGGCGACAGCGCTTCGCTTAAAAAACTGCAAAACGAAATGACCGAATTATCGGTAGCGCGCGCCGTTATATTAAAGAACGAGAGCATTGGCGAAATAGTCTATGACTGCAACGCCTGTCGTGACACAGGTTATGTAAACGGTAAGATTTGCGACTGCATACATACCGCGGCAAAAAAACTGCTCATTGAGGATTTATCTGCAAGTCTGCCGCTTGCGGATTGCCGTTTTGAAAATTTTGATTTAAATTATTATAAAAACGAGGATATCGACGGCGCAAATCCCCGCAAACGAATGACCGCCGTTTTAAAGCTTTGCCGTGAGTACGTGATAAGCTTTTCGCCCAAAAGCAGTCAAAGTCTGCTCTTTATGGGGGATACGGGTCTCGGCAAAACACATTTGACACTGGCTATTACATACGAACTGTTAAATCAAGGGTTTGATGTCATCTACGGCTCGGCATACAACCTTTTCAGCGAGATGGAAACCGAGCATTTTGACCGCCACACCAACACACGATATAACGCGGCAATAACCTGCGATTTGTTGGTGATAGACGATCTGGGCGGCGAGTTTGTATCACCGTATATACAAAGCTTGCTTTACAATATTATAAATACGCGCGACCTTAGCGGCAAGCCTACCATTATCAACACAAATCTTACTATGGGCGAGATTGCAAACAAATACACCCCACGCGTTGCATCACGTCTTATAAAATATACCGCAAAAAAATTTATCGGCAACGACATAAGACAAATCAAAGCAATACAAAAATAATTAACATTTACCCAAGTGCAAAGAGCGACAATATCGTTCTTTGCGCTTTTTTGTATCAAAAAAATCACTCGCTAAGCATGCGGTGGAG
>CAZVWG010000063.1:0-8196 GCA_964630675.1 uncultured Ruminococcus sp.
GACTGAGTAACCATTTATAAACCTCGGGATTAGAAAAGGTATCGCTCCACGCGTTATGGTCGTTTTCGGGGTAAATTGTAAGCCTGGCATTACCACCGCAGTTATTAACACGCTCTACCATAATTTGCGATTCGCGCGGTAAAACAACAGTATCCTTTGCGCCGTGAAAAGCCCATATAGGCACATTCACAAGACGCGCCGCATTCCAATACATACCGCCACCGCATATTGGTACAATTGCCGCAAAGTATTCCGGATAACTCATAGCCAAAGCCCAAGTAGCGTATCCACCCATACTTGCGCCCATAAGATATATCCTTTCGCCGTCTGCGTCGGGCATTTTAATTGTGTGTTCAACAAATTCTTTTAGTTGTTCCCACATATCAAACCAGGTGTTTTCGTGGCACAATGGCATTATCGTCATAAAAGGAAAATCGTTAAAATTTTCTCTCTCGTGCAAAAAAGCGCTGTCGCGAAGCAGTGGTGTAATATCGTCACCTCTGCCGCCTGCACCGTGAAGCTTTATAAGTATAGGATATTTTTGTCCTTTAATAAAATTATCGGGATAACAGGTAATATATTTAATTTTTTTAAATTCGCAAACTTTAATATCCATCTAAAATCCCCTTTTATGATTTAAAAACATAATACCATATTTAATTTGTATTTTCAAGACAACAAAAAAGTGAAAAAGAGCCGTGATAACACGACTCTTTTTCACTTTTAAGGGGTTTGAGGAGAGAATCGCAACTTTAAGTTGCGATGTACCAATTAGGGTGCGGCTCCCTGTTTCTTGGTACAAGCATATCATACACATAAATTTTAACCTTTTTATGAACATATTTTAAATATTTTTTTAGAATATGTTAAAAATTTTATGACAATACTAACATTGAATACTGAAAGGAGAAAAATTTAAAATGAAATATTATAAAACATCAAAATTCACAAATGTGATAACCTCAACGGGTTTTGTTACAATAGTAGCTTGCGCTCTTGTTGCCGTTGGTGCAATCACATGGTTTGTGTTCTCGAAAAATAAAACTGTTACAGAAACTCCTTCTGACAACAATTTACAACAATCATATCCTGATACCGATAACTCATATAATAGTGAAGCGGACATACAGCAGACAACGCCACAAGAACAGGTTACAGATGTAGATGATGAAGTTAGTGATGTGCCTTATAATGAAGAAATATCAATTGTGCCTGAAAAACAAACATTTGTCTTACCTGTTACAGGAAATATCTCAAAGGGCTACAGCGATTCAGCCTTGCAATATTCTGCCACCTACGGAGATATGCGATTGCATACTGGTGTTGATATTTTATGTGAAAAAAACACAGATATTAAATCGGCAGGCAGCGGTATCGTAAAATCAGTTAGCGAGGATGCAAATCTTGGTAAAATAATAACGATAGAATATAACGACAACATTACGGTAAAATATTGCGGAATGGGTAATGTGAACGTAAAAGAAAACGACAAGGTAGCCGCGGGTGATATTATAGGCACATCAGGTGAAATTCCGAGCGAATGTGCAGATAATCCGCACATTCACATTGAAGTCTTTGTTGACGGAGAAAGTACATCTCCCCTTTCGGCACTTGATTTAGAATAACCTGCCCTCGAAATTATCGTTTAGGGGCGTAAAAACTGCGACACAAGTTAAATATGTGTCGCAGTTTTAATTTAATATTTAATATTTAATATTTAATATTTAATATTTAATTTCGCTCATCTGCCAGCATTCAAATTTTGGTATGGTAAATTTGATTTCGCCGTCACTATATTCAAAATCAAGCGACACATTTTCGGGAACGAGTGTTACCGATTTTGGTGCCCTGTCGCTCTTGAGTGAAACTGTGGTATTGTAAATTGGAATCAAATCCTCAATAATCTGTGTCTTTTCACCACGAAGCACGGGAGACGCATAAAGTGTGTGCACAATTTGAGTGTCACCATTCTCAGTTACGGTTATAACACCCTGAGCGGGCAGATTGGTCTTTATGGTTTTATTGTCACCAATAAGCGCTTCAATAGCTGCACGAACAATTTCTTTTGTATAGATGCTACCGTGTTTAAAATACTCTAAAAATATCTTGTGGGCAAAATATGCTGTATTTTTGGTCATAATTACCGCATCACCATACTTTTCGCCGCTACCGGGTGTGTGCAGATGCGAGCAGAAATGCTCTAAGCTACGGTTAAAGTAAGGCTTATCTATCATAGCGGTAGCATTACCTGTGGTAGCTTTTACCTTCATAGCATCTTCGTAAATAAGATATGATGCCGCAGGTAAGCATTCAATATCGCCGTCAGGTCTTATGTATGTGGGTTTATACTCGCTGTTGCACTCAAACTCGCAACCAAAATCTACCGCAAAAGCGTTTTTCTCTGAGTTAAGACCTGATTCATAGCTCGCAAGCACCTTGCCGCCCTTTGCAATATAATCGTTTATCTTTGCGGCAAGCTTATCGTCTAATGTGCAAATGTCAGGCAGTATCAATAGTTTGTAGCCCGAAATATCGGTTTCGGTATCAACAAAATCAAAAAGATAATTGCTTTCAAGCAATATACGTGAGCAACCCTTGCTCCAATGAAGTGATTCCCAACTGGGTTTTGCAATACCGTTATAGTTTTGCCACGCTTCACTTGAAAGTACGGCAATATCGCCCTTAACATTTTTATAATCGTCAAGCCAAGACTCGCGTTCTTCTATAGTTTTGTAAGCCTCACCAATAAGTGTATATGTAGCGTTATCCATAAGACCCGTTGGGTGCAACTGGTCACCTATTGAGCTGCAAGCACCGTTTGCCGCCGAAAGTGCGACCTCATAACGTAGTGCATTTGGATGCTTATAGCCGCCAAATTCACCCCACGCCTTATGAAATTTACCCGTCATACCAAGATATTGCATACCGAGAGTTCGGGCATATGCCGCAGACATCGGGAAATGGTCATATCCCCAACCGCCCGTTGGCAAGCTTTCAAGCTCGAGATGGGTGTTAGCGTGCGCTAAATCATATCTACCGTGACGAATGTGGCCGCCATTGTGAAATACGGGAAGTCCCGGTTTTACCGAGTCAATAGTTTCACGAACACGACGAACATAGTTGGCATAAACCTCTTCTGCAAGTGCTTTAACGTCATCGGAGTTGTTAACATCCATACCGCGCTTTTCCATCTCTGCACGGCAGGTTTCACAGCAACAAGGGTCAACGTGAACAATATCGAGGAATATTCCGTCACCGTCATAGTTTTCGCACGCTTCTTTGATTTCGGCAAGCAACTCATCAAGATACGGTGTATTTAGGCATAACTGGTGATATCTTGGCGGATCGTAAAGCATCACGCCGCTTTTATATTGCTCGGGAGTCCAAAGTATCCACTCGGGATGCTCGGTAGCGCATTTTTCATCAAAGCCTGCTGAAATATAAATGGGCGTTTTAACGCCGATTTCGTGAGCCGCTTCGATCTGCGCACCAAGAAGATCAAAATTTAAATGCGGATGCATCTTATTGACCTTTGTCGGATGATATGACCAACCGTGATGACACTTTGAAAATACAGTTATCGAGTCAACGTGACCTTTTTTAAGCATTTCTTGGAAATTTTGTTTAGAAAAGGCACTGCCTATACCTTCAATTTTTTCGGATGTGTGAAAATCAAGATGTACCTGTCTGCGATTCATAACGCACCTCACTGTTTTATTTGATTTAATTATACATTTTATTCCATAAAAAAACAACCCGTATTTTTAATAAATACGGGTTAAAATTATTTATTTTTCTTGATTTCGCACCAATACAAAGCAACAGCCACACTAATAGTAGATGATTTGCTGTGGGCAATTTTATTTAAACTATTGTAGCCGCAATTACTGCTTTAATGGTGTGCATACGGTTTTCAGCTTCATCAAATACTATTGACTGCTCTGATTCAAATACCTCTTCGGTAACCTCCATGCAATCAATACCGAATTTCTCATAAATCTCTTTGCCTATCTTGGTATTAAGGTTGTGGAATGCGGGCAGACAGTGCATAAATCGGCACTGTGAACCTGCCTTTTCCATAAGCGCTTTATTAACCTGATAGGGCATTAAATCTTTAATTCTCTCTTCCCAAACGGAATCAGGCTCACCCATAGATACCCAAACGTCTGTGTAAATTACATCCGCGCCCTTTACAGCATCGGTGCTTTCAGAAAATTCTATTGTAGCGCCCGTTGTCTTTGCAATTTCCTCACACTGTGTTACAAGCGCGCTATCGGGGAAATATTTTTTATTTGTGCAGGCTACAAAGTGCATACCCATTTTAGCGCAACCTACCATAAGCGAATTGCCCATATTGTAACGCGCATCGCCCATATAAACGAGCTTCTTGCCGCGAAGCTCACCAAAATGCTCACGAATTGTAAGAAAATCGGCTAAAATCTGTGTGGGATGAAACTCGTTTGTAAGTCCGTTCCATACAGGAACACCCGCGTATTTAGCCAGTTCTTCAACAATTTCTTGACCAAAACCACGGTACTCTATACCGTCGTACATTCTACCCAAAACACGCGCTGTGTCGGCAATACTCTCTTTTTTGCCTATCTGTGAGCCTGTGGGGTCAAGATAAGTCGGGTGCATACCAAGGTCTGCCGCCGCTACTTCAAAAGCGCAACGAGTGCGTGTGCTTGTTTTTTCAAATATAAGCGCTATATTTTTGCCCTCATAATATTTATGGGGTGTGCCACATTTCTTTTTTTCTTTAAGCTCTGCGGCAAGGTCTAATAACCCTTCTATTTCTTCACTTGTAAAATCAAATAGTTTTAAAAAACTTTTACCCTTTAAGTCCATTATTTTGCAACCTCTTTTATAACATTAATTGCTTTTTCTAAATCCTCGAACGGAATATTAAGCGCCGGCAGTAATCTTACCTTATCTTTGGCGGTAAGGCAAAGCACACCACGTTCCATAGCCGCTTTTACTACCTCTGCAGCAGGTTTTACTGTCTTTATACCAATCATAAGACCCATACCGCTTACAGACTCAATACCATCAGCATTTTTAAGTGTTTCAAAAATATATTCACTCTTTTTGGTAACGTCACATAAAAGCGCATCATCAATACGGTTTATAACGTTTAAAGCGCCTGCGGCGCACACGGGATTGCCGCCATAGGTAGAGCCGTGGTCGCCGAAGCCTAATACACCTTCTACCCTTTCGCCCAAAATTGCCGCGCCTATCGGCAAGCCACCGCCAAGACCTTTGGCAGTAGTGACAACATCGGGGTTAATACCATAATTTATATAGCCATAGAACTTACCTGTTCTGCCGTTACCTGTCTGAACCTCGTCAACGATTACTAAAAAGTTGTGCTCTTTTGACAAATCGTAAATTGCCTTTACAAAATCGGGTTCTAACGCAATTACGCCGCCCTCTCCCTGAACGCATTCTATCATAACGGCGGCGACATTATAGTCTGTTACCGTCTTTTTAAGCGCTTCAATATCGTTTGCAGGTGTATGAATAAAACCTGCAGTCAAAGGCTGAAAGAGTTTATGAAAATGGTCTTGTCCTGTGGCCGCAAGGGTTGTAATAGTTCTACCGTGAAAGCTATTGTTAAGAGTTACTATTGTGCAGCAATCTTCACCCTTGTTTTCCGCCGCCCATTTACGAGCAACCTTTATAGCGCACTCGTTTGCCTCGGCGCCCGAGTTTGAAAAGAAAACCTTTTTAAGCCCTGTCTTTTCGCAAAGCGCCTTTGCAAGCAAGGCGCAAGGCTCGGTATAATAAAGGTTTGACATATGCTGCAGTTTACCTGCCTGTTCGGCTACCGCCTGTGACCACTGCTCGTCTGCAATGCCAAACGCAGTAACGCCGATACCCGAACCCATATCTATATATTCTTTGCCGTTTTTGTCGTAAACCTTTGAACCTTTGCCATATACAAGTTCAACAGGAAAACGATTGTATGTATTGGCAACGTATTGTTTATCAACTGATATCAAATCTATCATTTTTCACTCACCATTGTACCTGCACCCTCGTCTGTCAACAATTCCATAAGAATTGAGTGTGGCACACGTCCGTCCATAATAACAACGTTTTTAACGCCCTTGTGAATTGCTTCAATACAGCAATCAACCTTGGGTATCATACCTCCCGAGATTATGCCCTCGCTCTTAAGCTCTTCGATTTCACTGATCGTAAGATGTGGAATAATAGTGCTGGGATCGTCTTTATCACGTAAAATACCGTCAATATCGGTCATCATAATAAGGCGCTGTGCACCAAGCGCACCTGCAATGAATGCCGCCGCAGTATCACCGTTAATATTATAAGCATTACCCTGCTTATCACAACCGATGGTTGATATAACGGGAATATAACCCTTTTCAAGTAAATCAAGCACGGGCGTTATATGCACCTTGGTAATTTTACCAACGTAGCCAAGTCTTTCGTCCTTAATTTCGGATTCAATAAGTCTGCCGTCCATACCCGAAATGCCCATAGCCTTACCGCCCTTCATTTCAAGAAGGTTTACAAGTGTTTTATTCACCTTGCCTGCAAGTACCATTTGCACAATATCGACGGTTTCTTTATCTGTAACCCGAAGTCCGTCTACAAACTCAGGCTTCTTACCGAGTCTGTCCATAAGGTCGTTTATTTCGGGACCACCGCCGTGAACGAGCACCACCTTAACACCTATAAGCCATAAAAGAACAATGTCCTCCATAACCTGCTGTTTAAGTTGCTCGTTAATCATGGCATTACCGCCGTATTTTATAACAACGATTTTGCCTGTATGCTTTTTTATGTAAGGCAATGCCTGAGTTAAAACCTCGGCGCGCTCAGCATTTGAAAAATGATTATCCATTATAATCTCCTTAGGTTCTATAGTCTCCGTTTATCTTAACATAATCGTAGGTTAAATCGCAACCCCAAGCGGTTGCAGAGAAATCGCCATCGTTAAGCTTTACGTCAACAACGATTTCTTTTTCGAGCAAAATTTCTTTTGCCTTTTCTTCACTGAAATCTACGCCCGCGCCGTTTAGACAAACAAGAATTTCGCCCTTGTTTGAAACAAACGAAACATCAACTTTTGTAACATCAACAGCCGCGCCGCTATAGCCTATTGCACAAAGCACGCGTCCCCAGTTGGCATCGGCGCCGAACATAGCAGCCTTAAGTAGACTTGAGCAAATAACGCTCTTGGCAACAGTTTTTGCGGTGTCAAGAGTCTGTGCGCCGCTTACTTTACATTCAAGCAGCTTTGTTGCGCCCTCGCCGTCACCTGCAATAATACGGCAAAGGTTTACCGTTACGGTATTAAGCGCCTTCATAAAGGTATTAAAATCTTCGTCTTCAGCGGTAATCTCATCGTTACCTGCCATACCGTTAGCGAGCACCGTTACCATATCATTAGTAGATGTATCACCGTCAATACTTAGCATATTAAAGGTGTTAGCAATATCACCGGACAGCGCCTTTTGTAACATAGCAGAAGAAATCGCAGTATCGGTGGTTATAAACACAAGCATTGTTGCCATATTGGGATGAATCATACCGCTACCTTTAGCAATACCACCCATACGGCACACCTTGCCGCCTATGGTAAACTCAACAGCAATCTGCTTATCAATGGTATCGGTGGTCATAATTGCCTCTGCCGCATCCTGACTACCGTTTTCGCTTAAGGTTTTTGCTAAAATAGGAATACCCTCGGCAATGGGAGTAATATCAAGCGGCAGACCGATAACACCGGTAGAAGCCACAACAACATCACTTGAGTTAATACCAAGTTCCTTTGCCACCAAGTCACTCATCTGTTCGGCAATCTCTATACCATTTGCGTTGCAGGTATTGGCGTTGCCGCTGTTGCAGATAACCGCCTGCGCTCTGCCGTCAGCAATGTGATTTTTTGTAACGGTAAGAGGTGCGCCTTTTACAAGGTTGGTAGTATAAACCGCCGCCGCGTTAGCCACAACATCACTGCAAATCATTGCTAAATCTTTTTTGAGTTTATTCTTTCTGATACCGCAGTGTACGCCGCTTGCTTTAAAGCCTGCTGCCGCGCAAACACCGCCGTTTATTAACTTAATATCCATTGTTCCTCCGTTAGTAGATAAGACCTGTGGTTTCATCCACGCCCATAAGTATATTCATATTTTGAATAGCCGCACCCGATGCGCCTTTGCCAAG
>CAZVWG010000064.1:0-8194 GCA_964630675.1 uncultured Ruminococcus sp.
TTACTTCCAACGGCGAAGTTTTCTAATTTTGTAACACATCATTGACAAACCTACATACAAAAAATAAAACCCTGTAAAATACAGGGTTTTATATCTAATAAAGTTTTAAATCTAACCACAAATTCTCATAATGCATACGCACACTTTCGGGAATATCGTGATAATATTCAACATCAGGCATATCTTCAACTTTTGGATAAAGTATCTCATTTTTATAATAGCAGTAGTCAGGATTATTAACAACCGCAGTATGAGGCGTGGCATAGCCGATATACTCGGCGTTTGCAAGCGCGATATCGGGCTCTAATAAAAAGTTGATATAAAGCATAGCTGCCTCATAATTTTTAACACAACTCGGTATACATATAGAATCTATAAAGATGTTTGTGCCTTCTTCGGGGTAAAAGAATCGTAAATCTTCATTAACGTCAAACATAACAAGATAATCACCTGCATAATAAGGACCTATTGCAGCTTCACCTGTTTCAAGCTTGCCGTAAATCTCATCCATTACATAAGACTGCAAAACCGCTTTACCTTGCTTAAGAAGTTCAGAAGCCTCATTCCACTCGTCGAGATTGGTAGAATTTACGCTATATCCGAGTAATTTTTGCGCGGTCATAAAACCATCACGGGGATTATTGAAGTTAAGCGACATATTGTCATATTGATTATCCCATAAAGCATTCCACGAATGTTGCGGTTCATCAATTAAAGCACTGTTATAAATAATGCCAACCATACCGACGTTATACGGCACGGTGTATTCTTCGGATTCATCAAAGAAAAGCCCTTTATAACTATCATCGATATATTTGTAGTTTGATAATGATGATGTATCAATTTTTGTAAGCATATCCTCTGATTTAAGACGGGCTATCATATAATCTGACGGTATAATAATATCATAGCTAACACCACCGTTTTTTAGCTGTGAATACATTGTTTCGTTGCTTTCAAAGGTAGTGTAATTAACCTTAATTCCTGTAAGACGTTCAAACTCGCGGTTTACATCCATACAGCCCTCGCTACCGTCTGAGATATATTCACCCCAGTTATATACATTAAGCTCTGTACCGGCAAATTCACGGGTATATTCACCCTCTAACTCAAGGTCAAAATATTCATATCCACAGCCGTATAACGACAGACATAAAACAAGGCAGAGTGAAATTGTAAATATCTTTTTAAACATTAAAACCCCTCCTTGAATCAGATTTTGATTGAAGGGTATTATACATTATCAACAAAACAAATACAGCTAAAAATATGATGGTTGATAATGCGTAAACATCAGGGGCTACTGTTTTTTTAGTCATATTATAAATTACGATTGGCAATGTCTGATAATGACCACAGGTAAAATAACTTATAACAAAGTCGTCAAGCGATAATGTAAATGCCATTATAGCGCCTGTAAAAATTGATGTTGAAATAGAAGGCAATATAACCTTAAAGAAAGCCTTAATCGGTGTACAACCGAGATCAAGCGCCGCTTCGTGCAGACTCATATCGGTAGCGCGAAGCCTTGGCATTATCGACAGTATTACATATGGCAGATTAAATGTTATATGTGCTGCAAGGACGGTAAAAAATCCGAGAGATTCTTTTAGTCCAAACAAATTGCCTATAAACACAAACAACAGCATAAGTGATATACCTGTTACAATATCAGCGTTCATCATTGGAATGTTGGTAACTGACATAACGGTGTTGCGGCTGATACGTTTGCGAAGTGCCAAAATACCAACTGATGCAGCAGTGCCCATCACAGTAGAAACAAGAGCCGATAAAACTGCAATTATCAGCGTGTGCCGAAGTGCCGTAAGCATAGAGGTGTTGGTTGCAAGACCTTTATACCAATCAAGAGAAAAGCCTTCAAAAACCCAAACACTGCCGCCCGAGTTAAATGAAAACAAAATCATAACTGCAACGGGGGCATACAGAAAAACAAGTATTAAAGCAACATAAATGCGAGAAAGTGTTTTCATACAACAACCTCCTCATCAGCGCCAAATTTATTCATTATAAGCGTACTAATTAAAATAAGTACCATAAGTATAAGCGAAAGGGTAGAGGCTATATTGTAATACTGTGGACCTGTGTTAAAGAGATATTCTATTGCATCACCGATTAGTAGAGTCTTGTTGCCGCCGAGCTTTTGTGAAATATAAAAAGTGCTGACCGAAGGTACAAA
The DNA here is from genome assembly GCA_964630675.1 of uncultured Ruminococcus sp. GTDB lineage: Bacteria > Bacillota > Clostridia > Oscillospirales > Acutalibacteraceae > UBA737. Next base: position 2,198 of record CAZVWG010000064.1, read on the forward strand.
TACCATTGTAATACCCGAAATTACACCCGGCAACGATAACGGCAAGATAACGCGGCGAATTCTTGACCAGCTGTTAGAGCCTAGGTCGCTTGCCGCCTCAAGTAGTGAATTATCGATTTTTGACATTGCGGTGTAAATAGGTAAAATCATATACGGTATAAAGTCATACACCATACCTAAAATTACCGCGCCAGGTGTATTGATAAGTTGTAACGGTTTAATGCCCAACATACTTAAAAACTTATTAATAAGGCCCGTGTTGGCAAGTATTGTTATCCAGGAATATGTGCGGATAAGAAAGTTCATCCACATTGGCAGCATAATAAGCATCATTATCATACGCTGGCTGTTCACCTTAAACTTGGTCATACAATAAGCCATGGGGTAGGCTAGCAGTAAGGTTATTATTGTTGCTATTACTGCATAAAGCACAGAAAGACCGAATGCTTTTTTAAACTTTCCGATCTGCGCAAAATTACTAAGTGTAAAAATACCATCAGAATCGGTAAATGCAAAATACACCATTATTATAAGCGGTACAATAATAAAGATTGCCGCCCATACTATATAGGGCGCCGCTACTATGCGGCTACCAAAACGTTTCTTATTCATTGTCATCCTCCGGCTCAATGTCTGAAAGATGCTCCATTTCTTCGCTATAGGTACTATAGTCGCCATAAAGACCTGAATATTCTGATTTTTTCATAATATGTATTGCGTCAGGCTCTATATACAGACCTACATTATCACCCACAAAACATTCATCAGTGGTTTGAATCATCCACTTAAAGCCGCCTATATCCACAATAATTTCGTAATGAACGCCCAAAAAGTCAACCGAAGTAACTGTACCCTTTAACATACCTTTATCCGCAGATACAATATCAACGTCCTCCGGACGTACAACTACGTCAACATTTTCATTTTTATCAAAGCCTTTATCAAGGCATTCAAATATATGACCCGAAAATTCAGCTAGAAAATCGTCGCGCATAACACCGTCAAGAATATTTGATTCACCAATAAAATCAGCTACAAATGCATTTTCGGGCTCGTTATAAATATCCTGAGGAGTACCTATTTGTTGAATCCTGCCCTTGTTCATAACAACCACACGGTCAGACATTGTAAGAGCTTCTTCTTGATCGTGGGTAACAAAGACAAATGTAATACCAAGCTGACGCTGAATACGGCGAAGTTCTTTTTGCATATCCTTACGAAGTTTTAGGTCAAGAGCGGCAAGTGGTTCGTCAAGTAATAATACCTTTGGTTTATTGGCAATGGCACGTGCAATTGCCACACGCTGTTGCTGACCACCCGAAAGGGTAGATATACTGCGCTTTTCAAAACCGTCAAGGTTTACAAGATGCAACATTTCGGTAACTATATCTTTAATTTCATTTTCTTTTAATTTTTTAACACGAAGACCAAATGCAACATTTTCGTACACATTTAAATGTGGAAAAAGCGCATAACGCTGAAAAATGGTGTTAACCTGTCGCTTGTACGACGGAACACCATTTATTTTTTTGTTCTCAAAAAACACCTCGCCTGAATCGGCATCCAAAAAACCTGCTATAATTCGCAACGTGGTGGTCTTGCCGCATCCCGAAGGACCAAGTAGAGTTATAAACTCTTTATCTCGAATATCAAGATTAAGTCCATCGAGAACCTTTTCGTCACCAAAGGATACAAAGATATTTTTAAGTTCAATAATATTCTGTTTTGTTTCCATTTAAGCATCCCCCTTTGTCAAACACCCAAGTGTCGACAGTAGTAAAGTTTTACGTTTACCCTGCGCGATACCTCAGCCGTCTTTTTGTATGCCCTGACAAAGGGTTTTCGTAGTTTTATGTTATACAAAACTACGGCACACATTAGTACCGACCGACTTTCTACACAGATGCGTTAAATTAATACTTATACTTATATATTAACATTAATAAAGATAAAGCCAAAAGCGTAAAAAGTCAAGTAAATTTTGCAAAAAATGTAGAATTTTCAGTGCGAATTTTGAACAAATTTTCTCTAAACTCTCATTTACTCGTTTTTTCTTCAAAATACTCGATAATCCTCGATTTTTGTAAAATTAAAATTAATTACTTTTTAATCATCCCCTGAACACTTTTCAGCATCAATTGCAAGCACTAACATTAATGCGTTTAGCGCGTCTTGGGGGTCGTATACATTTATTGTATATGTATCGGTCCAGTTGAACAGTTCTTTTGACACCGTGGCAATCTCAATGCCGTTTGAGTTTATAATCTGATAATCCCATTCAAAATAGTCGCCTTCGATATGCCAACCGTTGCAATCAATATTATATTTAGGCTTAAAGAAGGAAAATTCGCGACTGATACAGCCGATATATCGGTTACCGTAATACATTTCAAATTTTGGCAACCAGGTAAGCAGTTTTTGTTTTACCATACCTACCTCTGCGTTATTTGCGTCATAAATTTTGAAGCAATGACCCCACGAAAGCTGTCCTTTAACCCTGAAAACCACACTTCCGTCATATCCGTCAAAAATATCATAGCTATCAAACCAAGAAAACATTTTTTGTTTAAAAACAAGCTTCATAATTAACCCCCCATTTATTGTCATTGCGAGCGAAGCGCGGCAATCCGTTCTCTTATAAGGATATTACGGATTGGTTTCTTCGGCAACCTCACGAGCACAACAATGCCACGACAGGCTTCTCTGATTTTTGTATAGGTTTCAAAACGGTTATCGCCATAAATATCTAAAGTTTTCATATAAGACCCCATTCGGACGTGCAATGCACGCCCCTACATAGTGAATTGTATATTTGTATTGTAGGGGCGACCATTGGTCGTCCGTAAAATTTTACATCACATATCCGCCGTTAACGCCAATAACCTGACCTGTTATGTAATCTGCGCTTTCTGATGCAAGGAACAGGGCAGTGGCAGCTATTTCATCAGCATTACCCATACGACCAAGGGGAATATCCTCTACAAAAGCATTAAGATCCTCGACACTGATGTTTGAATTCATAGATGTTTCAATAAGACCGGGAGCGATAGAGTTCACCGTAATACCACTTGGTGCGAGTTCCTTTGCAAGCGCTTTTGTAAGACCTATTACACCGGCCTTTGCGGCGGAGTATGCTACCTCGCATGATGCACCAACCTGACCCCACATAGATGAAATATTTATTATCTTACCCGACTTCTGATTAACCATTGTAGGTGTAACAGATTTACAGCAGTTATATACACCCTTAAGGTTTATATCAAATATTCTATCAGAATCAAATTCCTCGGTGTCGGTAATAAGACCGCTATGAGCAACACCAGCGTTATTTATAAGTACGTCAACCGTGCCAAATTTGTAAACCGTTTCTTTTATAAGTAAATCGGTTTCTAATTTGTTGGTTACATTAACTTTAAACGGCATCACGCTGTAGCCCTGTGAGGATAGGGAAGAGGATAGCATCTTTGCAAGCTGATATGAATCGTTATAACCTATTACAACATTATAACCCTTTCTTGCAAACAAAATAGCTGTTGCGGCGCCAATACCTTTTGATGCGCCTGTAATAATAACTGTTTTTTTCATATAAAAGCACCTCATAAAATTTCTAAAAATATTATAACACACAAAAATATTTTTTTAAAGAGTAAATTACAATAAATTGTGGTTTACATAATTACACAGGCAATATATTTTGTGTGGTTTACATAATTAGTTTACATAAAATATCCAAAGGTTACAAAATTGTAATTGACATAATGCATTTTTTATTGTATAACATTATTGCACCCTGAAAAGAGGTGTGTTTTTTACACCCATAAAAACTCTTTTGGTTTACATAACATCCTATTTATCACTATATGTTGACGCTTAAACTACAACACCACAAAATATAGCGTTGCATATCTTGTCCTTTATAATCATATACTATCACAAGGAGATGGTATTATGAAAAAGGGAATTATAGTTAGCTTAAAAAAATTCAAACTACTGGATTATGTAACCCAAAATAAAATTTTTATTTTTCTTTGCATATTGTTTATCGTGGGTAACGCTCTTGGAGCAACAACATTATCAAGCACGGATTGGTTGATAAATAATACGAAAAGTTTTTTTATCAAAACAATAACCATACATACACAAAATTCATTTTTTTATAAACTATTATCCTGCATTTCGCGTTATGTATTGGTTTTGATACTGTACTTTATATCAGGCGCATCGATGCTCGGAGTCGTTGTTACTCCATTTATTACAATTTGGCAGGGTCTATTAATTGGTAATATTATTGCTTTTCTTTACTCTTCTTACGGACTTACCGGTATAGCCTTTAACGCAATAATATTTATTCCACCGCTGTGTATTTTTGTTGTATGTTGTTTTTTTGCTGCAAAATATTCAATTAATTTTTCATTTGATATAGCAAGGCTTGTACTACCTAAATGTCGTCCTGCAAATCTATACTTATCTTTCAAAAATTATTGTAGTAAATATTTAATAATTTTGGGCATCACAATTATTTGCTGTTTTATTGAAATAATTTTAAATGTATTATTCTTAAAATATTTTAATTTTTAGAAAAAGGGGAGGTGAACAATATGGGCAATGGTTGTTTAGATCTATTTGAAACATATCTTTTAAACACCAAAAAATGTTCAAAAAATACACTTGACGCATATTTGCGTGATGTTAACCAATTTGTGCTGTATTGTTCACAAAACGGCGCTAAAAATGTGGATAAAATAACCGAAACATACATCCTAAAATATATTGAATATTTAACTTTTATCGGCAAGTCTGATGCAACAATAACAAGAATTATTGCATCGCTGCATTCATACTTTAATTTTCTCTTATCTCAAGAAGTTATCACAAAGGATCCTACCAAAGATATAAAAGGACCAAAAACCACTCGTAAAATACCTGATGTGCTTGACTCAAAAGAGATATTACTTTTACTTTCTCAACCTAACGGCAATGATTATAAGAGTATTCGCGATAAAGCTATGCTTGAATTGCTGTATGCGACCGGTATTAAGGTGTCTGAACTTATTGACCTTAAAATCAATGATGTTAATCTGCAGATTGGCATTATACATATGAACAGTACAAAGCACGAGCGCATTATACCTGTTTATCCTGCTGCTAATAAGCATCTGGCAGAGTATTGTTCGATTGCGCGACCCGCATTGGTGCAAAACAGTGACGAGGAACATCTTTTTACCAATATGAACGGACAACCTATGACTCGTCAGGGATTTTGGAAAATTATAAAGCACTACGCTGATAAGGCCGGTATTAAGAAGGATATTACGCCGCACACATTACGACACTCGTTTGCTGCTCACTTGCTTGAAAACGGGGCACAGCTCAAAGATATAAAGGATATGCTTGGACACTCTGATATATCATCAACACAAATCTATGCGCAAATGCTTAAAAGCAAATATGTACAGTCGTATGCTAAATTTCATCCACTTGCAAAATAAAAGGCACAACTCATTTTCAGAGATTGTGCTTTTTGTTTTATAAAATAGCAGGGGAACTGAACAAAACATATTGTTGGTATAACAAAATATGCCCCTAAATCTAATTGCGAATTATACAAAATGAATATTTTGTATAATTCGGGGTACACCAAAGGCGTACCGCAATAAGTTCTTCGGTGTACCTTATCCGAATTACCGCAAGCCCACTGACAACGCGGTTGTCGCGGCTTTGCTTACAAAATACTTGTTTTGTATCACTGGCAGGTTTTGCAACTCAAAACCAAAGATTTCACACCCTCGTGAGTATCATTTTAACGAAAGTGTTTTCGTTTGTCAATAACATTTGCAAAAGCGTACAGCTGCGTAACGGCTTCGCTGCTGTGGTTTAACAGCTTCTGAACGCGCTTCAGATTGCCGTGCTTCTGGTATTCCTCAACCGCATAAATCTTCCGAAGGCTATGCGGCGCAACGTTCTCTTTTATCCCGAACAGCTTCGCGACGCGCTTCA
>CAZVWG010000065.1:0-7860 GCA_964630675.1 uncultured Ruminococcus sp.
ATTAGTGTCCCAATATGCACTTGTACTGCCCATTTCGGTAAGATATGAACCAAATTCTAATTTGTCAATCGTACCGTTTGTACAAGCGGCATTAACTACAACGCCTGTAAACATAGACATTGCAATAACCGCAACAGCGAGCATTAACGCAAATGCGCGCTTTGTGTTTTTAAACATTTTCATTTAAAAAACATTCCTTTCTTTTGGGGATACCCCTAATTGTTTAACAAATTATATAAACATGTGTTTTTTGCCAACGTTTAAAAGGCAATAATCCATATTTACATATGTTAAGAATATTATAATACACAATTTAATAATTTTCAATAGTTTTTTAATAAATTCAATTTACTTTTTATGCAAAAAACACAAAACACCCTCTCGCCGCGCTAAAAGCAACTGCAAAAAGGGTGTTTGTTATATTAATTTAATATAAATTTAATATAAATTGATTATAAATAGATTCCATCATTGTACTTTGTGGGCAGACCTTCACGATAGATATGCGAATCATTTGACATTGTGAGCATAGTCGGTAATATGTAACCATCCATTTCGGGAAACTCAAATACTGTAATACCCGTATGCGTCATATCCATTCTGGTGCAGACAAAGGGATACGGTATTGCCATTACCGCACTTAAAAACAACAGCCCAAATCCTTGATGTGCAAACAGCGCAATCCTTTTATTGCTCTGCTTACTTGATTTGTACATACCCTTTTGCTCGTCAAATTCAAAGCCTTGCGCCGCCAAAAAAGAATATGTTTGGCGTTTTATGCGTTCTATGCCCTCTTTAAAGGTATGATCAGCAAAGGCGGGGTGCTCAGCCCAGTTTTCACCCAGAGCACGAACCTCATCTGAAGCAAAGAGCTCAATATAGTCTTGCATATTAAAGCACCAGGTATTTATGCCGTCTTTACTTTTAAAATAAAAATCATTTGCGGCATATGATTCGTTACACCAATCAAGCACAGTTGCCTCTTTGTTTAACATTTCACAAGTAGGCTTTGAAGTAAGTATTGCGCGATTTGAACTTGATGTATATATTTCATCTATGCCGTGTGTTGCCAGACGCTTTGCGACTGCTTCTGCCTGACGGTGTCCCAACGGTGTCAGACTGTCGGGATTATAAATCGGGTTACCGTGTCTTATGTAATATAAAAGCATCGTTATCATTCCTTATCATAAATCAACTTAGACAATTCGTAAATCGCCTCAATAAAATGTTTATTTTTTTGCAACTCCGCTTTTGTGCGCGGCATCGGCTACAGCTGCCGCTACGGTTGGCGCTATGCGTTTATCAAAGGCTTTAGGCAATATGTAATCCGCGCTAAGCTCACCATCATCTACAAGCGATGCTATAGCGCGGGAAGCAGCGGTCAGCATTTGCTTGTTTATGTCAGAGGCTCGCACATCAAGTGCACCACGGAATATACCAGGGAATGCCAATACGTTATTTATTTGATTTGCAAAATCCGACCTGCCTGTGCCAACAACTGCCGCACCACCTGCCAGTGCTTCATCGGGCATAATTTCGGGCACAGGGTTTGCCATCGGAAACACAATTGCTCCCACATTCATTGAAGCAATCATTTCGCGCGTTACAATATTCGGTGCCGAAACACCGATAAATACATCAGCGCCCTTTAACACATCGGCAAGACTGCCCTTTTCACGATTGGGATTTGTCTTTTGAGAAAGTGATATATGAGCATCGCTTAAATCCGTCATACCGTCATATATAGCGCCCGCCTTGTCGCACATAATAAGGTTATTAAGCCCCATATCCAGCAAATGCTCGCCAATAGCAGTGCCTGCGGCACCCGCGCCGTTTATTACACACTTAATATCCGATATATCTTTGCCCACAACCTTAAGCGCATTTATAAGCGCCGCCGCAACCACAACGGCTGTACCGTGCTGGTCATCGTGAAAAACGGGTATGTCACAAATTTCTTTTAGTCGGCGCTCTATTTCAAAGCAACGGGGAGCTGCAATATCCTCAAGATTTATACCGCCAAACGAACCCGACAAAAGATATACCGTGCGTACTATTTCATCCACATCTTGCGACTTTATACAAAGCGGAAAAGCATCTACATCGGCAAACTCTTTAAAGAGCACGCATTTACCCTCCATAACAGGCATACCCGCCTCGGCGCCAATATCGCCAAGACCCAACACAGCCGAACCGTCGGTTATAACCGCCACCATGTTACTACGGCGCGTAAGTTCGTAAGACTTATTCATATCTTTTTGAATTTCAAGACACGGTTCGGCAACACCCGGTGTGTATGCGAGTGACAGCGATTTACTGTCGGTTACGGGTGTGCGAGAGACAACCTCTATTTTGCCCTGCCATTCGTAATGTTTTTTAAGCGATTCTTTTTTTATATCCATAATTTACTCCACATAAATTATTTTTGTTTTCTTGTAATAGCTCGCATAAACGGTATTGCGAGCAACGGAAAACGCATAAACCAAAAGTCATATTGTTGCAAGCACTCTACCACTTACATTAAAAGACGGTGGTATATGCCGCCATTTTAAAAAGGCTATAGCCTATTTTTATTAATCTATACCCAAAAGCTTCATCGCGTTTTTGTGTGTGATTTTATCCATATCCTCATTGGAAAGCCCCAGCGTGTCTAGCAATCTTTTTTCCATATCGGGCGTATGCCACGGCGTATCGGTGCCAAAAAGCAATTTATTTGGTGTGTGAAGCTCCATAATTTTTTGAGCATAATACTTTGGCATCATAGAATATCCGAACGAAACATCAAAATAAATATTTTTACCGCAAAGATACTTAACCACATCTTCATTGCAGTTAATACCGCCCCAATGAGCCGCCACCACCGGTGTGCTGAACCACTCAAGCGCCCGAGCCATTTTGTCGGGGGTCGCGCCATAAGGCGGTGCAAAGCCATAATCAAATCCCGCGTGAAAAACGGTGATTAACCCCAACTCTGAAATTTTTCGATAAAGCGGTTTAAGTCGCTGGTCGTCTACATTAAAGCCCTGATAATCAGGATGCAGCTTTACACCCAAGAGACCTAATTCTTTTATTCTTTCCAATTCTTCAAGCGCATCCTCGCTGAACGGAAAAACCGAGCCAAACGAAAAAATATCTTTTCCGTTATTTATAGCTGCGGCAAAATCATTTACACTTTTTTGTTGGTGCGCGTTTGTTGCAATATTCAGCACTACCGATGCGTCTACCCCGCCCTTTTTCATCGACTCGCGAAGCCCTGCTACAGTACCGTCGGTGTAAGGGGTGAATCCCCCTGATGTAAAGCTTAATTTTTCTATCGCTTTTGGTGCTATTTTATCAGGAAAACAATGTGTGTGAAAATCTATGATCATTTAAAAACCTTCTTTTTAGCGTAGTGAAACTAGTATTTCCATACGCAATATACAAAATTCGGCGCGGCGTAAAATCCGCCACGCCAAATAGTTTTAGTGTGCTTTGCGCCACTCGTCAGCCTTTTCGGCAGACATTCTCTTAATATTTTCTTCGGGATAAATTGAATCGGCACCGCCGTTTACATAAAGAAAATATTTACCGCTCTCGGTTACATAAAGGCTTTCTTCATAACCGTCGGTATCACCGAACGCGCCATATGTATGCTTTTTAATAAGCGCTGCGGTTTCGGTATCGTATTCTACCTTGCAAATAATTTTTTTCATAACTTTTCTCCTTTAAAAATTTTATTTATATTATTATATATTATCAGTTTAAAAATTTCAACTGTAAACTATTCCCTAACGGATACAAAAAGATAAAACTCCCGCTTTTAAAACAGGAGTTTTGTCCTTTAAAATGTATTTTTCTTTGCAAATTCAATTAAGTCATCAACCGTGGTGTGCGCCATACCAACAACGGTATCAGCCGCGCCATAGTAAATAGTAATTCTACCGGTATCGGCGTCACAAATAGCAGACACCGGAAATACAACGTTAGGCACATCACCTACGCACTCGTAAATCTCACGAGGACTAAGAATGTATTTCTTTGAGCGATAAAGAACTTTGGTCGGGTCATCCAAATCAAGAATTGCAACGCCCGCATAGTAGCAAAGTCCGTTACAGGTGCTCTTTACACCGTGATAAATAAGAAGCCAACCCTCGTCGGTCTCAATAGGGGTAGGACCTGAGCCAATCTTGCAAGACTGCCAACCGCCTTTTGGTCCCATGACAAAACGATGACGTCCCCAAAACTCTAAATCTTTACTTAAGCTACAGTGAATACTACCAACCTTAGAATTACCCGGAGACATTGGGCGAGTAAGCATTGTATAGTAACCGTTTATCTTACGAGGGAAGAGTGAACCGTTACGGTTATATGGCAAAAATGGGTTTTCCATAAGATAGAACTTTTCAAAATCTTCGGTCCATGCCATACCAAGAGCTTCATCCCAACGGCCGTCATATGCATTTCTGCACCAGATGATATAGTATTTACCCTCGAGTTCACAAATACGTGGGTCGTAGCCGTATTCATATCTCTGACCCTCGATTTCGTTTTCAAACTTGAGTGGTTCGTCATCAATTTCCCAGTTGATACCGTCTTTACTCTTACCTTTGTGCAAAAGCGGAAGCATATCGGTCTTATCGCAACGGAACACGCCGCGAAACTCACCCTTGTACGCAGTAACAGAGCTATTAAAAAGACTGTTAGCATCTTCAATATCGTCACGAGTAAGAATCGGGTTAAGACTGCTACGCCAGCACACATCCTTGTAACCTTCGGGTTTATCTTCCCAAGGGATGTTGGGGATAGATATACCGTTTAATACCTTTGCCATAAAATCATCTCCTGATTATTATTTAGTTTAATATATCACTTATATTTTAAAAAAACAAGAAGTATTTAAACAAATTTAGGAATTATTTTTACCCGTTGCATATCCCTTTGGTATAACGCCGCATTTTTCTTTAAAACGGCATAATCACGGTTGGCTTTAAAAACTTGTGCAAGATATTTTAAATCGTCAACATTTTTTGCTCTTGTACCGTATATAAAAAGGCGCGGAGTAATCCGCGCCTTAAGCAACCAATATTTACTTTTTCTTTCGCTTAAATATTTGTTCTCTGAAAAGGATAATATTCATAACAACAAAGAATGCCGCAAAAATTCCAAGAGTAACCAACTCGTGACCCGGAGCATAGGTTGCAAGCAACATTATAGGGAAACCAAACACTATTGCTGGGAAATTTTGGTACACAAGATTATCCGCCGCAGGAGTTTTAAAATCTCCGTCGACCTCGCGAAGCAGTATTATGCCTGTGCTGGCGGTACCCGTAAGCATACCGTACATAGCCAAAAACTGTTCTTCGGCATAATCCTTAAACAGTGTTTTTGCAACAATGCGATTGTAAACATAGGTGATAACAAGACCTACGGCACCTAAAATAAGCATTATACCCCAGTATCTTTCCAACGCGTCAAGTCTTATTGCGGCAATACCTGCAACCACCATTATATCAAAAAAGAAGTTACTGGTTCTGGTCAATAGGAAGTTGTTGGTGTAATCTTTTTTCTGGGTAGAGATCTTTTTAAAGAATTTCATAATTGCCTTTATAAGTGTAGCTGATAACACACCCAAAAGGAAGTTAAAGCCGTATATGGTAGATTTCATACCGGGAATTAGTTTGCCGAGCAAAAACATAAATACATAAGTAAGAACATAAGCCATAAAGATAAGTGCAACCTGAATGGTTAGCTTATCAACACTTTCCTGCATAGGTATTTCGTTTTCAGACTCGATTATTTCATTATTAAGTTTATCCTTAACATCTGAAAGCTTAAGTGTGCCGCGCTTCTTTATAATGTTAAGATGAATTACACCGCCAAAGCTGGCGCTAAGGAAGCCTAATGCCGCAATAGTAAGGCCAAAGCTTTTACCGCCCACAAAGCCGTAATCAGTTTCATAAATATTACCGTAGTTAAGCGCCTGACCTGTGCCCTGACCGTAGCCAAAGGGCAACAAAATGCCTGCCGCTTTAAATAAATCTTTAATAACAAGCGCCGCAATAATTGTAATACCCATACCTACAACTGCCTGTAAAAGATATGTTGAAACGGTAGTAACACCCGTGTTAAAAATCTCCTTGGTGCGCTGTTTTGTAAGCTTATTATCGGATGATTTAAGGGTTGATGCAATAAATCCGAGCGCCAAAGCGTGATATGTAATTACTTCAAGCGTTGCTGTGCCGTTGCCGCCGAAAAGCGCGGTATCAAACATAACATTACCTGTTATACCCTTATAGATTGCTGCTACAATTATTAAAACTGTGCCTCCCAAAACGCTTGTCGGTATTAAAGAGTTGCGTAAAATCGGTATAGATTTTTTTAAAATATTGCCTACAAGCAAGCCGCCCAACAGTACCGCAACCAAAAGAATAGTGCTCCAAACATTATAATCCCAAAAACTGCCCATTTTTTTCTCCTTTAACCTGATTTTTACGACGGTAGTATATGTTCACATATTTAAGAGCGTTAAAGTGCTTATCGCCTTTAAACTGATAAACCTTATCGTCAAAATAAATATTAAGCTTGTTTCTGCCCAAAACCGCCACAACAGAAATATCATCAAAAAGCAAAATCAATTCATCTTGCGTTTTTTCATCAATAATAATACGGTCGCCGTAAAGCGCGATCTGCGCCGATTTTTTAAGCGGAATTTTCTTTTTACGGATGATAACCTGCGACACATCCGCCGTATCGCGATAGATAGCGCTTTCGATATATTTATCGGTATCGAGCGCGTTTACAAAATCTTTTTGATACTCATACCAATCGTTTACAAACCTAAACTCAAAATCAAAGCCTATACCCCTGAGCTCTTTGGTTGGGGTGTATTCGATCTCGATACCGCAGTTTTTACATTTGATAATTTCGTTATGGCTTTCAAAATGTGAAAGTCCGCAACGAGGGCAGACATAGATCGCGCGCTCAAGATATTCGGCGCGTTTTTTGTGATAAAACTCACCGTCTGCCGTGGCTTCGTTAACGTAAAGACCGTCTTTTATAATATTAAAAAGCTCTTCCTCGGTCATATTTTTATATTCATCAGGCTCGATAACGCGTGACACATACGAGCGCATTTTTCCCTTGCGCACCACATCACTCCAGCGCGGCTCTGCACCGTAGCCGCCCTCTATTCTGTAAAGCGCTATCGGCAATTTAAGCATTTTTGCAAGAGAAGCTATCGAATCGCTCATATACTCGGTTTTGCCGCTGTATGTACGGTTGCCCTCGGGCGCTATGCAAATAGTACCGCCTTCACGTGCGACACGTATGCACTGCTTTACGGCGGCAACGTCGCCCGCCTGTTTTTTTATCGGAATCGGCGCCACCAGCCATTTAATTACCGTTGACAAAAATCCCATCGAAAAAATATCCTCGGTAGCAAGGTAATATATCGGACCCTTAAACGCCATCCCGACAAAGAACTGGTCAAACGGAGTCTGGTGGTTAAGCAAAATAAGATACGGTGTCTTTTTTTGCTCTTTAAACCTTTCGATCGTTATGCCGTATTTTAATCGCGAATACGGATAAAGAATAGCATACGCTATATTCCGCACCACGCGGTGACGAAATTTTATCCACTTGCCTTTACTTTTCTTTTTCGCCATATCACAACCCCCTTGCGTAACAATAATTATACAAATTATATCATATAATCACCAAAAAATAAAGTAAAAATATTTAATGATTGGCAGTTTGAATTTTTCGGGTCGAGGCGGCATTATATTTTTCGGCAAAAACACAATAATTTTTCATTCTAAAAAACGTACGGGCGATTCACGAATCGCCCGTTCGTTATTCTCGATAACAGCAATCAAATGAATA
>CAZVWG010000066.1:0-7799 GCA_964630675.1 uncultured Ruminococcus sp.
ATATATTATATAATAGAATTGTTAATAAATAAAGTACTATTTGAGGGTAAAAACATTGTCATTCAAGTATAAACCCGATGTATAATGTAAATTTCCGTCGCTGTCTATAAAAACAGCTTCGGTGTCAGGCGTGCTTTCGATAAGAGTTTTTGCTTCTTGTAAACCTGAAAGCACACATATTGTAGATAATGCATCTGCGTCAAAAGAACTGTCGCCGATTACTGTAGCGGATGCAAGGTCGGTATCGCACGAAAAACCGGTTTGCGTATCTAAAATATGATGATAGAGTACACCGTCTTTTTCTATATAGCGTTCATAGGTGCCCGAAGTTACCACCGTTTTATTTCGCAGTTTTAATGTGGCGGCAAGCTCGCCGTCTGAAAACGGCTGCTTTATTCCGACCGTATAATCGCGGTCACCAAAAACCACCAGATTTCCGCCTAAATCTATTATTCCCTCGCTGACATCATTTTGCTTAAAATATTTTAAAAGTTGGTCTGCGATATAGCCTTTGGCAATACCACCAAGGTCTATTTGCTTGCCGTTCGAATTAATTTTGTTGCCATCGATTTCTATGCTCTGGTAGTCAACATTTTTAAGCGCTTTGGCTATTTCATCACGTGAAGGTACGATCTGATTATTAAAATCCCAGAGCGAGCTTACAGGGTATATGGTTATATCAAACCTTCCGTTTGACAGATTGCCATAGTAAATTGCTTTTTCAATAATTGTTTTTGTGTGGGTGTCGACCTCCGTAAAACCGTCTGAATTATTAAGTGTATAAACATCGCTGACCTCTACCGTGCGGCTGAGCAGATTTTCAAAATCTTCACACAACAAAAAAGCGCCGTCAAGCGTCTGACTGTCGCACGAGGCAGTCAGCGTTACTACGGTGTCAAGCAAAAAACGGGTGCCTTTATTTTCTTGTGATGTCGAGCAACCGCACAGCATCAGCAAGACCAAACTTAAATTGAGTGATACAATCTTTTTCATAAATTATATTATACAACTTCTTCACTTTTTTGTAAAGATATGTTACAATAAACAAAATGAGTATTATATAAGGGCGGTGAAGGTTTTGAAAAAAGGCGATATCGTTATAATTTGCTCGGTAGCGGCGGCATTTGTGCTATCGGTGGTATTGCTTGTCGCTTTTTCAAAGCAGGGTAGCCGTGTTGTTATAAAGCAGAACAACGAAATTATCTATAACGAAAGTATAACCGTAAACTATACTGTCAAAACCGATACCAATACGATTGTTATAAAAGACGGCGTGGTTTATATGGAAGACGCGAGTTGTAAAAATCAGGTTTGCATAAATAGCGGCAAAATTTCAAGAAAAGGTGAAAGTATTGTATGTCTGCCAAACAAGGTATTAGTAGAAATAAATTAAGTATAAAAAGAATAACTCTCTATGCCTTGTTAGTTGCTGTATGTCTTATTATAGGTTATCTTGAAAGCGTTTTGTCAATAAGTCTTATAGCAATAGCGCCGGGAGTAAAAATAGGTCTTTCAAATGCTATATCGCTGACACTTATATGTTTGGGCGATATTAAAGGTGCGTGGGCGGTCAATATTACTCGGATATGCTTGTCGGCTTTGCTGTTTGGCTCGCCAATATCTTTTTTTATGTCGCTGTCGGGCGGCATAGCTTCAACACTCATAGTTTGTGCTTTAAGCAGATGCAAGTCGGTAAGCGTTATCGGTACCAGCATAGTGGGTGGTACGGCGCATAATATTTTTCAGTTGCTTGCGGCAGCATTGATAACGGGCACAGGTGTGGTTTACTATATACCTGTGCTTATAATCGGCGGGGCAGTATGCGGAGCGCTTTGCGGAGTGCCGGCAAATATAATTTTAAATAAATCGGATATAAATAAAATACTGAACCTTAAATAAAAGAGAGGAAAAACTATAATGTGTGGATTTGTAGGATTTACAAATTATATAGCCGATGACGGTGCCGTTTTGTCGCAGATGATGGATTCTATAGTTCATCGGGGACCCGATTCCAGCGGCAGTTATATCGACCGTGATATAGCGTTGGGATTTCGTCGGCTTAGCATTATCGACCTTGAGGGCGGCGACCAGCCTATGTTTAATGAAGACAGGTCAAAGGTCTTGCTTTTTAACGGTGAGATATATAACTATAAAGAACTGCGTGGCGAGCTTATAAAATACGGCCATATCTTTAACAGTAATACCGACAGCGAGGTCGTACTTCACGGTTATGAGCAGTGGGGCGAGGATGTTGTGAAAAATCTTCGCGGTATGTTTGCCTTTGTTGTTTTTGATAAGGCTGACGGTAGTGTTTTTGGCGCGCGGGATATGTTTGGCATAAAACCGTTTTATTATATACTTACCGAAAACAGTTTTGTCTTC
The DNA here is from genome assembly GCA_964630675.1 of uncultured Ruminococcus sp. GTDB lineage: Bacteria > Bacillota > Clostridia > Oscillospirales > Acutalibacteraceae > UBA737. Next base: position 2,383 of record CAZVWG010000066.1, read on the forward strand.
GGTTCAGAAATAAAAGCGCTTATTATTCACCCCGAGGTTGAGAAGCAATTAAATGAGCAAGCGCTCGCGCACTATCTTTCTTTTCAGTATTCTCCGACCGAGGAAACATTTTTTAGAGGTGTTTACAAGCTACCGCCCGCTCATTATTTCACCTTTAAAAACGGTGAAATTATAAAAACACGCTATTTTAAGCCTGAGTTTAAGGCAGTGCCGGGTGTGCTGGATTTTTATGCCGAAGAGGTAGATAAGGCGGTTCGCGAGTCGGTAGAAGCACACAAAATTGCCGATGTAGAAGTGGGCTCCTTCCTCTCGAGCGGCATAGATTCAAGCTACATAGCAGAATCTGCGAAGGTGGACAAAACCTTTACTGTAGGATTTGAAAGCAATGACGGAAACCGTTATAACGAAATAGATTTTGCCAAAAAATTTGCCGACACAATAAGTGTCGAAAATATCTCAAAGGTTATAACGCCCGAGGAATATTGGTCTGCTTTTCCACAAATTCAGTACCATATGGATGAGCCGCTTGCCGATCCTGCCTCGATTGCGCTTTATTTTGTAAGTAATCTTGCATCACAGCATGTTAAGGTTGTAATGTCGGGCGAGGGCGCCGACGAGTTGTTTGGCGGATATCGCATTTATCAGGAGCCGTTGACGCTTACTTTTTATGACCGACTGCCCTTTGCGTTCAGACGTGTTGTATCTAAAATGTGTGAGCATTTGCCTCAGGTGCGCGGAATAAACTATCTTGTCCGTCGCGGCAAAACGATAGAAGAGCGTTATATAGGCAACGCAAGTATTTTTTCAAAAAAAGAGCGTGACACCATACTTAAAAGCGATATCTCCAAAGCCGCACCACAGCCTAAAATCTTGTGTGATAAATTTTATGACGAGGTTGCCAACAAGGATGACGTCACCAAAATGCAGTATCTTGATATAAATATGTGGCTTATGGGCGATATACTGCTCAAAGCAGACAAAACAAGTATGGCAAATTCGCTTGAATTGCGTGTGCCGTTCCTTGATAAAAAGATTATGGAGCTCGCGCAAACGTTACCGCTTGACTGCAGAGTGAATACCGTTACCACAAAGCTGGCGCTTCGCCGCGCAGCCGAAAAAACACTGCCACGTGTTACTGCGCAAAAGGATAAACTGGGCTTTCCCGTACCTATACGCGAGTGGTTGTGTGAAGAGCAGTATTACAATATTGTAAAAGAACAATTTACAGGCGAGGTGGCAGAAAAGTATTTTAATACCCAAGAGCTTGTAAAATTGCTCGACACACATAAATCAGGCAAAAATGATTTGAGCCGTAAAATATGGACTGTTTACACATTTATAGTGTGGTATAATCAGTATTTTAAATAAAGTGGAGGGTTTGTTATGAAATGTATAAATTGCGAATTTGAATACAGTGAGCAATACGAATATTGTCCCAACTGTGGCACACCAAGGGCTGTAGAGCAGCCGACAGCAGAGCAACCGATTATGGTAGAGGCGGTAAGCCTTAATCCCGCGGCTGACAGGGTAATGAGCGCGCTGAAGGATAACGGATTTTTGGCATTGTGCATTTTAATGAGCATTTCTTGTGTGCTGTCACTAAGCGGAGGACTGCCGCTGATAAACATTTTACTCACAATTTTCTTATGGCTTACATATGCTGACGCTCAAAAGGGCTTTGCGAATGAAAAGCATCTGCAATGTGTAAGCGGTACGGTATATGCAAGTTATGTTATAACAAATGTGGCGAGTATAATACTCATAGTGTGTGGTGTTTTGCTAGGCGTTTTAGTGGGAATATTTGCGGGCACAGCAGAATTTGCCGCAGGATTTAACGAGGCAATCAGTCAATATGACCTTGGTGAGTTCGCATTCAGCTATGAAGATATTCCGCAGGTGCTTATGGGATCGATTGGTGTGTTAATAGGTGTTGTGTTTGCGATTATGGGAGCAATCGCGCTGATTATTAATATTTTCGGAATTAAAAAAATACACGGATTTGCAAAATCGGTATATATGGGCATTATGTTCCAGAATACCAATTTTTTGAATGCACGCGCAGCAAAAGGTTGGCTGATGTTTTTTGGCATTTGCTCGGCAATTACGGCGGTATTTTCTGTGTTTTCGGAGCCCGTCGTAGCAATCGCATCGGGATGTGAAGCAGCTGCTGCAATAATTTCGTCAGTGTTAATTGATAAGCATCTAATAGAAAATCCGCAACTCGTATAATAAAGATAAAGCGCAGCGAATTTTTTTCGTTGCGCTGTTTTAAGGTGTATCGTGATAGGGGCAAGCTGTTGTTGTATATGTATTATCAAAAAGTTCTCTTCCAAAAATATATACACGATATCCCACCGTTACTCCTTCGGGAACTTTGAGACTATGAGCCTTTTCAATCCGATAAATTAGTGATTGGTAAATAACAGTACCTCCGTCTTTTACCTTATATTTTTTAGGAATTAAGGGGATAATTAATATAAATATTAGTAAAATAATCAAAAGTTTTTTGATGCGCTTCAATTATTATCACCTCTATATTTTCAGTTTAACAAAAAAGTCGAACGATGTAAACAAATATTTTTTAATTCTAATAAAAAAACACTTGCAATATAATAAATTATGTAGTATAATATCTTAGCACTCAGGCAAGAATATATATCGCGGGATAGAGCAGTTGGTAGCTCGTCGGGCTCATAACCCGGAGGTCGTTGGTTCAAGTCCTTCTCCCGCAACCAAAAAAATTCCCAAGTCGTAAGACTTGGGATATTTTTTTGGAATGATGTTTGCCTTACGGCAAATGATGTTGGCTTCGCCAATGATGGCGCTTGCGCTAATGATGTGTGCCTGCGGCACATTATATGGCAAACATTGCATCATTGCGAAACAAAGTGAAGCAACATCATTTTTGCAAAGCAAATACATTATTTCGGCTATAAGCCGATACATCATTGAAAAACCTATAGAATTATGGTATACTTAATTCAAAGGAAGTGACTAAATTGAAAGAAAATAAACTTGCAGATATGTCTATGGACTTTTCTGTTGAAATTATAGAGCTTGTTAAATACCTAAAATCCAAGCACGAAACAGTTGTTTCCAATCAAATCGGAAGAAGCGGCACTTCTATCGGTGCGAACATACACGAAGCCAATTACGCACAGGGCAAAAAAGACTTTATCTCAAAACTTGAAATCGCTCTTAAAGAAGCAAGTGAAACTGGTTATTGGCTTGAGCTTTTGCATAGAACAAACTATATTGACGACACACAGTTTAAATTACTTTCCGACAAATGCGCCTCAATTCGTGTAATGCTTATTGCGTCTTGTCGCACCGCCAAGGAGAATATGAAATGATAGATGTTTTTTCTATAATTGACGATAATATCCCCTTTGTAGCAAAGAATAATATCATTTGCTTTATTCTCAATGAGGAAGACCGCCCTTGGTGGTCAAAACAGCTTGAAGCTTATTTTACGAAAAGCGGCCAAGATTTAAATATGGGTAGAAACTATAAATCGCAAAAGCGTATTATGACGGCATCCCCAAGCCGTGAACGGTTTATAGATTTTATTTCCGGTAAGCGTGGTGCAAAAGTAGACCTTGCCAGCGGACCTTCGGGATATTTTTCCGCAATGCTTAACAGTCTAACTGACGATGACATATTTGTTATAACAGATGCTTGCCCCACGGTAATTTCGGCACACTCACGGGCTTGTAGTGGTGAGAATATTTTTGTATTTGATACAGACTTAGACAAAAAGTTACCATTTAAAGATTCTATTATTGATGTGTTTAGCGGAAATCTTCTTAGCAATGTAAATAATTATGCAGGTTTAATTAAAGAAGCATACCGTTGCTTAAAACCCGGCGGGCATCTTGCACTTATTGAAATGTTTTTTGAATACGGTTGTAAAACATATGAACACTTAAATTTAAAAGGTGAAATTTGGGCATCGTTTGAAACATTTGTTGCTTTTTGTGAAAAAATCGGATTTACTCTTTTGGGGAGTGATATTATTTCTTCACGCAAGGGGAAAATATCCGAAGGTGACTTGTATCCGCTTGATAATAATGATTGCTGGTCTGATAGAACGCTTTATTTTATAAAAAATGATTAGTCATCTAAATTGGTAACACAAGCCAAACGAAAATCCGTTCTCGTAAGAGGACGGATTTTTGTTTGTATTATTCACTATTCATTTTTCATCATTCATTATTCATTAAAGAGAACAGATTTTCAAATGAATAATGAATATTGAAGTCGCTTCGCTGATGAATAATGAATAATTATTGCGGCTACGCATTGATTTTTTTAACCGAACAGATTGAGCAAAATAATATATTGGTTATATTGACATTTAACATATTTAGTGCTAAAATGTATTTAATCTAAAACGAAAGAGAGGTGGACAAAATGAAAAAGTTTATATTGATAAAATCAAGTCTCGTTTTGTCCGCTATTCATTAAATAGTTACTTCTTGGATGTAAATGCTCTTGGTTTTATCAAGAGCATTTATTGTTTTATAAGAGAGGTAACGAAATGAAAGAAATTATCACAATCCAAATTAGTAAATTTTTAAGTAATGAGTTAGTTAAACAAATAGCTCAGAAACAATGGCACTCCACAAATGCAGCATTTGTAAATCGTTCGAGGCAGTATATTTTTGATGAGTTAACCGATGGGAATGATTGTTTTGGTGTATTTGCTCTAACAGCAAAAAATGAAGTTATCGGAAGATTGCATTGTGTTCGAAACAAAGAGAATATCAAGAAGTGGTATTATGGTGATTTATTTGTAATTCCTGAATATAGAAGGATGAGAATCGCTACACAAATGATAGAAACAGCAAAAAGTCACTTGTCTGAAATAGGTGCACAAAGTTTATGCTGTTATGTAGAGCCAGATAATTTTGCAAGTAGGCATTTGCAAATATCCGTGGGTTTTAATGAGAGATCTTTTTGCACATTTAACAACTTTATAAATGATGGAGAAATAATGTACGAAATGCAATTAACCAATAATTTTTCCATTATTCCCGCTACTGTCAATGAAGCATATTTTGTAAGAATATTGTTTTTCCTAAATAAAGACAAATTAGATGTCGGCGATATTAGTATGAATGAGTGGAAAGAGATATTAACTAAAGAAAGCACGGACATAAAACATTTTCTAATATGCAAAGGTGCTCTTCCTATCGCATATATGAGAATTGTAAAAATGGAAGAAACAAATAACACGAAAATATCAATGTTTTTCGTAGCGGACGGTTTTGATTATGAAGAAATTTATAATTATGGCAACGATTTTGCAAGTGGCTATGTATGGTAACATAAAAATATAAAAAATCAAGTTAATCCTCGGTTTTCAGGCACATTTAATTCGTGTTATTAAGTTCAAAACACCCAAAAACCTTCTC
>CAZVWG010000067.1:0-7793 GCA_964630675.1 uncultured Ruminococcus sp.
ATCTGCTAAGCGAATCGCAAAACCGACACCTGCAGGTAAGTTGTAATCTTTTGCCGCTACTTAACGAGATATACAAGGTTTATAAATCGCATCGCGCCACCGACACACAGGGTGAATCACTGACACAACAAATAGTACGATATATAAACAACCATATAAATGATAATCTTACGCTTGACATCATTTGTAATAAATTTTATATAAGCAAACCGCAACTTTGCCGTAACTTTAAAGCAGCAACAGGCTCTACCGTACAAAACTATATCAATGCAAAACGTCTTGTCAATGCCAAGCGTATGCTTTCGGGCGGTATATCGCCAACACGCGCCGCCGCGCTTTGCGGATTTAACGATTATTCGGTATTTTACCGCGCATTTTACAAGGAATACGGTAAAGCGCCGAAGAAAGAATATAATAAGACATAAAGTAAAATGTCATCGCAACATTTGTGATGACATTTTTGTTACCTTGTATTACAAATTTATCACTTGACTTTATCGTCTACAGAACATAGACTTTAGGTAAAAGAGGTATTTATATGGGCGGAATTTTTATTAACGTACTTAACGTCAGCATCACGGCAAGCTATTTAGCGATTGCTCTTGTATTGTTGCGCCTGTGTTATAGGCACAAAAAACCTTTGTTCGCTCGACCTTTTAAATAAGGTTAATGAGGGTAGGAAACAGTTAACCTAAGGCGGCTGATTGAAAAGTATTATTTTATATAAAAATGGAGGATTTATTTGTGAAAAAACCAATTGCTGTTTTACTTGCTATATGCTTGGTTTGCTTAATAGGTTGTAGCAAAAATTCAGGCGATGATATAAGTTATACTTCTTATATTGAAAGTGCTGGCACTATTGTTGACGGCAATATAATTACATCAACCGAAACTTCGTCGTCAATGAATAGCGAAAGCGTTTTGCAAAGCAATACAACTATCGAAAGCAATAACAGTACTTCATCAGGCACTGCAACAAGCAGTGAGACGTCTTCGGTTCAAGAAACTTTATCGGCGGTTGAGTCACGTCCCGAAAAGGTTACTAAAATTTATGAGTTCAACGTTAATACTACCGTTGCAGAGCCGATAAAACAGATTTTTAAAGACCCGCAAAACGATAACGTGTTGCCATACTGCTTGTATTTACCTGATGATTATACACCTGGTAAAAAGTATCCTGTAATATTGTTTTTGCATGGCGCCGGCGAAATTGGTAGTGACAACGAGTTGCAACTAAACAATATAAAAAATATGTTTACATACAATGCCGACTATATTGCGCAATCAATTTTGATTTGCCCACAAACACCCGAATGGTGGCGTCTGGATCGCGAAAGTTATGGCGATGGACAAGGCACTTTAAGCAGCGCGATGCATTTACTAGAAGAAATACAAAACAAATACACTTGTGATCAAAACCGCATTTATCTGACAGGGCTTTCAATGGGGGCTTTTGCCACGTGGGAACTGCTAGAGCATTATGGCGATGTATTTGCGGCGGCTGTTCCTGTCTGTGGGGGCGGTAACGAGATGAGCGCCACAGCGTACGTTGATATTCCTATTGTTATGTACCACGGTACTGCTGACCCTACAGTGTCTTTTCAAAGCTCACAAATAACTTACGATGCCATTGTTGCCGCAGGCGGAACAAAGGCATTACTGATTCCACTTGAGGGCGTGGGGCACGACGCTTGGAAACAGGCTTATGCCGACCGCAATATGTTTGCGTGGCTTTTTGCGCAAGATAAGTCAAAGAGCACTTTTGTAAAATATCAGGTTGCGCCAAGCTTCAGAATCGTTGATGCAAACGGCAATAACGTTATTACTGCCGAAGATTTACTTGTTGCTGATTATGTAGTAAAAGGCGATACCGCTGATGTGAAGCTTTGGGTTAGCCCCGACGGTAAATCAAAGCTTGAAGCGGCATATACCGCTAGCGGTGGAAAAGAGTTTACGGTTTATTGTTTATCGCAAAAAATATATTCCTATACTGCAACCACTCCGCCGATTGATAATATGTTGCTAATAACAGGCGTTTTTAATTCTAATAATTATCGCGAATTTTACGACACCGTTCAAGCCGCATGTTTTGAAAAATAAGACAGAGTACCGTCCGCTGTCTTGCTGCTGAGTGATGTCTGTGTTATGTAAAGCGCTTCTGCCGCACGGCTTATAGTTTTGTGCTCACATATGGCCAAAAACATTCTATCTCTAAAATAGTTATCTATATATCCCCCTAAAATATAGAGTATTTTCTATATAATAGTATCTAATTATCAATTTTACAACACTAAATATATCTTATATAATGATTAGCGATAAATTTTTACATAGGGAGCACAGAAATGCGTGGAAAATGTTTGAAAATAGTAAAAGATTATGCTATTATTACATTAAATTGTCTTTTATATGCTTTTGCGTTTAACTGCTTTATAGTTTATGGTTCAACGAATGCAAAACTTGCATATGTTATCAGTGATAAAAGTGATGAAATCAAACAAAAACTAATAGATATGGAACTTGGTGTTACGATATTTAATGGTAGTGGTGCATTCACAGGAAACCGGAAAAATATTTTGATGTGTGCAGCAAAACCCAACAAAATAGCACACATTAAAGCTGCTGTTATGGAGCTTGACCCTAAAGGTTTTGTTATAGTGACCAATGTCAAAGAAGTCTTAGGCGAAGGGTTTGGCGAGTATAATAAAAACGGATTATAAAAAATCAATATATAATATTGGGAGGAAAACGAAATGGTATTTGGTATTTTAAAGGACATTAAAGAAGGCGAAAACCGCGTAATCTGCACACCTGTTGAGGTAGCATCTATTGTTGCGGCAGGTCATACAGTTTTAGCACAGCGTGACTGCGGTGCGGGTTCAGGCTTTTCTAACGAAAAATACGAGGCGGCAGGAGCCGAGATTGTTGACACAATGGAGGAAATGTATGCCCGCTGCGACTTTTTAGCAAAGGTTAAAGAGCTGTTCCCTTGTGAATACGATTTATTGCGCAAAGACCAATTGGTTTACTGCTGTATACATCCGGCAGGTCATCCCGAAGAAGTAGATGCAATTCTTAAAAGTAAATGCATCGCGCTCACCGCAGAAGACAGTCACCGCTACGGCTCGCCTAACTGTGAGGCGGCAGGTAAGCAGGGCGCGCTGTTCGGTCTTGAATCAATGCTTACCATAAACGGCGGTAAGGGTAAATTCGTAGGCGGTTTTGCAGGCGCCCCCAGTATGAACGTATTGATTTTAGGTGGCGGCGTTGTAGGTCAGGGCGCGCTTTCTGTGCTTTACGCCCTTGGTGCTAAGGTTACCGTTATGGACATTAACGCAGGTGTTTTGCGTATGCTTTCTGACCGTTATAATCAAAAGATTGATACAATGTTCTGCACAAAAGAGGCAATTGCCGCAATACTGCCTCAAACCGATATGGTTATCAACTGCGTTAAATGGCCAAAAGAACGCACGGATTTTCTCATTGATAAAGAAATGCTTAAAACAATGGAACCGGGCAGCGTGCTTGTTGATATCTCTAACGATGATCCAGGCGCTATCGAATCAAGCCACGAAACACATCACGACGACCCTCGTTACGTTGTAAACGGTGTCGTTCACTACTGCGTAAGCAATATTCCCGGTGCTGTAGCGCACTCAACGAGCGTAGCGCTTGCGGCAGAAACACTACCGTTACTTCTTAACATTATGAACAACGGACTTGTTGAGGCCTGTGTGCGTGACGGATATATCCGCCGCTGTCTTACAGCATATAAAGGATATCTCACCCACGAAGAAACAAGTGCTATTCAGAACAAACCTTGGATAAGACCCGAAGATATATTGGGCATAGCAGACCGCAAGCTTGATTTTGCACCTCCTGCAACTACTACAAAAAGCAACAATTTTATAAAACTTTAAAGTGATATTATGCATTTTGAAACCGATTACAAATTAGAAAATTATATACTAAACACCGATTGGAGCGACCTGCCAACCTACGTGCAAGAGCGCATGAAAGGTTGTATGATTGATTTATTTGGTGCGCTTATAGTAGGTAGCCGTAGTCGTCAGTTTGATGCGGGGCTATCGCTTGCCAAAAGTGTATTTGGCGGCGGTGATATTGCCGTTGTTGGAACTGCCGAAAAACTTTCTTTTGCGGGTGCCGCTACCGCTATGGGACATTCGTCAAACGCATACGACATTGATGACGGTCACAATATTACACGCGCACACCCCGGTACATCATTTATTGGTGCAATACTTGCCGCGGCATACCAACAGGATATATCACGAAATGAGTTTTTAACGGCTCTCCTTGTAGCGTATGAAACGACCGTACGTATGGGTGCTGCGATTATGGACTATTACCACTACGCGCATAGTAGCGGAACATTTGGTGCGGTTGGTGTTGCCGCTGGTGTTGGCAGACTTTTTGGATTCAGTAAACAATAGCTTAACAACGCATTATCGGTAGCCGAATTTAACGCGCCGCCGCGCTTTGCGGATTTAACGATTATTCGGTATTTTACCGCGCATTTTACAAGGAATACGGTAAAGCGCCGAAGAAAGAGTATAATAAGGCATAAAGTAAAACGTCATCGCAACATTTGTGATGACATTTTTATATTCATACTTCAACAATAGGTATCCATACCTCATAATATCTATTTTTTTGTCGCAAATCGTGGTCTGTCCACAGGTGTAACACCTCAATTGCAAGGTCATTTTTTTGTTTATATGCAGATGTAGGTAGCCAACAATCAAAAACCAACTCAAACAGCTTTGGAAACTCTTCCCACGCAAGTCCGCCACATTCGGTTTTAAATGTTGCATAGGTTCCCGCAGGAATAATCCTTTTTTCAAGTACGTGATTCTTGGTATCATTGCTTTTGCGGGCAATCATATATTTGCCATCCTGCCATATTCCATACCAAACGCCATCATACGATATGTTACCCTCTTGGTTCCAACTACCCTCGCACAGCATACCCGGAATATCATCACAATCACTAGCCCACATCGAGTGTCGCAGTTCTTCACGGGTTTTGTAACCCTGCCCCTCATACTGCTTTGATACACCGTAAATTAATGTATCTTCTAACTCAATTAAGCTAAAATCCATTTCCTTTGCCCCTTTAACAATAATATCAAAAGTCGCAGGCGGATATATTTTTAGTGAACCACCGTGTTTTTTATAATGCGACGGTGTTACACCGTGCTATTTTGTAAAAGCACGCGAAAAAGCATCGGCGCTTTCATAACCGTATTTTAATGCTACATCAATGATTTTAAAATCACCTTGTTTTAAATCATCAGACGCAAGCGTCAACCTTCTTCGGCGTATATACTCTTTTAAAGTCATACCAGAAATATAACTAAAAAATCGTATTAAGCCGTCTTTACTAATACCGGCAATCTTAGCCACATATGCAAAGTCAATCTCACTACACAAATTGCACTCGATATATTCTACAGCGGAATTCAACTGTTTTAACATATTCATTATTTGCACCTCCAAATTTAGTATATCAAAGATAATATCTAACGCCCGACTTTTTAAGAACCAAATTGATATATATAACAAAACGGACAACCAATGGTTGCCCCTACACAATAAACATTAAAATTCATCGTAGGGGTGAGCATTGCTCGTCCGCAAAGATTAATTTATTCCAAAATATTACTCGTTATATAATCCACGCCGTAGTCGATAAGTCGCTCGGCATCACCCGGATTGTCAACCGTCCAACAGTTTACCTTTATTCCGTTTTGGTGGCAGGTATCAATTACCTCTTTAGAGCACACCCAATAGCCGATATCCAAATCTAATTTATACTCCTTTAATTTATTTAAAATATCGTCATTAAAGCTTTGCACCAGATACTGTATGTTGGCGCCAGGCTGCTGGGCTCTTAAATCCTTTAAATTATCAAAACTAAAAGAAATAAATATTAGTTTTTCTGGGTCGTAATATTTTTCTACTTCTTGGTAAATTTGTTTTATGCTGTCGGGTGTCATTCTTTCTTTAAGTTCAAGTACGGCAACCTTATCATAAAAAGCGCAAATAGACAGATAATCCTTTAAATCGGGAATTTTAAAGTCGCTACCTACCGTGCGGTTTTTTTGCGGCTTAAGGGTCAAGGATTTAAGTTTTTCATAATTGGTTTGACCAAGTCTTAAATTCTCATCGCAAAGTCGCCCTGTTGTATCGTCGTGAAAAACCACAAATCTGCCGTCAACAGTTACATGAACGTCGGTTTCAATACCCATATAACTACGATTACCTGCGGCAACAAATGCCGAGGTAGTGTTTTCAAGCTCCAGTCCCGAAAGACCGCGATGAGCAATAAATTGGGTGCCTTTTTTATTTTCAATTTTCACAGTGTTATGCATTAATCAAAATCTCCTTTTAAGGATACGTAGGGTTGATTCACGAATCAACCGATATTTTCGGGTCATTCATGAATGACCCCTACACATTCAAAAGATCTTTTATTACTTCGCTTGCAATTATAAGTCCCGCAACGCTTGGTACAAACGATACCGAACCGATGATATTGTTATCATTTTTTATAGGCTCTTCTTTTGAATATACAACCTTAAGTTTTTTTATACCCTCTTTTTTAAGACGCGTGCGCATTACCTTAGCAAGCGGACATACGCTTGTTTTATAAATATCGGCTATCTCAAACATTTCGGGACGTAGCTTGTTGCCCGTACCCATACTACTGATGATTGGTGTGCCGCACTTATTTGCGCGAACAACAAGCTCTACTTTTGCCGCTACAGTATCAATAGCGTCGACTATATAGTCGTAAACCGATAAATCCAAGTTATCAGCGTTTTGGGGCAGATAAAACATTTTGTGCGCTGTTACCTTACACTCAGGGTTTATGTCAAGTATTCTCGCACAAGCAACATCCACCTTGTACTGCCCTATTGTTTTGTACGTAGCGTACAGTTGACGGTTAAGATTGGTGACGTTAAAGGCATCGTTGTCTATAAGGTCGATCGCCCCAACACCCGCGCGGGCAAGCGCCTCTACCGTATAACTGCCGACGCCGCCCACACCGAACACTGCCACACGGCATTTTTTAAGCTTTGTTATAGCATCTTCGCCTAAAACGGCTATAGTTCTTGTGTATTGATTTTCCATAAATATTCCTTATTTATCGTACTTGTCGCATAAAGCGGTAACCTGATCAGCGAATTTTGCGATTTCTTTATTAGAGCTTTCTTTGTTTTTATTGATAACCGAAAGCAGTCGCTGACCTGCGGCATAAAGGCGAGAAAATACCGTGTCTGCGCGGTGTCTGCCCTCGCTTTTCTTTTCTATACGAACTATTCTGCCCTTTTCTATGCACTCGCCTGTCGCAAGGTCATACTTGTCACCGCTAAAGGGCGCTATTGCATTTACACCGAGCTTATCCTCTATTTCTTTTGCAAAGGTATCACAAACACTATCGTCACCGTGATTTACAAATGCGGTTTTTACCGACTTTTTAATGTTAGACAGCCAGCCAAGCAGCATATCGCGGTCTGCGTGGCCGCTTATACCTGCAAGCGTAGCAATGCGAGCATTTACGTTTATCTCTTCACCAAAGAGTTTTACCGTCTTTTCTCCATCAATAAGCTTACGCCCTACGGTACCCTCTGATTGATAGCCAACAAACAGTATCGTGCTGTCGTTTCTCCATAGGTTGTGCTTTAAATGATGGCGGATACGTCCTGCTTCACACATACCCGAAGCCGATAAAATAACCTTGGGGCTTTCGTCAAAGTTGATCATCT
>CAZVWG010000068.1:0-7533 GCA_964630675.1 uncultured Ruminococcus sp.
TCGGCCATTATAACAATTTTGTCATAACGAAGTTTGTTTATATCAAAATTTTCGCCAATACCCGTACCAAGTGCAGTGATAACAGGTGTTAATTTATCATTACCATAAACCTTGTCTTCACGCGCTTTTTCAACGTTAAGCATTTTACCCCAAAGAGGAAGAATTGCCTGATATGTTGCATTTCTTCCCTCTACCGCACTACCTCCTGCAGAGTCACCCTCTACGATGTATATTTCGGTCTTTGTGGGGTCATTCGAAATACAGTCGGTAAGCTTTTCAGGCATACGGGTTTTGCTCCCAATACCTGCTTTATTTCGTGATGCTTCACGTGCTTTTTGTGCAGCTTCACGTGCGTTAGATGCAGCAATTGCCTTGTCAATTACAATTTTTGAATCAGCGGGATTTTCTTCTAAATACTTATAAAGCTGGTCATTTACAATATCGCGCACAAGCTGACCAATTGATGTATTGCCAAGCTTTGCTTTTGTTTGGCTTTCAAATTGCGCGTCAGCAAGTTTAACGGATACTACCGCTACCAAGCCTTCCATAATATCGTCAGCCTTAAGATTATCTGATGATTCTTTTAACTTTTTAAAATCGTGAGCATATTTATTTACAACACGGGTTACAGTCTGACGGAAAGCTTGCTCGTGAGTACCACCGTCAATAGTATGTAATGTGTTTGCAAAAGATAAAATTTTATTATCGTAAGCAGTAGACCACAAAAGCGCGATTTCAGCCATTTCATCGCCTTTTGAGCCCGAAAGATAGATAACGTCATTTATAAGACTTTCTTTCTTGATGCCTGCAAGCAAATATTCAACATATGACTTGATACCGCCCTCAAAACAAAGGTCGTCACTCTTACCTATAGTGGATATTGTTTCATCAGTACGCTTATCCGTGAGAACAACGCGAATACCTGCGTTAAGAAATGCCTGCTCACGAAGACGGTTAAGCAATATTTCATAATCATAGGTAGTTGTATCCGTAAATATTGTAGGATCAGGCTTAAATGTAACTGTAGTACCTGTATCATCGGTATCTCCAATTATATCAAGATCTGTAACTATTGCGCCCTTTTCATAACGTTGCTTATAAATATGTTTACCGTCTTTTACTTCTACTTCAAGCCAATTTGAAAGCGCATTAACAACCGATGCACCAACGCCGTGCAAACCGCCTGATACCTTATATCCGCCGCCACCAAATTTTCCGCCTGCGTGAAGAATAGTAAATACAACAGTAACGGTAGGAATACCTTTTTGTGCATTCATACCAACAGGAATACCACGTCCGTTATCGGTAACACGAATAATACCGTCATCTAAAATATCTACCTCTATTTTTGTACAATAACCGGCAAGTGCCTCGTCAATAGAGTTGTCCACTATTTCATACACAAGATGATGCAGACCGCGTTCACCGGTAGAACCTATATACATACCGGGACGTTTTCTTACAGCCTCAAGTCCTTCTAAAACCTGTATAGACGATTCGTCATATTTTTCGGTTACGGGCAAATTTAATTCTTCGCTCATTTTTAATCTCCTTTTTTTATAATGAGTCTATATATCCAGTGCGCTTTAAAAGCGTTGATGATGATATTTGTGAAATATAAACCTTTGTATCCTTTTTTGATTTGCCTGCTATTACAAAAGAACGCGGTAGATCATAACTTATTGTTATTACATTACCTTCTTTTTCAGCACGATTTAAAAAATCACGCGTTCTTTTTGAAATTGAAGTGTTTTCAAGATCAAAAATACCGATTATTTCATCGGTGGGAAGCATTATATTATTTCCTAAATGTATATACATTACAGTACTCCACCGTTTTTAATTGTAATTACCTTGCCTTGATTTAAGTTTTTTATATTTGAAGTATCACAGCAAGTAATAAAGGATTGCCAATTTCTAATGTGATTTAAAATATAATTTTGTCTGCTCTCATCAAGCTCGCTCATTACATCATCAAGCAGACATATCGGATACTCGCCGCTTATTTCTTTTATAACCTCAGCACCTGCAAGCTTAAGTGATAAAGCAACACTTCGCTTTTGACCTTGCGAACCATAAGACCTTGCGGATATTCCGTTTATATTAAAATTAATATCATCTCTGTGCGGACCTACCGAGGTTGTAGATGTAAACATATCGTTTTCACGCGAAATTTTTAATTTTTCGACATCTAATATACCATTTTTTGAAATGTAAAATATTTCTACATTTTCTTTTCCGCAAGAAATACCGTTATATATAGACGAAACATATCTATTAAGAATATCTATATACTTTTTTCGGTAATTTATTATTTTATTACCCATATCAACTATCTCTGTTTCAAAAACATCAAGCATAATTGATACAGTTTTATCGTAACGGTAATCTTTTATAATTTTGTTTCGCTGCATTACCGCGCGAGAGTAATTACGCAATATTTCAATATAATTTGGATAAAGCTGACCAATAGCTGTGTCAAGAAATCTTCTTCTCTTATCAGGTCCGTCGGTAACGAGCGTTAAATCTGACGGCGAAAAAACAACCGCATTATATTTTCCTGCAAAGGCAGATGTATTTGATAACTTTTTTTCATTTAAAAATGCCGTTTTTTTATCGTTAAAAATTATCTGCGCGCTGTTTTCTACATCAAGCATTTTGAATTCGATATAAAGTTTAGCGTGATTTTCGCCAAACTTTATAAATTCGATATCTTTTGCATTTCTAAAGCTTTTTGCGCCCGAAAAAAGCCATAATGCTTCTATAATATTTGTTTTTCCCTGCGCATTCTCGCCACAAATTACATTTATTTCTGAATCAAATTCTAAATTAATACTTGATATATTTCTAAAATTTTTAATTTGTAGATTTTTAACCTTCATTTTTTATAACAAAAGCAAAATTTTCAAATTTTACGGTATCGCCGCCGCGAAGTTTTTTACCTCTCATAGTACAAACCTCGCCATTTACAAAAACAAGACCGTCCTGTATTACCATTTTTGCCTGACCGCCTGTACCTATGGCACCCGAAAATTTAAGAGCTGCATCAAGTCTTATATATTCATCCTTTATAAAAATTTCATTCATTTATTTTAACCTCATAGGCATTATAAGATAAAGCATTTCCTGCGCTTCATTACCGACAGGTGTAATTGTCACTCCTGCATTAGCGCCGTTAAAATTAAAGGTTATTTTTTCACATTCACATGCTTTTAACGCCTCTAATAAATAACGACTGTTAAGACCCATTTCAAACTCATCGCCCTCTAAATTGATAAACATTTTTTCTTTAGCTCTACCAAGAGCGGTCGAGCAGCTTATAAGTAATTCTTTTTTAGAAAAAGCACAACGAATAGGTGTTGAAAAACTATCATTTATAAGTAATGAAACTCTTTCAACACTATCTATAATTTCATCACAAATAACCGTTGTTGTCTGTCTATGCTCAGAAGGAATTATTTTTTCATAGTTTACAAACTCACCCTCTAAAAGACGCGCAATAAACACATAGCCCGAAATTTTAAATAATATAAGTCTTTTTCCAACTTTTATTTCTATATTTTCAGTATTTTCATCAATAAGCTTTACAACCTCATTTAATGCCTTACCTGAAACAATAAATTCTATTTCATTATCTATATTTATATTTTTTCTGCGTATTGCAAGTCTATAACCGTCAATTGCAACAAACTGCAAAACACCGTTTTTAACCGATATGTTTATACCTGTGAGAATAGGACGTGTTCCTTCTATTTGTGATACGGCAAAAATTGTTCCTTTTACAAGGTCGCAAAAATCCTCACCTTTTACAATAAGATTTTCACCTTCTGTCAGAGAAGGCATCTCTGGAAAATCATTTGCCTCCATACCCATAATATCAAAAACAGCCTCACCGCTTCTAATATGACAAACAAGACGGTCATCGCTTTCTATTTCCACATCTATGCCACGTAATTTGCGTAAAATATCTGCAAGAAGTCTGGCATTTATAACAATATCTCCTTCTTCCTCACAAGAAGCATATATTTCTTTTTTCATACCCATTTCCAAATTATATGAAGAAAGTGTAAGTAATCCTTTTTCAGCTGAAAGTAAAATACCTTCTAATACAGGCATAGAGCTTTTAGCCCCAACAGTTTTTTGCATTTTAAGCACTGCATCTAAAAATATAGAACGCTCAACTCTTATTTTCATAAAAATATCTCCTTTAAATTTATAAAAAATAACTTAATTATAACAGTAATAATATGGTATGTGAATAATGTGGAAAATTCATCTCAAGCCCTATTTATAATAGAAAATTTGAACTGAAAAACCTTTTTAATAATTTTTGAAAAAATTGAATAATATTTTTTAAAATTTAAAAATGTGAATAATCTTCATTTAATTAAGGTTAATTTGGTGGAAAACTTAGGTCGTGCTTTTTAAATTTTTTATAATATCTTCTATAAGTTCTTTTTCATATGGCTTGTCTAACAAAAATTCTTCGATTGTCTGAACACCGTAAAGAACAGTAGTGTGATCTTTACCAAAAAATTCGCCTATCGCTTTATAAGAAAGGTCTGTTATTTCTCTTGTTATATACATTGCAACCTTTCTTGCCAAAACCAAATTTGATGTACGGCGGTTAGAAAGTATATCACTTTCAGAAACATTATAAGAGCGGGCAACCTCACTTATAATTTTTTCAACACTTATTGGCGCGTTTTCAGTATCATTTATAATATCTTTTATAAAACTTTGTACAATGGAAATATTAGGCTTTTTATTTTCAATTTTTATAAGTGCGTTAAGCTTTGTCATAACGCCTTCAATCTGACGTGTATTTGTTTTAATTTTTTCTGCAATATAAAAAACAATATTTTCATCAAGTTCAATATCAAACTGTTGTGCCTTACGATTTATAATACCTACTCTTGTTTCAAAATCAGGAAGCGTGATATCGGCAGGCAAACCTGCAGAAAGTCTACTTTTAATACGTTCATCAAGGGTTTTAATTTCCTTTAATGGACGGTCAAGTGTTACTATAATCTGCTTATTGTTTTGATATAAGGCGTTAAAGGTATTAAAAAATTCCTCTTGTGTAGATTCTTTACCTGCTATAAAGTGAATATCATCTACCATAAGAACATCAACGTTACGGTACTTGTTTCTAAAGTCATCAATAGTACCCATACCAAGCTTACCTTCGTGTAGGGATTTGATAAGCTGATTTGTAAAATCTTCGCCTCTGACAAATTCAACTTTTTTATAAGGAAATTTTTTCTTTATATGATTTTTAATAGCAAGCATAAGATGTGTTTTACCAACGCCCGAAGGTCCGTATATTGTAAGGGGATTGTAAACAATATTTGGATTTTCAGCAACAGCCAAAGAAGCTGCATGAGCAAAACGATTAGTAGAGCCGACTACAAAATTATCAAAGGTAAAAAATGATTCAAAGGTAAGACCTTCACATTTTTCTTCAGCCTTTTTAATTTTTTCTTCATCGTCAGCAACTATGAATTTTGCGGGTATTTTTATACCCATTATTTTTTCTATAGCGTCGTTTATAATATCCTTATAAACGCTTTGAATCATACCTTTTATGTAGTCGTTAGATGCAGATAAAATAAATTCTTCTCCTGATATTGATTCAGGTTTTAAATATTTAAAAAAAGTATCAAAAGCAATTTCAGAAATTTTAAGTTTACATTCTTCACAAACTGCGCTCCAAATGTCATTTATAGAATTAACAGTCATCTAAATATCCCCCTTATATATTTATATAATATATATAAAAACATTAGTTATATACAGTATATCATAAGTTATCCACATTTTCAATAATATTTACTTAAAAATTAAATAAAAAAAGAGCAAAATTTTTTAAAATTTTTACTCTTTTTTAATGTTTATAATATTTAAAATTTTAGCATAATTACAGTCGGAAAAATAACAAATTTCGTAGTCTGAAAATAAAAATTTATATGTTTTTTCTTGATTTTTATAAGCAGGTTTTGGATTTTGCTCAATTATTTTAATTATTTGTTCTTTTATATTATTTGGAACATTTTTAAAAATATTTTTATCATAAAAAACATCAATTTTATAGTCTTTAAATTCGTCACTGAAGGATCCTTTTGCCTGCGGCTTACAATCACAATATGGAATATAAGGTTTTATATCATAAATTGGTGTATTATCAAGTAAATCAACACCGCTTACTACTAATATATTTCCTAAATCTTTATCTTTTTTTATTCCTTCTAATTTTACACAAGAAAGACCTAAATTATTTGGTCTAAAAGGAGATCGTGTGGCAAAAACTCCTACACGCTTGTTTCCTCCAAGACGGGGTGGGCGAACTGTTGGTAAAAAACTATCTCGATGATTTTTTGAAAAGTCAAAAATAAGCCATAAATGAGAATATTCCTCAATTCCGCGAAGAGAATCTGGATTACGATATTTTTTTTCAAAAATAATTTCACCCATTATATTTTCTATTATTCCGCTCTGTCTTGGAATACCAAATTTTTCTTTAAAATCAGTTTTTATAAAAGCAATAGGTTTTATTTCCATAAAAAATCCTTTTTTATTTTGAGTATAACAAAAAAATTTTAAAAAATCCATACTTAAAATTTTTTGTATAAAGAAAACCACACGCCAGTGTGGTTTAAAAGATAATTTTTTTGATGAGCAATCTCGCTGCAGCGGTAAACTCTTCTTATCAGGGGAGCTGTTCGTTTCTAGTAACCAAAGTGGTTGACGTTATTTTTTGCCTACCTGTGACGAGGGAGGAGGACTGCTTGCGGTGAAGAAAGAAAGTAAAGTCGTATAAAAATTAATTTTTTTATCGCCCTACGTCTTTTTATTAGAAAAATCTACCCACTAACTGTGACATTCTCCTCACACTGCGAAAAAATAGCCCCTCATCAGATGTAGGCTGATAGCCGTATATGCTTCAGTGGGGCATTTTTGAAAAAATTCAGATTAGTAGGCGATCTTTCAGTCCTGCCGGTAACATCAGCTTAGCAGGTAATCATGATTTTATTCACTTCTTAAACTTAAAAATTGTGCAGCTGTCTCCGCAAGTTTTATATCATATTCCAAAGCTTTATTGTTGTTTTCGGTTTCAAGCATTACTACACATCCTACAATATCACCTGCGGCAATTATAGGTACTGCGACGCAAATTTTTTTATTTACTCCTTCAAACGCAAAAATATTTTCTTCCACGTTATTTACAAATGTTCTTCTATTATCACAAATTTTTTCAAGTTCTGATGTAACAGGTTTTTCAAGAATTTCTTTTTTAGAGCCGCTTACGGCAACACAACGATCTCGATCACAAATTGCAATTATAAGATTGCAATTTGACGAAAGAGCTGATACAAAATCAGCCGCAAATGATATCATTTCGCCCATGGGTGAATATTTTTTAAAAATAACTTCACCACCGCTGCTGGTAAAAATTTCTAACGGGTCGCCTTCTCTTATTTTGAGAGTACGACGAATTTCTTTTGGGATAACAACTCTGCCCAAATCATCTAT
>CAZVWG010000069.1:0-7423 GCA_964630675.1 uncultured Ruminococcus sp.
TGAAAATAAAAAATGTCCACCCAAGGACATAAGGGTAGACATGAAAAATTCAAAACAAATCATTCACGCTCACCTCGGTAGGCGTTAAACTTACGGCTGATGCCACCTACTGTCTTTGGATTGCCTGACTATTATATACAACCAAAACCGTTTTGTCAAGTATAAATTTTATTTTTTTTGCAGTGTGGCTCCAACATAATAGTGAAGCAGTATTTCTTCATAACCGCTACCCTGTTTTGCCATATAATTAGCGCCCGTTTGGCTCATGCCTACACCGTGACCGTAACCCTTTACGGTAAAAGTAAATGTGCTATCGGAAAACTCTATCAGAAAATTACTTGAACGAAGACCCAGAAGCTCTGCTATTTGTGAACCCGCTACCGTTTTGCCGCAATAATTTAATTGTTTAATATAACCGTTATTTGTTGCGGTAATATCACTAAAATAATTTTCAGGCTCGCCCGATACACTTGTAACGGTTTTTAATTTTTCTGCGATTTCATCTACGGTAAAACTAATTTCACTCAAATATCCTTCTGCCAGCTTGTCGCCCTCGCTGTTGACAGATATAAGATACGGAACATCCTCTCCCCATACATCTGCGCACGAGTTTGTGCCGCCGGAAGATATTGCGTGATATGCCGCGAAAATCGGAACACCGTCATAAACAAGAATCTCACCCTCAACCGCAGATATACATTCATCGATTTTTTGAGCGTATTCCTGCGCATTATCACCCCACCGCTCAACAGCTTCTTCGCGCGTAATAAAGCATTGTGCCGTATCGCCGTCTGAGGTTATGTCATATTCAGAGCCTGTATTTCCGTTTATTTTATAACAGGCAAAGGTATATGCCGCTACA
This sequence comes from uncultured Ruminococcus sp., assembly GCA_964630675.1. Lineage (GTDB taxonomy): Bacteria > Bacillota > Clostridia > Oscillospirales > Acutalibacteraceae > UBA737. The sequence goes on from CAZVWG010000069.1 coordinate 863, forward strand.
GCCTGCGCCTTTAATGCCTCTTTTTCATAAAGAGCGGGCATTTCTGCGGCAACTACTCCAAACACATAATCAGAAACAGAGTACTCCTTAACATTGCCATCCTTTAAAACCTTTATTGTTTCAAATCCTATGCTTTGTTCATATCTGTTATAAATTGTATCACTATTAGAATTCACCGTAGGTATTGCATCGTTTTTGGACCCAGAAAACACCGACAGAGGTATTGCAAGCATAGAAAAACTTACGATGAGCGCCATTAAAATTGTTTCTTTCATATTTTGTTCACCTTTAATTTTGTTGACATTTTACTGTTGTATATATAAAATATATATGTTGCTTAAATGTGGTAAATTCTTTGAGGTGATAATTTTGAAATATCAAAACATAATAAAACTTTTTTGGATTTCGATGCCGATATGTGTTTTGTTAAGAACAATACAACTTTTATTTACAATAGACAGTGACACCGGCTTTATCAAACATCAGTATAACGAAATAGCTGTACTTATAACCTTTGTTGTGTTTGCCGCAGTCGCAACCCTATCTGCGTTATCTACCGCTACAGATGATGTAAAACGCAATCCCAGGCGCGTTAAGCCTGTAATAGCGGCTGCCGGTATTTTAATGAGCGGTATGCACATCTACGAAGCAATTGCGGGAATTAACCTATCTGTTAATCGGTACGGAATATTGTTGATTTTCTTAAACTTATTATCCGCGCTTGTTTTTGTTGCATTCAGCGTAAAAAATATATATGATTACAAGTATCCAGCCATAATTCTAGTAATACCTACAGCGTATTATGTGGTTAAACTTATCTATTTATTTATCAGCACGTCATCTCTCGCTCTTGTTACAGAGAATATTTTTCTGCTTTTTACAAATAGTGCTATATTATTTTTTATGTTTGAATTTGCGTGCTTTGAAAACAAAATCGGTGATATTTCCAAAAAACCTAAAAAGCTTTTTTTAAGCGGAATATTAGCTACTATGATGTGTGCCGTAACCGCTTTGCCAAAGTTTATTATAACACTTTTCGGCGCCTACGATGTTTTAAGCGAGGATATTTCTTCGTCGGTTTTAATGATTGCCACGGCATTTTTTATTATGACTTATATATCGGGTAATTTTCACGAAAAGACCTCTTTTAAATCAAAAGATACCTCAAAGCATTCTATATAACTGTTTCAATTGACAAAATATGTTTTATATTGTATAATCAGCATTAGATTTAATTTTTTGGCTATACTTTTAAAAGAGTCAATTTTTAATTGAAATGTGGTTCTAATTTCAAAAGACGGGAGTGCCGTATTTGGAAAAGTTTGTAATAAACGGAGGAAAAGCACTGCGTGGCAGTGTTCATATCAGCGGTGCAAAAAACGCAGCGGTTGCAATATTGCCTGCGGTTTTACTTGCTGACAGTCCTTGTATTATTGAAAATTTGCCCGAAATTTCTGATGTTGCTACACTGCTTCGAGCAATAAAGCAGTTAGGAGCTCAAATTCGTGTTATAAATAAATCTACAGTAGAAATTAATCCTGTACCAGCCAATTCATTTGTGATTGACAAGAGAATGGCTGAGGGTATGCGCGCATCCAGCTATTTTTTGGGCGCACTTTTGGGCAGGCACAACCGCGCACGCGTGGCACCTCCCGGAGGGTGCGATTTCGGTGTGCGCCCCATTGACCAGCATATAAAGGGGTTTGAAGCGCTTGGCGCCAAGGTTATAATCGAAAACGGTATGGTTGATGCCAGAGCTACGACGCTTCGCGGTTGCTCAGTATACCTTGATGTTGTGTCAGTCGGCGCTACAATAAATATTATGTTGGCTGCAGTAAAGGCGCGCGGACTTACCGTTATAGAGAATGCTGCACGTGAGCCACATATTGTTGATCTTGCTAACTTTTTAAATTCTATGGGCGCCAACATTATGGGAGCGGGCACAAGCGTTATAAAAATTCGAGGCGTGGAGCAGCTTCACGGAACTACCTATAGTATCATTCCCGATCAGATAGAAGCGGGAACATATATGGTAGCCGCAGTAGCAACACAGGGCGATGTCCTTATAGAAAATGTAATACCCAAACATCTTGAATCTATAATAGCAAAGCTTGTAGAAGCAGGTGCAAACATCACCGAATATGACGAAGCCGTACGTGTCAGAATGACCGGCAGACCAAAAAAGTGCAACGTCAAGACAATGCCGCACCCTGGCTTTCCAACCGATATGCAGCCTCAGATTGCGACCTTGTTGGCGATATCCGAAGGTACAAGCATTGTTACCGAGGGCGTTTGGGACAACCGATTCAGATATGTAGAACAGCTTATTGGTATGGGCGCAAAGATTCAGGTTGACGGTAAAATGGCAGTTATAACCGGTGTTCCTAAGCTGACTCCCGCACCCGTAAAGGCTGTAGACTTACGGGCGGGTGCCGCAATGATTATCGCCGGTCTTATGGCTGAAGGTACAACCGAGGTTGAAAACATTATATACATCGACCGCGGCTACGAAAATGTTGCAGAAAAATTCCAAAATCTTGGTGCCGACATAAAACGTGTGCCCATCATAAATAAAGAAACCATTACAAATAATGCATAAACAGAACACGGCGGCTTAGTTTTAAGCCGCCATACTTATATAAAAGGAGGGATTTTATGGCTCGGCTTTGTACACTGGCAAGCGGCTCAACGGGAAACAGCACATATTTATCAGCGGGTGGCTGTGACATTATAATAGATGCGGGAATTTCGTATAAAGCATTGACATTAGCGCTAGATAATGCAGGCGGCGATATATCAAGGCTTGCGGCAATCGCCGTAACACACACTCACACCGACCATATAAAAGGTCTCAAAACCTTTTTAAAAAACACAAATATCCCTCTTATTGCATCAAGCGAAACGTTAGAGTATCTGGCAGAAAACAATTTTATACCATCGGATACAAAACTCTTGGTTGCCGACAACAAAAGTATCATTGTGGGGGATATGTCGGTTGATTTTTTTGCCACAAGTCACGATGCTAAGGGAAGCGGCGGTTATGTTATAACCTTTTCGGACTGCAGCCGTGCGGCTGTTTGCACCGATCTCGGTGTTATGACCGACACTGTTCGACAAAAAATATGCGGTTGCGATGCCGTACTCATAGAGTCAAATCACGATGTTGAAATGCTGCGCCGCGGACCATACCCCGCGTTGCTTAAGCTGCGCATATTATCCGACGAGGGTCACCTTTCAAACAGCGCATGTGCGGCAGAGCTACCGATGCTTTTACAAAGCGGTACAACGCGTATTGTTCTTGGACATATAAGTGCCGAAAACAACACACCTATGCTGGCGTTATCTGCGGCAAAATCATCACTTGCGCAAATCGGCGCCAAGGATGGTGTCGATTACATACTGGATACGGCAAAACCCAAAACGGTGGGAGTGACTTTGTTTTGATAAAAATAACACTTATAACACTCGGAAAACTAAAAGAGAAATATTTGCGCGATGCGGTTGATGAGTATGCAAAGCGATTATCCAGATACTGTAAGCTTGACATAATCGAATTAAATCCCGTCAATTTACCTGAAAAACCCTCGCAAAATGAAATCAGCGCAGCTCTTTTAAAGGAATCCGAAATGATAAAAAAACGCATATCGGAGGGCGATGTGGTAACGGCTCTTTGTGTCGAAGGCAAACAACTCTCAAGTGAAAAATTTGCTGGGTTTGTTGATAAAAACACCAATAGCGGTAAAAATATGTGCTTTATAATCGGCAGTTCATATGGATTAAGTGATATTATAAAGCAAAGAGCAGATATAAAACTTTCGCTGTCAGAGATGACTTTTCCTCATCAGCTTTTCAGAGTTATGTGCTTAGAACAAATTTACCGCGCCTTTAAAATTAACGAAGGCTCACTTTATCACAAATAACAGGCGCATCCCAAAAAACAACGGAGACAACTTCTTTTTGAAGCGTCTCCGTTTTACTGTCTTGGGGTTCTTCTGTGCGCGTTATGCAAGATTTGAAGGAATTCGATGCCTTTTATTTTTTAAATAAGTTTTGTAATAATCTTTTTGCCGTTTTTACTTTTCTTTTTTCAGAACAATAGCACTTCTATGCGGCAAATAGCATTTAAAACCTACCCAACCGATAGGCGTGGTAAAGGTTTCGTATTCAACAGAGGTGTCAACGCGAGAAAAACCGCCGAATTCACCGTCGTCAGAGGAAAGAGCCACCTTGTATTTGCCTTCTGCACCCACAGGCACAAAGTATCCGTCAAAGGATTTTGTCGGATGGAAGTTAAATATAAACACGTTATCTCCCTTGGTATAGATAAGGATTTTATCATCCTGATGAAGCCATCGGTTCTCGGCGGGCAAATCAAGTATGTTCTCTTCTTTTAGCAGCTTTATCATAGCTTTATCAAAATCGTTAAGTTCACGGTATCTTAGCTCGGGATTATCCACAAGGCTCCACTGTCTGCGGCAATAATGATAGCTCCAGCCGTTGCCCTCGCGCGGAAAATCGATCCATTCGGGGTGACCAAACTCGTTGCCCATAAAATTAAGATATCCCGATCCCGCCAAGGACGAGGTAATAAGGCGGATCATCTTATGAAGCGCGATACCGCGGTCTATTACGGGGTTGCCGCCGAATTTTCTCATACCGGTATACATATCGGCATCGCAAAGCCTGAACATTATGGTCTTATCCCCGACTAACGCTTGGTCGTGCGATTCGCAATATCCAATATTCTTTTCCTGTGCGCGACGAGATGTAAGCTCGTGCCAGAGCTTGCCGATATCCCACTCCTCGTCGGCACATTCTTTTATGGTCTTTATCCACAAATCAGGCACGCCCATAGACAAGCGGTAGTCAAAACCGATACCGCCGTCTTGTATGGGGATACACATCCCGGGCATACCCGACATATCCTCGGCAATCGTGATTGCACGGGGGTTGATTTCGTGAATCAGTTGGTTTGCAAGCTGTAAATACGTAACAGCGTCGGTGTCGGTGTTTAACGAAAAATACATATCATAGCTTGTAAACGCGCTTCCGAGCCCGTGATCGTGATAAAGCATAGAGGTTACTCCGTCAAAACGGAAGCCGTCAAAATGAAAGACCTCCATCCAATATTTAAGATTGGATAACAAGAAATGCAGAACTTCGTTTTTTGAGTAATTAAAAAGCTTGGTGCCCCATGCGCTGTGATTACCCTTTTCACCCTCGTGGAAAAACTGGTATACCGTGCCGTCAAACTCGTTAAGGCCCTCGTTTGTGTTCTTTACCGCGTGAGAATGTACAACATCAAGCAAAACGGTAATCCCCATCTCGTGCGCGGTGTTTATAAGCTCCTTCAGGTCGCGGCTTGTTCCGTAACGTGACGACGCGGCAAAAAAGTTAGAAACCTGATATCCAAAAGAGCCGTAATAGGGATGCTCCATAATAGCCATTATTTGTATGGTGTTATAGCCAAGCTCTTTGATTCGGGGTAAAATATTTTCGGTAAATTCTTTATATGTGCCAACAGCGCCATTTTCTTGCGCCATACCAATATGACATTCGTAAATAAACGGTGTCCTTGCGGGTGTAAAGCCGTCGTCGGTCCAAGGAAAATTTTCGTAGGTATCTTCTATTTCGGCGCACCACAAATACGTTATCGGGTCTTGCACAACGCGGGTTGCATAAAGCGGAATACGTCGAAGTATCTGACCCGAGCTTATAACAATTGCCTGTACCTTTTGACCAACCTTTAGCGCGTTTTTGCCTTTTAGGTAAACCTCAAAAACACCGCCTTCAAGCCGCGTCATAGGGCAATTTTTAATATCCCAACCGTTAAAATCGCCCGTGAGGTACATCTCATCGGCGGCAGGTGCCCACTCACGATAAACCCAACCGTCGCGGGTGCGGTGAAAACCGAAATATTTATGACCGTTGGCAAAGCTTTTAATTTTTTTACAATTTCCTAAAAGCTCTTTCCTTTTGTTTAAAAAAAGCCTGCTTCTTAAATCAATATCTTTTTCAAAGGGTGTTAAATAAGGGTCGATTTCTAAAATTTTGATTTTTTTTGGTGCGCTCATTTTAATCCCTCGCTTTCCTTGTTTATTATAGCACACAATAGCAACAAATAGCAACAGGAGATAATTACCTAAAAGAAAAATTGACTTTTCTTTGTGGAAAGGTTGTATAAATTCAATTCATTTTGAATTTTTGACCTATGTGTTCGAATCCCTACATATTAAATCACACCGTAGGTGTGAATGTAATCAACACGTAGTGTTGTATGTAATTGCAACTTTAGTTGCGTATGTAATCAAGCCGAAGAAATGCACCTTGCGGTGATAACATACACGCTGTCGCGTGATTACATTCCGCTGACGCGGATTACATACCAATCCTTCGGATTGGATAAAAATAAGACAGCCTTTCGACTGTCTTATTTTTGGAAAGGTAGCACAAATTCAATGCCTTTTTATTTTTTGACCTGTGCGTTCGGACCACTACAGTTTTTTAGTGATATTATGCCTAACGGCATAGTGATATTTCTGCTTTGCAGAAGTGATATTG
>CAZVWG010000070.1:0-7081 GCA_964630675.1 uncultured Ruminococcus sp.
ACCTGACCGGGATATTCAAGCTCATTTTCAATTTTTTGAGCAATATCGTGTGCCATAATAACCATCTGGTCATCATTTACAGCCTCAGGTTTAACAAGAATACGTATTTCGCGACCCGCCTGAATAGCATAAGAGTCTTCTACACCGTTAAAGGACTTGGCGATCTCCTCTAACTTTTCAAGACGCTTAATGTAGCTTTCTATGTTTTCACGACGTGCTCCCGGACGTGCGGCGCTTATAGCATCAGCCGCCTGAACAATGCAGGCAATAACAGTCTTAGCCTCTACATCGCCGTGGTGAGCGTGAATTGCGTGAACAACGGTTTCGTTCTCACGATACTTTTTAGCCGCCTCAACACCAAGCTGAATGTGTGAGCCCTCTTGCTCGTGGTCAATCGCCTTACCGATATCGTGGAGCAATCCCGCGCGCTTCGCAAGCGTTACATCAACGCCAAGCTCGGCGGCAATAAGCCCCGAAAGGTAGCAAACCTCAAGCGAGTGATTAAGCACATTCTGACCGTAGCTTGTACGGAAGTGCAAACGACCTAAAAGTTTAATAAGCTCGGGGTGCAGGTTATGCACACCGCTTTCTACCATAGCGCGTTCACCCTGCTGCTTGATTATAGCCTCTACCTCAGCGGTAGCCTTGGCAACGGTCTCTTCAATTCTTGCAGGATGTATTCTGCCGTCAACAATAAGCTTTTCAAGTGTTACACGCGCAATCTCACGGCGAATAGGCTCAAAGCTTGATACAGTGATTGCCTCGGGGGTGTCATCAATGATAAGGTCAACACCTGTTGCATTTTCGATAGCTCGAATATTTCTACCCTCGCGGCCAATGATACGGCCCTTCATCTCGTCGTTAGGAAGCGGTACCACAGAAATAGTAATTTCAGATGAGTGGTCAGCGGCACAGCGCTGAATAGCGTGGGCAATAACCTCGCGAGCAAGCTTATCGGATTCTTCACGGGTTTGCTGCTCAAATTCCATAATCTTTACAGCCTTTTCGTGAGAAAGCTCGCCCTCAAGCATCTGCAAAAGATTTGCCTTTGCCTGCTCTTTTGAAAGACCTGAAATTTTTTCAAGCATTTCAAGCTGACTGCGTTTGAGCTGCTCGCACTCTTCCATCTTTACATCAATTTGCTTTGCCTTTTCCTGAAGTTTTTCTTCCTTTGCCTCAAGATTGTCTATCTTGCGGTCAAGGGTTTCCTCTTTTTGCTGAATACGGTGCTCTTGTCTTTGTACCTCTGCTCTTCTCTCGCGAAGGTCCTTTTCAGTATCCTGACGGAGCTGATGGATTTCTTCCTTTGCTTCAAGCAAGGTTTCTTTCTTGCGGGTTTCGGCGGTTTTCATTGCATCATTAAGTATGCGTTTTGCCTCGGTTTCGGCAGAACCAATGGTCTTTTCTGCAGAATGCTTACGAACAGCCGAGCCTACAAAAAAGCCTATAACACCAATAACCAGAGCAACACCACCGGATATTAACAATGTGGTCATATCGGGCAATTAAATCCCTCCTTTATATAATAAAGCGGTTTTACAGATGTAAAAATAAAAGTCTGTCGGGGACCGCTGTTAAACCCCCGGTTCAATAAATATTAGGGTACAAGCAGAATTTCGCCAAAACTTCCACCAATACTGTCTAAACTTATCTTTCATAATTTTACCACTATATTTATACTGTGTCAAGAAAAAAAGCCGTTTATATTGTGTTAAATTACAACAAAACGACATTTTTTTGCGTTATATAAAGTAATACGACATATCCCAACACGGAAGTGATGGAAAATGACGCAAATAAATTTTATAATCAGAGCGCATATCCAAAATCTTTTTAGGCAGTAAAACCAAATCCTCACTGCGATGATAGGCAGCAATCTGCATTTTGGGCTTGTGATTTGTTATTGTAATCACACCACCGCTTATTGCGGCAGCCTCAGCGCCTTCAATATCCATTTTTATGTACGAGGGTGCTTCTTTTTTTGCAAGCAAATCAATAGTTACCGAATTCACAATACTATCGCCCCTGCCAATCGTTGAGCCACGCGAACCATTCATTTCAAACTCTGCTTCACCATCTATATCGCTGACACAAGCGTTTATATTTTCAATATTTTTAATATCCTTGGTAGCAAAACAAAGCTTGTTATAGGTCTTTTTATCGGGTTCAACAGCTATTATCTTTTTATAATCGTCGACCACCGATAAAAATTCCTCGACCGTATCGCCTCTATATGCGCCTAAATCAAAATACGTTTCATCATTACCCAAACTCAATATACTTTCGTATACCTCTTGCGGCGGCGTTTCACATTCAAAAAGGTAATCTATCTTGCCCGTCAGTTTATACATAACGGCATTTTGAAAAACATTTTTTGAAGTATCGTCGGCAAGCCGATTATAAACCCACTCTAACTGCTCCCGATTTTGCAAAGCATATTCCATATTAAAAAGCACATCACCATATACCGAAACATCGGGCGCATACAACTCTTGTTCGGAGGAAATTCGCTTTATATTGCCTATAACATCGGGAAGACTGCTACCAAAGCACACCAATACTATCATATCTCCAAAGTTCTGCTTAGCGGTCTTATAATCAGTAACGCAAAATCCGTGAAAGATTTTTTGACGCACAAAACCATCGGATGCAAAAACACCCGATACCTTTATGCCATACCTATCAAGCACCGACATAATTTTATCGGCGCCGTTACCCATACCGTAAAGCACTATGGGCTTTTTAGTTTCTTTTAAGTGAGTCCATAAATCTTTCATACCTATATTATATATATAAATACATTTTTTTACAAGTAAGATATGGACAAATCCTAATTTTTTTGATATATTTATACTATACATTTATTTTGGAGGATTATTTATGAAAAAAGTTCTCGCTTTTGACTTTGGTGCTTCAAGCGGTCGAGCAATGATTTCGTCTCTTGAGGACGGCAAAATTATAATGAAGGAAATTCACCGTTTTTCTAACGACCCCGTCGTAGTTCGCGGTAGTATGTATTGGGACGTACTCCGTCTCTTTTTTGAAATTAAGACAGGCATTACCAAGGCTGTAAACGAGGGTGGTTTTGACGCTATCAGCATTGATACCTGGGGTGTTGACTTTGGTCTCTTGGACCAAAACGGCAGACTTCTTGCAAACCCGTACCACTACCGTGACAGCCGCACACACAAAATACCCGAAAAGGTTTTTGAGATAATTTCTAAAGATGACCTTTACAGTAAAGCAGGTCTGCAGTTTATACATTTTAATACAATTTATCAGTTAATGTACTTAAAACTCAATGAGCCTGAGGTATTAGAGCGCGCCGACAAAATGCTTATGATGCCCGATCTCTTTGGCTATATGCTTACGGGTGAAATGAAAGAGGAAGCAACCATTGCTTCTACATCTAACCTACTTAACCCATATACAAAGGATTGGGATTTTGAGCTTATCGAGCAATTAGGTCTACCGAAAAATATCTTTGCGCCCATTACCAAACCCGGTAGTGTTTATGGGCTTCTTTCTGACGAAATTTGCGAAGAACTCGGTTGCGGAAAGGTGCCTGTAATTGCGGTAGCATCTCACGATACGGCATCTGCAGTGGCTGCCACACCCTCTGACCGCGACGACTTTGTTTACATCAGCTGTGGCACATGGAGTCTCTTTGGCATCGAAAGTAAAACACCTATCCTTACAGCCGAAGCCGCAAAAGCCGACTTTACAAACGAGGGCGGTTTTGAAGACACGACACGCTTCCTTAAAAATATTATGGGATTATGGCTTATTCAAGAATCACGCCGTCAGTTTCGTCGCGAAGGTCAAGAGGTTGGCTTTGATGTGCTTGAAAAAGAGGCACTCGCTGCCGAGCCGTTCAAGTGCTTTATCAATGTTGATGACCCCGCTTTTGAGCCTGCAGGCAACCTGCCCCGCAGAGTAAAAGAATACTGCGAAAAGACTGGTCAATATGTGCCTCAAACTCGCGGTGAAATTATGCGCTGCATCTACCAAAGTCTTGCAATGAAGTACAAATATACCTTTAACACACTGAATGCTATGGGTGACAAAAAATACCACAGCATCAACATTTTGGGCGGCGGTATCAAGGATAGATTGCTTTGTCAGATGACAAGCGATGCTTGTAATGTGCCCGTGCTCGCAGGTCCTACCGAAGCGACAGTTATGGGTAATATCGGTGTGGCTTTCAATGCCTTAGGCGAAATCAAAGATTTTACAGAGTTGCGTAAGGTTGTTTCAGATTCCACCGAGCTCAAGACCTATACCCCAAATGATAACGAACTTTGGGAAACGGCATATGCTGATTATCTTAAGGCTACAGGCTTAAATTAAAATATTATCTGCCATAACAATGGGGCTGTACCAATAGGTACAGCCCCATTAAATTTTTATGATAATTATTTAATTTCTACAACCTTGTATCCCTGAGATTCGATGGCATTTTTAAGCGCGCTATCATCCACATTGTCGTTAATTTCTACATTAGCAATACCCGTCTTATGACTGATCTCAAGTACGGTAACGCCGCCTATATTTTCTAAAGCAGTTTTAGCGTGCGCTTCACAGTGTGGGCACATAAGTCCCTCTATTTTAATAATCCTGTTCATTTTATCTTTCTCCTTTTGGGATTTGTTTTTTATCTTACAAAAATTAAGACGCAGAGCATTTGTTACTACGCAAAAGCTTGACAGGCTCATAGCCGCCGCGCAAAACATTGGATTTAGTTCCCAGCCAAGCATACCGATAAACACTCCCGCTGCAAGCGGTATACCGATAATATTATAAACAAATGCCCAAAATAGATTTTGCTTAATATTTATAAGTGTTTTACGGCTCAATCTGACAGCAGCTACAGCATCACAAAGACTGCTGTGTGTAAGCACAATGTCGGCTGACTCTACTGCTATATCCATACCGCTACCGATAGCCATTCCTATATCAGCCGTGGTAAGCGCAGGCGCATCATTTATACCATCGCCTACCATAATCACTCTGCCCTGTGTTTTCAGTTTGTTTACCATCGCCATTTTGCCATCGGGCTTAACCTCAGCTATTACCTCATCTATACCCACCTGATTAGCTACTGCATTTGCGGTTTTTGGATTATCGCCCGTAAGCATCACCACACGCAATCCGAATTTTTTAAAATCGTTTATTGCCTTGTGTGTATCATTTTTTACAGCATCTGCAACCGCAATAATACCGATCAAAGTATTATTCTCGACAAAAAGCAAGGGTGTTTTACCTTCATTTGATAATTTATCAGTAATATCTGATATATCCTTGATATCAATTCCCTTTTCTTTTGCGGAACCCACACTACAACCAAAACACAGTCCGCTATCTATATTGCAGCTTACACCAAAGCCTGCAGTTTCGGTAAAATTGCTACTGTTCAAGGTAGCAATACCGTTTTGCTTTGCATAGCTGTTTACTGCTGTTGCAAGCGGGTGTGCACTGTTAGATTCAAGTGTGTATGCTATCTGCAAGAGTTTATTTTTTTCGGTATTATTAATGGGCAAAACATCGGTAACCTCAGGTAAACCAACGGTAATTGTGCCGGTTTTATCAAGAACCACTATGTCACATTTGCCGCATACTTCAAGTGCTGATGCTGATTTAAAGAGTATACCGTTTTTTGCACCGACACCACTGCCAACCATTATAGCAACAGGTGTTGCAAGTCCTAACGCACAAGGACAACTAATTACAAGCACCGATATGGCGCGTGCTATCGCAAAGCCAAATTCCTTTTCTAAAAGCAACCATACAACAAGTGTTAACACCGAAATCACCAACACCACGGGCACAAACACCGCCGACACCCTATCTGCTATACGGGCAATAGGCGCCTTGGTAGCCGCAGCATCACTAACCATCTTTACAATTTTAGCAAGCGTGCTATTCTCTGCATCCGCTATGGCACGGCACATCAGCCTACCTGTATTGTTGATTGTGCCCGATGATACTCGGCTTCCCACAGTTTTATCCACCGGCATACTCTCGCCTGTTAAGGACGATTCATCAACCGCACTACTACCTTCAAGCACTATTCCGTCTACGGCAAAGCTTTCACCGGGTAAAATTACAAAGATATCGTCTTTTAAAACCTCATCGGCATTCACCGTTGTTTCTTTACCGTCTTTTAAAAGAGTGACAGTTTTTGGGGCTAATTCTAAAAGCGATTTTATAGCATTAGTGGTCTTACCCTTTGCGTAACCCTCCAATAACTTTCCAACCGTAATTAGCGTTAAAATCATTGCCGCCGACTCAAAATACATGCTATGCAATAGGTGTCTTGCTGTATTATTATCGGCAATCGTCATTAAAAATATATTTGCAACACTATAGCCATATGCCGCCGCAGAGCCCAGTGATACCAAAGTATCCATATTAGGCGCACGATTTATAAGCCCCATGAAACCGTTAATAAAAAACTTTTGATTTATAACCATTACGGCAGTTGTAAGCAACATCTGAATCATTGCCTGTACCAAATAATTATTCGCTAAAATATTGGGTAGCGGCGCGCCCCACATATTGTGAAACATAGAAAAATACATCAGCACAATTAACAAAACACAAGAAATTGCAAGCCGCCACAAAACCTTTTTGTTAGAATCACTATCATTGGCAGCTTCCGCATTTTTTTGCTTGTGAGCACTATGCTCAATACCATATCCTGCAGAAATAACCGCATCAATTATAGCCTGAGCATCAGCGCCGTCATTTACAGTCATATCACCCGTAAGCAGATTGACATTACACTGTGTTACGCCGTCAACACCGCCTACCGTCTTTTCAACACGTGCACTGCATGCCGCACAGCTCATACCCGTGACCTTAAATTTTTGCATTTTGTTATCACCTCAGTTACCATATGCTAACTATATTATACCTAGCAAATTTCCTTTTTTCAAGATTAATTTTAAAAACGAATAAAATAAAATCCCACCGTTCACTTCAGCGAATGGTGGGATTATTTTACTTAAGACCTAAGTATCACTTATTATTTACCGTAAAGCTCAACAAGCTTTTCAAGGTGAGCACGACGTGCCTTTGC
>CAZVWG010000071.1:0-7010 GCA_964630675.1 uncultured Ruminococcus sp.
GAGTTTTTGATGAAAGAATTGGTGCGCGAAAACGGACTTCAGAATGATTTTTATATAGAATCGGCGGCAACCTCTACCGAGGAAATCGGCAATGGCGTCTATCCGCCCGTAAAGCGCATTTTAGCGGCGCGCGATATTGATTGTAGCGGTAAACACGCCCGTCAAATGACACGCGCCGATTATGATAAATTTGATTATATAGTTTGTATGGATAGCAAAAATTTGCGCAATATGGGTTATATCGCAACCGACACACAGGGTAAATACAGCCGTTTGCTTGATTTTACAAATACACCGCACGATGTTGCAGACCCGTGGTACAGCGGCGATTTTGAAACTACTGAAAGGGAAGTTGAAAAGGGCTGCAGTGCATTGCTTGATTATATACTTAATAAATAAAATTAAAACGGATGCTGAAGCATCCGTTTTAATTTTATTCTTTTTCAAACCCTATAAGTATTCCGCCCTTTTCGGCATAAAAACTGCATAGACCCCGACAATCGTAAATTTCGATATCAATGTTTCCAAATTCTTTTATAAGCGCATCTTTTAATGTTTGTGCAAATTCAGGGTTAATACAGTGTGCAATTCGCACCTTACTGCCTGCAAAACCTTCTTCGCGAAGTCGGTCTAGTATTGTAGCGCGCGCTTTTTGTTCGCCGCGACATTTATCCAGCGGTTGCAAATCGCCTCGTTCACTCGCCTTTCCTACAACACGGATGCCCAGCAGTCCAGCCGCCTTAGCAGTAAGGTGACTTACTCTGCCGTTGTTGGCAAGATTTTTCATCGATTCCAGCATAAAAAGCAGACCTGTCTTATCGGTGTAGGCAGTTATCTCTTTGCAGATATCCTCATAAGCTTTACCGTTTTTTATAAGTTCGGCTATTTTTTCGATAATAAGCTTCATTTCAGGTCCTGTTGAAAGTGAATTTATTACAAAAACCTTTCGTTCGGGGTATTGTTCTTCGTAAATTTGTTTTGCAACGCAAGCCGCATTATAACAGCCTGAAAGCGTGGCGGTAATAGTTACACAAAAAATTCTGTCGGCGTCACCAAAGGCGGTGAGCCACTCGTCTGTATTGGGACACGAGGAAGATGATTTGCCCTTATATCTTAAAAGGTCATCTACCATGGCTGCAACATCAAGTTTTGTGTCGTCGCTGTATTCCTTTTGGTCGGTCACTATCTTAAGCGGTGCTACGGCAAATGGCACGGTATCAAAATTTAACATATCCGATGAAGAGTCGGTAACGATTTTAAAATTCATAATGATGCTCCTTTGAAAAAAACGATATGTTCATTATATAAAGCCGCTATAGTAAAGGCAATCTACAACGAGTTTTGCCTGTTCTACAAACTTAAAATCAGACTCTACCGAGAATAGAACAGCATTATTTGCACAAAAATATTGCCTTTATCCATAATTTAGGATATAATATTATGCTAGATAAATAAAGGCGGTGAGAAGTATTATGAATATAAATGTAGGTGACGTTATACAAATGAAAAAAAATCATCCTTGCGGATGCAATACATTTACCGTGCGCCGTGTGGGAATGGATTTTAAAATTTGTTGTAACGGTTGCGGTCATGAGGTAATGCTTCCGCGAAAGACTGCCGAAAAAAGCATAAAAAAGATTTTGGTTTCTAATGGAGAGAACAACTAATGTTTGAAAAACTTTCAGCGGTAGAAAACCGCTATGAGCAAATCGGTGTCGAGCTTACTCGTCCTGAGGTTGCAAGCGATAATGCTTTGTTTACAAAACTTATGAAGGAGCATAGCGAGCTGACACCCATTGTAGAAAAATACCGCGAATACTGCGCGGCTGTAAAGGCTGAAAAAGAAGCGCTCGAAATGCTTGAAGCAGGCGGTCTTGACAAGGATTTTAAGGAACTTGTCGAGGAAGAGCTTAGCGCGGCGAAAGAAAAAATTGCAACCAGCGCTGACGAGCTTAAAATTTTATTGTTGCCTAAAGACCCCAACGATGATAAAAACGTTATTGTAGAAATACGCGGTGGTGCGGGCGGCGAAGAGGCGGCGCTTTTTGCTGGGTCGCTTTTCAGAATGTACTCAATGTATGCCGAATCTAAGCGTTGGCATATTGATATTACCAATGCCAACGAAACCGAGCTTGGCGGCTATAAGGAAATTAGCTTTATGATAGAGGGCGCGGGCGCATACTCGCGTTTTAAGTATGAAAGCGGTGTTCACCGTGTTCAGCGCGTACCCGATACCGAAACACAGGGTCGTATTCACACCTCTACCGTAACTGTGGCGGTACTGCCTGAGGCTGATGAGGTAGAGTTTGAGCTTAACCCAGCCGACCTTAAAATCGACACCTTCCGATCTTCCGGTGCCGGCGGTCAGCACATCAACAAGACATCATCTGCTATACGTGTGACACATTTGCCCACAGGAGTGGTTGTTGAGTGTCAGGATGAACGTAGCCAGTTTAAAAACAAAGAAAAGGCGCTTAAGGTATTGCGCGCTCGTCTTTATGATGCCGAAAAGGAAAAAGCCGACGCGGCACTTGCATCTGACCGCAAAGCACAGGTAGGTACAGGCGACCGTAGCGAGCGTATACGCACCTACAACTATCCGCAGGGTCGTGTTACCGACCACCGTATAGGTCTTACCCTTTATAAAATTGACAGCATTTTAAACGGTGATATTGATGAGATTGTTGACGGCCTTACCACACATTATCGTGCCGAAGCCTTAAAAGCGCAGGAGAATTCTTAAATGAAAACTTTAAAGTTAGATGCAATAAACGATTACCAAAACACTGTAAATGTTGCATCTGAAATATTAAATGGCGGTGGCATTGTAGCCGTTCCTACCGAGACAGTTTACGGACTTGCGGCATCGGCTTATAGTGATGATGCCATAAAGGCAGTTTTTAAGGCAAAGGGAAGACCGCAGGATAACCCGCTTATAGTTCATATATCAAGCTTAGATATGTTAAATGATGTTGCGCGTGATATACCCGATGCGGCATACCGCTGCGCCGATGCCTTCTGGTCGGGACCTTTTACCATGGTATTGCCAAAGGGTGACAAAATAGCCGATAGTGTATCAGCAGGGCTTGACACAGTAGCGGTAAGATACCCAAGTGAAAAGACGATTTGTGATATTATAACTGCAAGCGGCTTGCCCCTTGCGGCACCCAGCGCTAACACTTCAGGACGTCCCAGTCCTACAACAGCGGCTCACGTTATAGCCGACCTTGAAGGTAAAATTGATGCTGTGGTCGTAGGCGGTGATTGTACCGTGGGGGTTGAGTCCACTGTTGTGTCGCTTGTGGGGGATAAACCCCGACTTTTGCGCCCGGGTGCCGTAACACCCGAGCAGTTGCGAAAAATTTTACCCGACCTCGTTATTGATGATGCAGTGCTCGAACAACTAAAAGATGGAGAGACGGCGGCATCCCCAGGTATGAAATACAAGCATTACGCGCCCAAAACACGTGCAATATTGGTGGAGGGTTGCAGCAACAGTTTTGTGCAGTTTGTAAATTCAAAAAATGACTGTGCTGCAATATGCTTTGAAGAGGAATATTACAGCATAAGCATTCCTAAAATTTCTTATGGTTCAAAACGAAATGAGAGTACACTTGCGCAAAACGTATTTTCGTGCTTGCGTGATATAGACTCATTTGACGTAAAAGAGGTTTATATTCATGCGCCAAGCAAAGATGGTGTAGGTCTTGCAGTTTACAATAGACTTATCCGTGCTTGTGGCTTTGAGGTGATAAAATTATGAGTTTTGTAGTGGGGTTAACAGGTCCTACAGGGGCAGGCAAAAGCAGTGTAACGGCAGTAGCACAGGAATTGGGTTTTAAGGTTGTTGATTGTGACAAGCTCGCTCGCGTTGCGGTAGAAAAGGGCAGCGCAGGTCACGGGGCTTTGGTGGTTGCCTTTGGTTCCGATATTTTAAACAGTGACGGAACAATAAACCGAAAAGCATTGGCAAAAATTGCTTTTTCCACACCCGAAAATACCGAGCTTTTAAACAAAACCCTTTTGCCATATATTATGTTGCTTGTTCGGGAGGAAATAACGGGTGACAGGGTATTGCTTGACGCACCAACGCTTTTTGAAAGCGGCGCAGATAGTCTTTGCGACGAGATAATTGTTGTACTGTCTGATGAAAAGACGCGGAAGAAACGCATTATGAAACGTGATAATCTTGATGAAGATGCTGCCGATTTGCGTATAAAAGCAGGCAAAGACGATAATTTTTATATAGAAAAAACAAATAATATAGTGTATAATGATTGCGAACTTTCGGTTCTTAATTTAAAAATACAAAAACTATTAAATAAATTGTTGGAGGAATACAAAGATGTCTGATACAGTAAAAGATTTAAAAGAAAAACTCTTTTATGAAAAAAAGAACGGTCTACTTAAGACCGATGATGCAACTCTTACTAAAATGCAGGAGTATTGCGAGGGTTATAAGGCATATCTTGATGCCGCTAAAACCGAGCGCGAGGCTGTGACTGCAGCAATCGCCATTGCCGAAGCAAAGGGATTTGTTCCTTTTGTTATAGGCAAAAAGTATAACGTCGGTGATAAGGTATACTTTAACAATCGCGGTAAAACAGTTGCCTTTGCAGTAATCGGCAAGGAGTCTGCTGATAACGGTATTAACATTACAGCCGCTCATGTTGACTCACCCCGCCTTGACCTAAAACCAAACCCGCTTTATGAAGAGCTCGAGTTGGCTCTCTTTAAAACACACTATTACGGTGGTATAAAGAAATATCAGTGGACTGCATTGCCATTGGCACTTCACGGTGTTTTTGCTAAAAAGGACGGCAGTGTGGTAGAGGTTAATATCGGTGAAGATGACACTGACCCCAAGTTTGTTATCAACGATCTTCTTCCTCACCTTGCACGCGAGCAAAGCAAGCGCACGCTCTCTGACGGTATCCGCGGTGAAGAGCTTAATGTTCTCATCGGCAGTATGCCCTTTAAGAGTGATGAGGGTAGCGAGCTTGTAAAGCTGAATATTCTTAAGATTTTGAATGAAAAATATGGTATTACCGAAGAAGATTTTCTCTCGGCAGAGCTTGAACTTGTGCCTGCCGCAAAGGCTTGTGACATCGGTTTTGACCGTTCACTCGTTGGCGCTTACGGTCAGGATGATAGAGTTTGCGCTTATCCCGCACTTACCGCTATTTTAGAGGTAGAAGCACCCCAAAAGACCGCTATTGCTATCCTTACCGATAAAGAAGAAATCGGTTCTATGGGCAATACGGGCTTGCAGTCGGATTTCTTACCACATGTGGTTCACGATATTTGTGTAATGCAGGGGTGTGACGAAACGGTTGCGCTTCGCAATTCAAAATGCTTGTCTGCCGATGTTAACGCGGGTACCGACCCGACATTTCAGGATGTTATGGAGCGCAGAAATGCGAGCTTTTTAAACTATGGCGTTGTTGTTACCAAGTACACGGGTGGCGGCGGAAAGGGCAGCACATCTGATGCTTCTGCCGAATACGTTGCAGAGGTTCGCGCAATGCTTGATAATGCGGGAATTATCTGGCAGACAGGTGAGCTCGGCAAGGTAGATGCGGGCGGCGGCGGTACCGTTGCTATGTATGTGGCAAACTTGGGTGTTGACGTAATCGACCTTGGTGTGCCCGTGCTTTCTATGCACGCGCCATATGAGACAACAGCAAAGCTTGACGTATATATGTGCTACCGCGCAATGTATGAGTTTATGAAATAATGCAAACTTTGGTTGCATTAACCAAACTGATCTGAACTGCCTGCGAGTTTAATTTAGCTGGGCAAGGCACAATTTTGCTGCCACAAAGTGACGATTTAGCTCAAAAAGTAGTAAAATTGTTTTGTGTAGAAAATTATGTGTTCACAGGGGAATATTAAAATGAAAAAACTGTTATCACTTTTGCTTACAATAATATTGATTATATCGGCAATACCGCTTGGTGCGTTTACATTTACCGTTAGCGCGGCGACTGAGGGTTACTATACCTACACTGTGTCGGATGGTAGGGCTGTTATAACCGCTGTTGATAAATCTATCAGCGGCGATGTAATCATTCCTGACACTTTGGGAGGGTATTTTGTTACATATATAGGCAATAGTGCGTTTGAGGATTGTGACGGACTTACAAGTATAACAATACCTGACAGCGTTACAGCTATAGGAAGTCGTACTTTTAAAAATTGTAAAAGCCTTACAAGCGTAGTTATTGGCAGTGGTGTCGTATCCATATGGGAAGACACGTTTTATTCTTGCAGCAGCCTTATAGAAATAAATGTTGATGAAAATAATAATAATTTTTGTTCAATAGACGGTGTGCTATTTAATAAAGAAATCACAGTAATTAAAAAGTATCCCGCTGCAAAAAAAGATATTTCATATACTATCCCAGATAGTGTTACTTTGACAGGTTGGTATACATTTGATCATTGCACTAATCTTACAAGCATAACCTTCCCTGAAGGTTTAAGAGGTATAGGGGATTTTTGTTTTGTCAATTGCACAAGTTTAAAAATCATGTTTTGGCCTTTGAGCCTTAGATATATAGGAACGGATGATGCGGCATTTATTGGAACGGAAATGGCGTTTACTGACATATGGTATGAAGGCGGCGAAGAAGATAAGGAAAAAATTGCATTTGTGCGCGACAATGGAATGACTACTTTTTTTAAGAATGCAGTCTGGCATTATAATACATGTAAAAGCAGTCAGCATACATATGGAGGTGATTGTGATGCTGGTTGCAACAATTGCGAATGGACGCGTGAGGTAACAGACGAGCATATTTATGATAATGCTTGTGATAGTAATTGCAATGGCTGCGGCAAAATAAGATATGTTTCAGGACACAGTTATACAAATCAGTGTGATACAACGTGCAATATCTGTGGTGAGATAAGAACAGTAACCCATATTTACAGCAATGCTTGTGATGATAGTTGTAATATTTGCGGTGAGACACGAACTGTGCCCGACCACATTTATTCAAATGATA